>NZ_WFQN01000062.1 GCF_015487065.1 Nitratifractor sp.
ATGAAATGGTGTCCGGTGGGGTTCCAGGTCCCGGCGGCCAGGGCCATGGCCATAATCATCGAGACCCACCAGCGTAGGTGACGAACCGTTTTGCCATTCTTGGTCGTTGACTTTTTGATCAGAATGTCAGGAAGCATTGTCGAACCTTTTTTGGAGGCATTATATTCAAAATTGACGAAGAAACAAATCGGGTTATTCCTTTCTGTTATAATGGCCGAAATCGCGATTGAGCCCAGAGATTAAATTAGATGGAGGAAATGCTCATGGCTGAAGGTCTCACCCACAAAGGGGGCAGCTGCCCCGGTGTCTTTTTGACGATCGTCTCGGTCCCTTTTCTTTTTGTCGCGGCTCTGGCGGCGAGCTTTCTGGGGTATCTGCCCTACGATATCGGGCTCAATACGCTGATCACCGTCGCTTTCATCTTCGTTGTCTTTCTCTTCTTCATCCCCCACAACGCCAGCTACGCCGCCTGTCGGATCTCCAAAAACTTCGCCCTCATGGAGGAGGCGTTGCAGGAGGGGCTCAAAAAGAACGCTCTGACCATCATGGGCAAGACCAAATCGACTCTGACGGTCCGGGAGTTTGTCGACGACTACTTCAAGGATGTCCGGGACGACAACTATGCCCGGGTCGCCGCTTCGATCTTCCCGATGCTGGGAATCCTGGGGACCTTCCTGGCCATCGCCCTCTCGATGCCCGATTTCACAGTGCAGAGCAGTGAAAAGCTCGACCGGCAGATCTCCTTGCTTCTGGCGGGGATCGGAACCGCCTTCTACGCCTCGATCTACGGGATTTTCCTTTCGCTGTGGTGGATCTTTTTCGAGCGGCGGGGGCTGGCGAGGATCGAGCGGGAGGTTCTGGCGCTGGAGGCACTCTACAACAGCCGGATCTGGAGCCGGAGCGAACTGGTCAAGCACGAGCATATGGAGAGCGAGCTCAAGGACCAGAAGATCATCCGCACGCTCCAGGAGACCTTCAATCTGGACTTCATCAAGGATATGAACGCCCAGTATATGCGCAACTACCAGAAGATCGTCGAAGATACCAGCCGCAGCTTCGCCCTGCTGGCGGAGAAGATGCAGGAGAGTTCCCGGGATCTGCGCCAGACGCTGGAGCGGCTGGAAGACCGCCGGGAGAGCCTGCGGGCGGAGGAGGCGATGCGCCGGAACATGGAGCGTTTCGTTCAGACCTCCGAGAAGCTGGAAGCGGGGCTGGAGCATTTCGATGAGAGCGTGGAACGGACCCTGGAGAAGGTCGATTTCGAGCTGGCCTCTGCCGTGGAGCGACTTGGACGGATGACGGAGCTGATCGCCCGGGAGCAGGAGCGGATCCGCCGGCAGACACGCCATGCTGCACGGGAGCCTGAGGAGACCGGTCCCGACGGAGAGCGCTGATGTTCCGAAGAGACCGCCGCCCCGAAGAGAGCCAGAACTTCTGGATCTCCTATGCCGACCTGATGGCCGGGCTGCTCTTTGTCTTTATCCTCCTCATCGGGGCCATCGTCTCCAAATCGGTGCTGATGCGGGAGAATCTCCACGAAAAGGAGAAGCGGCTGGAGCAGGCTAGAGTGGAGTTGCAGCACCGGGAAGCCGATCTGAAAAAGAGCCGGGCCAAGCTGGCACAGATGCGGCGCAGTCTGCAGGAGCGAGAAGCGAAGATCGCCTCGGGCAAAGCGCAGATCAAAAGCCAGCAAAACGTCATCGCTCGGCAGAAAGAGCATATCGCCGCCGCCGAGGAGAAGATCCGACTCCAGGCCGAAGAGGTGCGCAAACTCCATCTCCTCCTTCAGGAGCTGAAGCTCCAGCTCGATCGGGAGCGCAGCGGCAACCAAGTGCTGACCGCACAGGTCCGGGAGATCAACAGCTCCCTCGCCGCCAGCCGAAAAGAGTTGGCAACCCTGGATAAAAAACTCCGTGAAAAAGAGAACCTGATCACCCTCAGTTCCAAAGACTTGCGCCTCAAAGAGAAGGAGCTCGAACGCCTCAACCAGCTTCTCCTGGCCCGCAACGCCAAGATCGACGAGCTCAACAAAAAAGTGGTGATCCTCCAGAACCTGGAGCAGGAGAGCAACACGACCCTGGAGCAGAAGCAGAAGAAACTCCAGGAGTATGTCAACAAGGTGATCGTCCTCTCCGGCAAACTTACCCGGGTACAGGATGAACTGAAGCTCAAAGACGAGAACCTGACCCATCTGCTGGAGGCCCTGGACAAACAGAAGACCCGCTACGACAATCTGGTGGCGCGTCTGCAGAAGCAGCGAGCCCAGATCAAATCGTTGACCGGTATTCGTCTCAAAGTCATCGCGGCGCTCAAAGAGACCTTGGGCCACCGGATCGCCATCGACAAAAAGACCGGTGCCCTGCGGCTCTCCTCCAACATTCTCTTCGACAAAGGGAGTGCCGAGCTCAAAGAGGAGGCCAAGGCGGAGCTCAAGGATACCTTTGAGAAGTACATCGCCGCCTTGATGAGCAATCGGGCCATCCGTCCCCATCTGGACCGGATCATCATCGAAGGGCATACCGACAGCGACGGCGGCTATCTCTACAACCTGGAACTCTCCCAGAAACGGGCCCTCGCGGTCATGAAGTATCTGCTGAGCCTCCCCATCTCCCAGAAATACCACCTCAAAAAGTACCTGGTCGCCAGCGGACGGGCCTACATGGACCGGATCATCCGCCACGGCAAAGAGGACAAAGAGGCTTCCCGGCGGATCGAGATCAAATTCACCCTCAAAAACCGGGATGCGATGTATGAGATCGAAAGGATCCTCGATGCGGGAAAGACCCAGCGTCAGCTCTTTTGAACCGATCCGTCTCAGGGAGGCGGTGCGGAAGCTGGAACGGCAGCTGCGGGAGATGGAGGGGCAGGGGCGGATGACCCATCCCACCCCTCCGCCAAAGGTTCATAAAGAACGCCCCGGAATTCTGCGTCGATGGTGGCGCCTCCTTTTCGGGAGCTGAGAAAGAGTGAAGAACTCTTTTCGTTCCCATCCGTCCTCGGTGGGAACGCTTACGAGAGTGATTAACCTTTGATGAATCTTCTACATCGGGATATGCATTCCCACCAGGATGGTGGGAACGAGAGGAAAAACCTAAGAGTTGCGCTTGCGTCATCCTGAACTTAATTCAGGACCCACGGTTTAATGGGTATTCAAAGCCCTGGATTCCGGGTCAAGCCCGGAATGACGGTTGTTTTTCAGAACACTTAATTACTGTTGCAGATGCAGATCCTTTTGCAACCGTTCAAAGGCATGACGGATGTCGGAAGCTTCCGGTGCATGGGTCAGATCGACGTAGTAGCTGTAGAGCAGATCCATTCCCCTATGTAGCTCCATCCGCAGATAGGCACTGGGAAAATCGCTGGTGGCTTTCTTGGGAGCGTTGCCGAAGGAGTGGCAGACGATCTCCTCTTTGGTGGTGAGGATCAGAGTGTAGGGGCATTGAGCCTTGAAGGGGTAGAGTGCGGTGATGGTTTTTCGGGCCGTTGGATCGGGAGGAGAGACCTGTAGAGCCAGACAGGGGATTGGGGTGTGAGTGAGGTTGTGATCGTAGAGGGTGACGAGGGGATGCTCACCGCACCCTGACAGCAGGAGGGCCGTGGCAAGACTCCATACGCCAAATCGGATCCGTTCCAAAGTGCTTCTTTCTCTTCTTGTCCGGTTCACACATCACCCCGTTGAATGGAATTTATAGGATAGAATTATAACTCTTTTCTCTCCGGGGCTCTCTCCGCGCCTTCATTCAGGGGGAGTGTAGTAGAATAGAGTCAAAAATGCAGGAGGGATCCATGCAGCGAATCGTCTATCTCGCGGACCGCTTTCCCGCGGAACAGGATTTGCACTTCCAATTGAGGGATTTTTTCTCACGGACGCGACGACTGCGCAGCCGACTGGAGCAGACCCGCAGTCTCAACCGTCTGCAGCGGATGCGCTGTCGCCGAAATCTGCTGCTGCTTGAGAATTTGGAGCGGGAATTCTACGCTATCGACCATCGGGAGGATTACCGTCATCTCCATCGGGGACTCTGCCGCTACCTCTACCTCGACGGCAGCGATCTGCTGCAGGTACTGGGGAGAGAAGAGATTCAGCGTTTTTCCCTCTTTATCCCTGCCTGAAACGAGAAAGCCCATGACCCTGGAAGAAGTACAGAAAATTATCCAAGAGAAGCCCGGTGTCTTGCTCTATTTTTCCGGTGAGAACTGCAATGTCTGCCACGCGTTGCGTCCCAAGTTTCGGGAAGCCTTTTCGACCCATTTCCCCCTCATCGAGCAGCTCTATCTCGATGCCCACGAGCATCCGGAGATCTCGGCCCATTTTCAGGTCTTTTCGGTCCCCACGATGATCGTCTTCCTGGCCGGCAGAGAGTTCGCCCGTGAGGGGAGGGCGGTCAGCTTGCACGCACTGGTCGAAAAGCTCCAGCGTCCCTACAGCATCATGACCGGTGAATAACTCCCCGACACTCTGACTAATATTAGAAAATATATAAACTGAGGATGCTATGAAAAAAGATTACGGCCTCTCGATCTGGGGGGATGACAACTATATCATTGAAGGGGAGACGATCCATCTCAATTACGGGATGCGCCCCTCCCTGACGGAGATCACCCGCCAGATCCGGGAGCAGGGCTACAAGGGACCGCTGCTGCTGCGTTTCCCCCATCTGATCCGTAAACAGATCGATACCCTCTTTTCCGCCTTTGAGCGGGCCCGCAGGGAGTTCAAATACCAGGGCAGATTCCATGCGGTTTTTCCTCTCAAAGTCAATCAGTATCCCAATTTCGTCGAATCGCTTATCGAAGTCTCCCGCCGCCGCCACTACGGTTTGGAGGCCGGGAGCAAAGCCGAGCTGATCATCGCCATGGCCAAGACCCCGCCGGGGGCCCCTATCACCGTCAACGGTTTCAAAGACAAGGAGATGATCGCTTTGGCCTTCATCGCCGCCAAAAGCGGTCACAACATCACCGTCACCATCGAGGGGATCAATGAGCTCAAGACCATCCTGGAGGTTCACCGGGAGTGCAACGCCGACAGCCCCGATCCCGTCGCCCCCAAAATCGGCATGCGGATCCGCCTTCACAGCTCCGGTATCGGTCTCTGGGCCAAAAGCGGCGGCTACAGCTCCAAATTCGGCCTGACCTCCACGGAGCTGCTGGAGGCCTACGAGATGCTCAGGGAAGCGAAGCTCATCGGCAATCTGGCGATGATCCACTTCCACATCGGCTCCCAGATGGGCGAGATCGGTCCCCTCAAAAAGGCGCTGCGTGAAGCAGGCAATATCTACGCCGAGCTCAAGCGCCGAGGGGCTGATAACCTGCGGGCCATCAATATCGGCGGGGGCCTGGCGGTGGAGTACAGCCAGCACCAGCCCAATGCCAACCGCAACTACTCCATCCGGGAGTTTGCCAATGACGTGGTCTTTGCCATGCAGGAGATCGCCCGGCAGAAGGGGGTCGAAGAGCCCGATATCTTCACCGAATCGGGGCGTTTCATCGCCGCGCCCCACGCGGTGCTCATCGCGCCGGTGCTGGAGCTCTTCAGCCAGGAGTATCACGAACGGAGCCTGCGCCTCAAACCCGAGGGGCAGAACCCGCCCCTGGTTCAGGAACTCTATGATCTCTACCGGGCCCTCAAGCGCACCAACGCCCGGGAGTATCTCCACGACGCCCTGGACCATATGGAGAGCCTGCTGACCCTCTTCGACCTGGGGTATATCGACCTGGAGGATCGTTCCAATGCGGAGATTCTGGTCAATCTGATCGTCAAAAAGGCGATTTTGTTGCTGGACCGGGAGGATACCGACGAGCTCAAACGGCTCCAGAGTCGGATCCAGGAGAAGTATCTGGTCAACTTCTCCATTTTTCAGTCGTTACCCGATTTCTGGGGCCTGGGACAGCACTTTCCCATCATGCCGATCCACCGTCTGGACCAGCGCCCCAGCCGTCCGGCGAGCCTCTGGGATATCACCTGTGACAGCGACGGGGAGATTCCCTTCGATCCGGAGCAGCCGCTGCTGCTTCACGACATCGATGTGGAAGAGGAGGAGTACTTTCTGGGGATCTTCCTCACCGGAGCCTATCAGGAGGTCCTGGGGATGCGGCACAACCTCTTCACCCATCCGACGGAGGCGGTGATCGAATTCGACGAGGAGGGGGAGTGGGAGGTGCGCCATATCATCGAAGCTCAGAATCTGATGGATGTCCTGGAGGACCTTGATTACGATATCGGTCAGATGGACAAGTCCCTCAAAACCCTGATCGAAGATTCGGAACTGATCGATGAGTCAGAGAAACGGGATCTACTGGGCAAACTCTATCTCTACCTGAGCGAAAACAGCTATCTCAAGACGATTCAGTCACGTATAGGAGCCGAATAATGGGAGTCTGGCAACTCATCCGAGAAGATTTCGCCACGGTCAAAAGAAACGACCCGGCCCTGCGAAGCAACTGTGAACTCTTTTTCAACTATCCGGGGGTCTGGGCCCTCTTTTTCTACCGGATCAGCCACGGCCTCTATCGGCGCAATTTTCGACGGCTTGCGCGATTCGTCTCGGCAGTGGGGCAGTTTCTCACGGCGGTGGATATCCACCCGGGCGCGCAGATCGGGCGGCGGGTCTTTATCGATCACGCCACGGGGGTGGTCATCGGTGAGACGGCCATCGTCGGCAATGACGTCCTGATCTATCAGCAGGTGACCCTGGGAGGTGTGAGCCTCTCCCGGGGCAAACGCCACCCGACGGTAGAGGACAATGTGATTATCGGCGCCGGGGCCAAGGTCCTGGGGAATATCACCATCGGTCGTGACAGCAAAATCGGCGCCAACTCGGTAGTGATCCGGGATGTCCCTCCCGGCTGTACCGCCGTAGGGGTTCCGGCCCGGGTTGCCCAGCGGGTCGACGAACGCAAGCCGCTGAGCCACAACGTCATGCCGGACGTCAACAAAGAGGTCTTCGAATATCTTCTCAAGCGGATCGCCGTTTTGGAGCATACGCTCAAGAGCGGGGATCTGGAGACCATGGAAAAGGCCGATCACGAACTCGATGAAGTCTACAAGAACTTCATTGAAGCCATGAAACGCTGATGTCTTTTGTCGGACCGGAGCCCGGAACGCCTCTTTTTGATCTGAAGGAGTTGGAGGAGCTGGAGGAGGGGATCTTCCTGCACCGTCCCAACCGTTTCGTCGCCCTGGCGGAGGTGAAGGGAAAGCAGGTGAGGGTGCATGTGGCCGACACGGGACGTCTGGAAGAGATCCTCACCCCGGAACGGCCGCTGCTCCTTCACCCCAATTCCCCCGGAATGAAAACCGACTATACCCTCGTCGCCGCTCAGATGGAGGAGGGTTGGGTCCTCATCAACACCCGCCTGCACCCGGTCATCGCCCGCCGCGCCATCGAACAGGGGGTCCTGGGCTTCATCCCCCGCACGCTCAAGCAGGAGGTCCCCTTAGGCGCCAGCCGCCTGGACTACCTGGCTGACGATACCTATGTGGAGCTCAAGGGCTGCTCTCTGGTGCGGGAAAATACCTGCCTCTTTCCCAACGCCCCCACCGTCCGCGGCACCCGCCACCTCCGCGAACTCATCGCCGCCCGAGCCGCCGGCCACGGTGCCGCGATCCTCATCATGGCCCTGCGCCCCTGCCGCTGCTTCGCCCCCCATCCCGAGCGTGACCCCGAGTTTCGCCACACCTTTTACGAAGCGTTGGACAATGGTGTGGAGTATCATGGCTTTCACGTGCGCATCGATGAGGCATTGCGGGTGGTCTATGACGGGGAGCTTGGGCTTTGCGGGATATGATGACACTTTGCCATGCCTTGGGGGTTTGAGGGGAAAGTTTGCTAAACTCAAAGAGCGGTACGAGACCTACGAACCGATGCGGGTGGTTTTCCGCGACGGCGGGTTCAAAGATGCAGAGGTCAAAACAAACGATATGCAGATACTCAAGCAGGCTGGGATTGAGGATGTGAAGAGTGTGTAGTGAAAATAGAGAAAGTATTCATTTGATATGAAAAAGAAAATTCTACAAGATCATAGTAAGATTGGGAAAAGACTTGTTCCGCCCTTGAAATCAAGTAATATTCCTCTACGCGAAGGAGATTATACTAAAGAAATACTTCCAGAAATAATTTGGATAGGATTAATACATGAGAAAATTGGTCTAAAGCGCGGAATAGAACTTGTTTATAGATTTGTCAGTTTTGTAAAAGAATCAAGGGGGGAAAAGAATACTTTAATTTTTCCATTGCTAGCAATTTGTATAAATTAACTGATGTTGAAAAGAAAAAAATTATTAAAAAATTAATAGATGGCGGAGTTTATTTAGAAATTAGTGACTTGCTTTCTCCTCTTATTCATTTTTACAAAAGATCCCCCTTTTCCTTCCTAATTAAAGAGATTGATTATTTAAAAGATGAAGAGCATATACTATTAAATAGACTTAAAAAATGTATTGGAAATCATTTTGATAGATTTCAAAGTGCTAGCATCCTTGCTATGGCAAATGTATTTTATGTGGAGGCTCGAGATGGAAAAATACATTATCCGTCACATATTGAACCACCAGATCTGAATGCATTAATTGAAAACCAAGAATCTGAGGAGGCGAATAGGGCAGCAGCTCATATTAGAAATCATCTAAAAACTGAATTCATGATGCTTGAATATACAGGCAATTATGATTCTACTTGGGCAAAATCCTTTTGGAATCAGAGCTATCGGTTGGATAAATGTGAGTTTGATGGGGTAATCTATGACTGATCAGGAATACAGCCAAAAAATAACTGACTTTATGTCATCATATTGTGAAATGGTTCGGGAATCTTTGAATGAAAGATGGGATAAGATACCACTTGAATTGTTTGATTCTGAAGTTTATGAAGTGATTGGAGGCTTGTTGGCAAGACAAGCTACTCTCACTATTCAGTTGGCGGAAAATCCTGGGATTTGGAATGGGCATATTGCGCCTTTAATTCTTAGATCAATGACTGATGCACATATTACATTGGCTTGGATAATGGTAGAGGATTTTAAAACAAGAGCGAAGCAATATATCAACTATGGATTAGGTCAGGAAAAGAAACTTATAGATCATTTAAAAAATGAGTCAGATGAAAATGAGGACTTGGAAGAGCTAATAAGGATTAAAGAGAAGTGGCTAGAAACTCAGAAATATGCGTTTTAAACTGAAGTAGATTTAGGTAGCTGGTCCGGAAAAAACACGAGAAAAATGGCAATCGAATCCAATTGTGATGAAATATATAAGTTTGCATATGAACCATTTAGTGCTGTTTCACATAATATGTGGCAACATATTAGTATATATAATTTGAAAATATGTCAAAATCCTTTGCATAAATATCACAAAGTTCCGACTATTCCAAGATTGCCATTGAGTGAAGATTATGTTTTTAGATCTTCAAAATACTTGAGTAAGTCTTTTGAAGTTTTTGATAAAAAATTCAATCTTTCGTTTGAAAGACCATTACCTATGGACTGGTATCTGGAAAATATTGAACATGTGTATGAAACAGCAGATAAGGAAAGTCGGGATGAAGTTTAAGCAAGGATGTGTAATTTATAACCTTCATTGTGCAATGGAAAAATTGATGAGATTAACATAAATTATTTGGAAATAAAAATAGATGTCCTACATCATCATTTACAGCACCGAAACCGACCAATCCAAACTCGAAGTCATCCTGGATGACGAAACCACATTGTTCAGGCAGAAGCAGACCTCAGAGCTTTACAACAAATCCGAATCCACCATCAGCGAGTATATCAAGAACATTCTTGATGCAGAGGAGCTTCATCTGGAAGCATCTATTCGGAAATTCCGTGCAGTTCAACTCGACAAAACACAAACAGTTACGAAGGTTGCTATAAGATGAACAATTCAAATACTATCATATTTTACACCACTCCCATCCAGGAGATCAGACTCGAAGTCCACTTCCAGGATGAAACTTTATGGCTGACACAAAAGAAAATGGGAGAGCTTTTGGAGTTGGGACCAACACTGTCAACTACCACCTCAAAGAGATATATAAATCCGGTGAACTCGATGAAGAGGCAACTATTCGAAAAATTCGAATAGTTCAGAAAGAGGGCAATAGAGAGGTGGCCCGGTGGCAGACCTTTTACAATCTCGATGCCATCATCTCCGTAGGCTATCGGGTCAATTCCCTCCAGGCAACCCAGTTTCGCATCTGGGCGACGAAAACCCTCAAAGAGTTCATTATCAAAGGTTTCATCCTCGATGACGAGCGGCTCAAAAACGGTACGCATTTTGGCGAGGACTACTTTGACGAGCTTCTGGAGAAGATACGGGAAATCCGCGCCAGCGAACGACGCTTTTACCAAAAGATCACCGACATATACAAAGAGTGCAGCGTCGATATGATCCACAGTCGGAGATTACCCGCAACTTTTTCAAAACGGTCCAGAACAAGCTGGAATTTGCCATTACCGGCATGACGGCTCCGGAGATCATCCACTCCCGGGCGGACAAAAACAAACCCAACATGGGTCTGACGACCTGGAAAAACGCACCGGACGGCAAAATATTGCAAAGCGATGTGACCGTAGCCAAAAACCATATCCTACGGAACAGGCCAAGATCCACTGCGGCAAAGCGCATTTTGAGGCGTTGGAGAGTGAGGTGGGGTTTGTCAAAGCGACAATGCTGAAGGATGTGGAGGATACAATGGGTTGAAGTGAATTTTGTTGTCGAAACTGCCGGAATGTAAACAGATTCTCTGAAATTTATACTAAGCCTAACGAAAATAATAATTTTTGGAAGTTTATAGAAGTGGCTCCGGATGCTGGATTCGAACCAGCGACCAAGTGATTAACAGTCACCTACTCTACCGCTGAGCTAATCCGGAATAGAAGAGACATTCCATCGCTGAAATGTGAGTGGGATTATAATAAAAAACTCCTGCTATGTCAATAGTTTTTCAGGCAGGAATGAAAAATTTCACTCCGTGGTTTTCCCGGATGTCGATTTGGCCTTTGCGCTGAAGGGTTTGGAGGCGCTTTTGACTGGGTTCATCGAAGAGAATCGCCACATCTTCGGCGGTGAGGGGACGCTTGGCGAGGGTGTGGAGGATCTCTTCGTCGGAGTAGGCGGAGGGGGTAATCTCTGTGATGTCCCGTCGGCTGGCGATGTGAACGCTGAGAGCGGGGTCGAAGAGCAGCGAAAGCTCTCGGAGCTTCTCATAGGAGACCGGAGCGACCCGGTAGGCGGGAGGGCGGTCGATGCTTCCCAGATCGATACGGTCGGGACGGAGCCGGCGCAGGTAGGCATTGAGAGCTTCGATCTCGGCGGGCTTGTCGTTGATCCCCTCCACCACGAGGATCTCGACGATCAGGGCGCCGCGGTACTCCTGACGGAAGGCCAGCATTCCTTCTTTGATCGCTTCCAGATCCACGGAGTCGGCGGGGCGGTCGATCCGTCTGAAGCAGCGGGGCGTGGCACAGTCCAGCGAGAGCTTGACCGTATCGAAGCGTTGCAGGATGCGGCGGATCTCGGGGCGGTGAATCGTGGAGGCGTTGCTCAGAATCAGCAGACGGGTTGTGCCCCGGATCGCCTCCAAGCCCTCCACCAGCTCCGCCAGATGGGGATAGAGGGTCGGTTCGCCGTTGGCGGTGACGGTGAGGACGTCGATGTCGGGGTGCTCCTTCAGTCCCGCTTTGACAGCGGAGAGGATCGTCTCGACAGGAAGCGCCTCCGCATAGTGATCCATCGGTTTCGCCGGCTTGAGTTCGCAATAGACACAGTCGAAATTGCACTGTTTACGGCCGGGGCTCAGGTCGATGCCGAGGGATTTGCCGAAGCGGCGGGAGGCGACGGGTCCGAAGATGATGTCATTCACAGGAGACTCCTTGGGTTTATTGGGCGGTGACGATGGAGATCTTTTTGAAGCCCTTGCGTTTCAGGATATCGATGACGGTGACGAATTTCTGAAATTGGCTTTTTTGATCGGCATTGAGAGTGACAAGATCCTTGACGGGATCGAGTTTGCCGAGGTGTGTTTTGAGCTCCTCCAGGGTGACGGGACGCTTCTCGAAAAAGTAGTGCCCCGTCTTGTCGATGGTGATGGAGATGCTTTTGGGTGGGATCTTGGCCTGGCTACCCGATTGGGGCAGATCGACGGGGAGCTCGTTTTTGATGACGAAGGTGGCGGTGGCCAGGACGATGACCAGCAACACCAGGACGATGTCGATGAAGGGAACGACATTGATTTCGGTAAAACGGCGTCGTCTCATCGGTCCCCGTCGCTCTGGTTGAGGATCTCCCAGCGGGTGAGGAGACGATCGACCCGGTCCATCAGGACATTGTAGAAGATCGAGGCGGGGATGGCGACAATGAGACCGGCGGCGGTGGCTTTGAGGGCCAGAGCGAGGTTTTTCATGATCTCCCCGGTGTCGATGGCGGTTTTCTGCTCGCCGATGACATAAAAGGTGAGGATGATGGCGATAACGGTCCCCAGCAGGCCGATATAGGGGGCACTGGAGCCGATGGTGGCCAGGGGTCCCAGATGGCGTCCCAGGTCCAGTTCCAGCATTTTACGGTTGGGATATTGGGCCAGGTCGATCCGGCGGAAGAAAAGGAACCGCTCGATAGCGTAGGCGAACGTAGCGACACTCATGAGGAGTAGGATGCCGATGATGCCGTAATCGACGATATTTTTGAGGGTTTCGACGGGCACGTGGCGTTCCTTTTTTCCGAAATTATATCGTATAATCCGGAGAGTAGCCGATCCCAAGGAGGTTCTGATCCGTCAGCTTTTGTGCCGATTCCACCGCCGTTTTCCCTATCTGCCCATGCAGCCGCTTCTGGAGTATTTTTCGATATTCGGCGGGGTAGAGGAGAAGGTGCATTTTGACTTTTTCGAAGATCTGGAGCAGAGTGTGGAGCGGATCTTTGCCGAAGAGTTCGAAATGAGTTCTCAGTGGGTGGAACCGGCCTATTTGAGCGAGGATCCCTATCGACGTCTGCTGACAGCCGTGGCGAGAGGGGACGGCAAGATGCACGGGGTCTTTCGGCGGGCGCATTTGAGTGAGAGCGTGGGAGGTGCGTTGCTGGACGAGATGGTGCGGCGGGGGGTCCTGCGACTGGAGGAGAGCCGGGAAGCGCCCCTGCGGCCCCAGCCCGGCCGGCCGATCCGCAAAGAGCTTCGCCGTTATCGGATCCAGGGTAGGGTCCGCTTTTGCCATCCTTTCGATCGCTTCTGGTTCGGTTTCGTCGAACCGTTTCGCCGGGAACTGCAGCGGGGAGAGCCCGCATTGTTTATGGAGAACTATCGGCAGCATCGGGAGCGGGCTTTTTCTCTGGTTTTTGAGCAGCTCTCCAACGATTTGCTGGAGCTCCATTTTGCCCGCCGGCAGGATCCGCTGCTGAGTAAGGGGAGCTACTGGGACCGGCACAGCGAATTTGATCTGCTGGCCCACACGCGGAAGGGGCACCTGATCCTGGGGGAGTGTAAATATACCGGCCGTCCGGTGAGTGCGGGGGAGTTGAAAAAACTTCGGGAGAAGGCCGCAACCTCCGGAATCCGGGCCGATTGTTTCGCCCTCTTTTCCCGCAGCGGCTTCTCCCGGGAGCTTGGGCAGCGGCAGGAGAAGGATCTGCTGCTTTTCGAGCTGAAAGATTTTGAGGTGCTTTTGGAGAAGTGAGGAATCACGGGCATTCCCTTCATTTCTTTTTCTTTGTTTCGCGACAAAGCAAAAGGAAACGAAGCAAAGAAAAAGAAAACGCGAAGGACTGGCGTCTGTTTGATTGTCCCATGTACAGCAGGTGTATATTGAGTGAATTTTCACTGATGTGTTTTCTAATGACCAAGGACTAATGACCGGTCTTCTTCTCTTTCTTCAGCTCCCGTCGTTTCTTGTGCACCTCTTTGAGGTGGGCTTTGTAAGTCTTGAAAAAATCGTGGGTTCCCTTGTCATTGCGGAAGAAGTAGAGGTAATCGGTCTTGGCGGGATGCAGGGCGGCGCGGATGGCGGCGGCGGAGACGTTGCAGACCGGGGCAGCGGGAAGCCCCCGGTGGCGGTAGGTGTTGTAGGTGCTGTTGTCGTCGCGGATGCGCTCGGGGGTGACCCGCACGTGGGAGTAGCGACCGTAGTTGAGGGTGCCGTCCATCTGGAGGCGCATTTTTTTTCTGAGTCGATTGTAGATCACCGAGGCGACAATCGGCATTTCCCGGCGGTTGGCGGCCTCTTTCTGGATGATGGAGGCGACGGTGAGGATCTCCCGCCACTTTTTCGGATTGTAGGGGATACCGGCTTCATCTGCCAATCGACGGTAACGCTGTTCCGTCAGATTTACCAGATAGTTGATGATATGTCTCTCGTCGTACCGTAGAGGGACATTGTAGCTTTCGGCCAGGATTCCCGCTTCGTGATAGGGACTGAGGCTCTCAAAGGCCTGCCGGAGCTTTGTGGCATTGCGATCCAGAGATTTTGCCAGCTGATCGAGGAAGATGAGAGTCGTCTCACCGGGGATTAGTGTGACGGGTTTGAAGCGGCTGTCTGGCGAGCTGATTTTGTCTAAGAATTCCAACCGGTTCATCCGGGTTTTACCCAGATAGATCCACCCCTTTTGCGGTGTGCCGATCGTGTGAAGGAGCCAGGCGTCGATGGGGCCGACATCCACCTTTTTCTGTTGGAGCTTTGCTATAATAGAATCGATAGAAGCGTCGGTCAAATGGAGATTTTTGGGTGGATGGACCGGCAGCGTAAGATAGTAGAGAAACGAGAGGAGCACAAAGAGCACTATGGTCTCCAGACGGTCGATCCAGCGCATTCTACTCCTCCTTCTTTTTCCTCTGCTGCTACTCCTGGCCCTTTGGGCGGCACTGCGGCACGGTATCTCCATCGATCGGCTCGATCTTATGGGATATCAGTCGGAAAAATTATATCTTAAACTGAATCAGAGGCTCCATCTGAAAATTCAACGATTGGTGCTTCCGGTCTCTCGGACCGACCAGACGTCGGGGGATCTGAAAAAAGAGCTCAATCTTCTTCACAATATCCTGCACTATTTTGACGCAATTGAAGCGCGAGAGATTCAGGTGAACGGTCACAGCTATCAGCTCCTCTACCTGGACAGGATCCTCCGTCTCAAAGGAGGAGACTATGAAGTGACCGGCATGCTCTATGACCGGGGTGATTCCATGGAGATCCAGCTTCCTCAGGTGAAGATACTTTCGAAAAAAGTCTCCCTTTCCGGAGAACTTCACTATCGCTATCGGAATGGGGAGCTTCGGGCTTCAGGTTATTATCGGGTCCCGGATCTCAACGGAGCCTTTCGGATTGAGCGCTTGGGGAATCGTTTCAGCTTTTGGATCAACTCGGAAGCGACCTCTTCGCTGCATCGCCTTTTGGGATTGGTCAAACTGAGTCCCGATGCCCGGGAGTGGCTTTTACAGCGCCTTTCGGCGCAGCGTTATCGTTTGGAGTATCTTCAGGGGCAGGGGCGTCTGGATCTGAAAGCGGGGAGGATCGTTCCTGATCTGGCGACACTGCAGGGAGTCGCCCGTCTTCGGAAAGTTCATCTGCGCTTTCACGACCGACTCAAACCCATCGAAGCCCCTTCGGCCAGAGTTCTGCTGCAGCGAGGTAATCTCTACTTTTTCCTCGACAAGCCCCGGTATGGGAAGCATCCGATCTCCGGAAGCCGCGCCGCACTGCTGAATCTTTTTGCTCCCCATCGATTGAAACTGTTGCTACGATTGCGCTATCGGGGCCGTGTCGATTGGCAGATCCTAAAAATCCTCAAGACTTACGGGATCAATGTCCTGATAGGTCAAAAAGAGGGCAAGGCCGATGCCAAAGTCTCTATCGACATTCCCTTGGTGCAGGGCAGGGTACGTCTGCGGGGGATCGCCCGTCTGAGCCCCGGCATATTGGAATACCGAAAAAAGCTCCTGCACATCGGGGGAGGGGAACTGGCTTTTACCAGCCGCCGTCTGCGTCTGCGCTCCTTCAAAATCAGGGAGAGATTTTTCAGGGGATCGATCGACGGAAGTGTCGATCTGAAGCGAAGAAGAGGAAAACTCCGGCTTCTGGTCGAGAGCTTGGGGCAGGGACTCCCTGTGCCGCTGCTACAGATGAAAAAAGTACAGATCCCCGCCGAGATCTCCTGGGATGAGAAAAAACGGAGCTTGAAACTTCCGACCCTCAAGAGTCTTCTTACCGTGGATGCCAAAGGCAATCTCCGTTTTCATATCCGTGATCTCACCCCCTGGCAGCCCTATCTACGCGGGATGTTGCGTCTGGCCTCGGGCGGAGACATCACCATAGAGGGGAGGGCAGGAAAGGGATGGACAATCAGCGGCAGATTGAACTGGGAGGGAAGCCCGTTTTATCTGGGAAGCGGTCCGTTGAGGCGCTTTCCCTTTGTGATGCACATCACCCCTGGCGGTCAGGTGGAGATCTCGGCACTGGACGGCCGGTTGAAATACAGTTCCAAAGAGAAGGTCTTGCAGATCAGGGGACTAAACATCGATGCCCAAAAACTTCAGATCGAGATGAAAAAGATTGAGGGAGGCAAATCCTCCGGCTCTTTGACCGTCCTGGGCAGAAAGAGTCTGATCCGATACGGCCCCTATGTGCTGCTCAGTGACAGCTACCGTCTGCGGAAACGGGGTGAAAACCTCGATTTTGTGGGTCAACTGGGACAGGACCGTCTGAACCTCAGCAAACGGGGAAAAGCGTTGAAAATCTGGGCCGAGGGGATTGGCGATCGCATGCTGCATGCACTGATCCATTTCAACGGAATTCGCAACGGCCGTTACACTCTTCATGTAGAGGGGGATCCGGAAAAAGGCTACTCGGGGGAGATTCTGATCCGTGGCGGAGTCCTGACCGGTTTCAAAGCCTACAACAGTCTGATTGCGATGATCAATACAGTCCCGGCACTCATGAGCTTCTCTTCACCGGGCTTCAGTGACAAAGGATTTGAGCTGAAACAGGGCACGATTCTTTTTACCCTCAAGGGGGACCGCCTGAAACTGGGACGGATCCTGCTGGTGGGCAAATCCTCCACTATCGCCGGGCAGGGGAACGTGAATCTGGCTGACGGTCGTCTCAATGTAGAGCTGGCGATCCGCACAGCCCGAGAAGTGGGGAAAGCAATTTCCTCTATTCCTGTCGTTGGCTATATTCTCTTTGGCAAAGATAAGAGTCTCACAGCCGGTGTCAAAATCACCGGAACCCTCCAGAAGCCCAAGATCCAGACCAACCCGGTGGGAGAGGCGCTGCTCTATCCGCTGGATCTGCTGCGGCGCACGTTGACCGCTCCCGCCCATCTTTCGGAGCCGAAGCCGGACGAGGAGATGTTGACCACACCGCCGCCTGCTCCGGCCGCACCACTGCCCAAACGGCCTTCGGCAATGGAAAACAACAGCAGCACCGGAAACAGCCAGGCTTTCTAAACCGGCAGTCTCTGATCCTGACGATACGGGCTCGAGAAGGGAGGTGTGCTATTCGTTCCTCAAGACATTCAGGGGATCGGTCGATGAGGCTTTGCGGGCGGGATAGAGGGCAGAAAGCAGAACGATGACGGCCGTTCCAATGAGGATCATCGCGAAATCGCTCCAGAGCAGGTCGACCGGCAGACGGCTGGTGCCGTAGACATCGGCGGGGAGGGTGATGATATTGAAATGGGTCAGCACCCAGATCCCTCCGAAGCCCAGGAGGGTTCCGGCAAGGATCCCGGCGCTCCCGACGGCGACCCCCAGACGGAAAAAGATCTGGCGAATTTCCCGGCGGGTAGCTCCAAGGGTCCGCAGCAGAGCGATCTCTCTGCGGCGGCTCATGACGGTCATCAGCAGGGAGCTGATGATATTGAGCGAGGCGACGAGGATGATGAGAAGCAGAACTAGGAAGAGGGCTTTTTTCTCCATCTGCATGGCGGAGAAGAAGTTGCCGTTTTGCTGCCACCACCCCTCGACATCTGCATCGTCGGGCAGGAGGGTTTTGACCGCTTTGATCTTGCCGAAAGGGTCGTCGGTATAGAGGTGGAGCCCGTCGTAGCGGTCCGGCGCTTTTTTGAGAACCTTTTGAAAGGCTTCCAGGGTGGTGTACATGATCGCTTTGTCGTAGGCTTTGAGCCCCGAGTTGAAGGTCCCCCGGAGTCGGAAACGTTTCTGCAGCGGCATCGTCCCCAGGCCTGCCGCCTGGTATTGGGAGAAAAAGAGGGTGATCTTCTCTCCGACTTTCGCATTCAGTTCCAAAGCCAGGTCGTCTCCGGCGATGAGATCATAGCGGGAAGGGGAGAGTGTTCCGTTTTGTTCCAGTGCTTTGGCGAAGATCGGATTGAGCGAAGCCTCTTTGGCGAAATCGACCCCATAGAGAATGCCCCCCTGGATCCCGTCACCGTATCGGGCGATCACCTGCGTGCTGTAGAAGGGGCTGATTTTCATTTCGGGAAATTTTTCGTGAATCTTTTCAAGCGTAGAATGCCGGACTCCTTCGCCGTAACTGACGACGGTGAGAGGATAGTTCATCACAAAGAGTTTCTTTTCGAACTCCTTCTGGGTCCCGTTCATGATCCCCATGGCGATCATCAGGACCATGACTCCCGCGGCGATTCCCAAAAAAGCCAGCAGGGCAGAGATGAAAATAAAAGGGTTTTCGGGGTCGTAGCGCAGGTAGTGGCGGACGATGCGTCGGACAACGCGGGGATCGGAGGGGAGGGCCATCAGGCCAGGAGCCCTTTCTTGGGCCCGCTTTTGCCGCAGCAGTTTTTGTATTTCTTTCCACTGCCGCAGGGGCAGGGGTCATTGCGTTTGGGCTTGTGGGGAGCCACGTAGGGGGTGTTCTGGGCGTCGGTGGTATCCTGGGGAAGCTCCTGGTACTCGTTGCTGATGAGTTCGTCTTCGTCGATGGCCAGCTCCTCGAGCATCTTCTCGGCGGCCTCCAGCTCCTCCTCGGGAGCACTGAAGTCGAACTGGACCAGATAGAGCAGTTTGAGGGATTCGAACTTGATCCGGCGTACCAGTGCTTCGAAGAGGCGGTAGCTCTCCTGCTTGTACTCTACCAGCGGGTCTTTCTGATTGTACCCCCGCAGACCGATTCCGGTCTTGAGGACATCCATCTCGTAGAGATGCTCCCGCCATTCGGTATCGAGAACCTGCAGCAGCAGGATCTTTTCGATCTCCTTTCGCTGCTCTTCGTCGAAGATGCCGAACTTCTCTTCATAGGCATCTTTGAGGATCTTCAGTGTCTCCTCCCGGATTTCGTCGGCTTCTTTTCCCCGGAAGGTCTCGGGGCTGCTCTCCAGGCCGGTATACTCTCTGATCAGGGTCGTGTAGCGATCCAGATCGTAGTCTTCGCTGGGTTGTCCGGAGAAGATCTCCGCCTCCTGGAGCAGGTAGTCCACCAGCTCTTCCCGATTCTGTTCGATCTTGCCTTCGATGTCGTACTCGGGATCGAGGAGCTGGTTGCGGAAGGCGTAGATCGCCTTGCGCTGGTAGTTGGCCACGTCGTCGTACTCCAGGATGTTCTTCCGGGATTCGTAGTGCATCGCCTCGACTTTTTTCTGGGCTTTCTCGATGCTCCGGGTGACCAGTTTGGATTCGATGTACTCTCCCTCTTCCATCCCCATGGAGTTCATGATCTTCTGGATCCGCTCTCCGCCGAAGATCCGCAGGAGGTTGTCTTCCAGACTCAGGTAGAACTGGCTCTCACCCGGATCGCCCTGACGACCGGAGCGCCCTCTGAGCTGGTTGTCGATCCGGCGGCTCTCGTGGCGTTCGGTTCCCAGGATCGCCAGACCGCCCAGCTCCCTCACCTCGTCGACGATCTTGATGTCGACTCCCCGGCCCGCCATGTTGGTGGCGACGGTGACGGCGCCTTTCTGCCCGGCGTCTTTGATGATCTCCGCCTCCTGCTCGTGGTTCTTGGCGTTGAGCACGTTGTGGGGGATCTTCTCCTGTTTGAGTCGCTCGTGGATCATTTCACTCTTCTCGATGGAGGCGGTTCCCACCAGGACCGGCTGCCCTTTGCCATGTAGCTCTTTGATCCGCTTGACAACCGCCTCAACCTTGTCTTTTTCGGTTTTGAAGATCAGGTCAGGCTTGTCGATCCGTCGGACGGGGACGTTGGTAGGGATGGAGATGACGTCCAGGCCATAGATCTGGCTGAACTCCGTCGCTTCGGTCTGGGCGGTACCGGTCATGCCGGCGAGTTTCTCATACATCCGGAAGTAGTTCTGGTAGGTGATCTCCGCCAGGGTCTGGGACTCCTCCTGGATCTTGACTCCCTCTTTGGCTTCCAGGGCCTGATGGAGCCCTTCGCTGTAGCGGCGTCCTTCACTGAGACGGCCGGTGAACTCGTCGACGATGACGATCTCGCCGTCGCGTACCACATAGTCCACATCTTTTTCAAAGAGGTTGTGGGCTTTGAGGGCCTGATCCAGGTGGTGGACCATTGCTGCGTTTTCCAGGCTGAAGAGGTTGTCGACACCGAAGAGCTTCTCGGCCTTCTCCAGCCCCTCCTCGGTCATGACGATGGTGCGGTTCTTCTCGTCCACTACGAAATCCCCGGTCATCTTCTTGGGCTCACCGGCCTTAGCGGGAAGCTCCTCTCCCCGCACTAGCTGCCGGGCTACCTCGTCGGCCTTCATGTAGAGGCTCTGGTCCCGCTGGGTCGGCCCCGAGATAATCAGCGGAGTCCGTGCCTCGTCGATGAGGATGGAGTCCACTTCATCCACGATGGCGTAGTAGTGGTCCCGCTGGACCTTCTCGTCGAGACGGACTTTCATATTGTCCCGCAGGTAGTCGAAACCGAACTCGTTGTTGGTCCCGTACGTGATGTCGGCGTCGTACTGGGCTTTGCGCTCGAAATCATCCTGGATCTCGCTGGTGATACAGCCGGTACGGTAGCCCAGGAATCCGTAGATCCGTCCCATGTCGGCGGCGTCCCGTTTGGCCAGGTAGTCGTTGACGGTGACGACATGGACCCCCCGGCCCAGCATGGCGTTGAGGACTACCGGGAGGGTAGCGACCAGGGTTTTCCCCTCACCGGTTTTCATCTCGGCGATATTTCCCTCGTGGAGGACCATACCGCCTACCAGCTGCACATCGTAGTGGCGTAGCCCCAGGACACGTTTACTCACTTCCCGGGTAATGGCAAAGGAGTCGTAGAGCACATCGTCCAGGGTTTTCTCTCCGGCCTGTACGGCCGCTTTGAGCTCATCGAATGCCGCTTTGAGCTCTTCGTCGCTCATCTTTTCGTATTTTGGTTCCAGTGCGTTGATCTGCCGGGCCCGCTTCATATACTGTTTGACCTTCCGGTCATTGGCGGTTCCGAAGACTTTCATTACTGTATTGATCATCGTATTTCTTTTGCCTTCTGATAATGTCGGGTTATTTTATCGAAAAAGGGTTAATCCATTATGGCTTCACGATCGGGTAATAGAATTCGCTATGATTCCAGAAGAAAAAGGAGTGAAGATCTGATGAGATATTTTTTAATATTAGCCAGCATGTCTGCATTTATACTTGCCCGTGGAATCACCTTGAGTCCCGGGATGGAGGCGCAGTTCGTTCAGAAAATCACCAACCCGAAGAAAAAGGTGATCCGCTACGAGGGGCGGGTGCTGATGGACAATGGATCCCGCTTCAAATGGAGCTATGTCAAACCGACTGAAAAGGAGGTTTGCAGCGACGGGAAGAGGGTGGTCGTCGTCGACCACGATCTGGAACAGGTAAGCTACTACCGGATGGATCGGGGATTCGATCTGGGGGCGGTATTGAAAAAGGCGAAGCACTACAAAGACAATCTATATACCGCCCGTTACCGGGGCCGAACCTACACCATCGCGGTCGATGCCAAAGGACGGGTCGAGCAGATCGCCTATCGGGACGATATGGATAATGTCGTCAATATTCATCTTTATAAGCTCAAAACTTTTTCCCGGCCCCCGGCGGCTTCAGCTTTCCGCTGTCCCTATCCCAAGAGTTACGACATTATCGGAGGCTAGCCGATGGAGAAACTCTTTGCCCAGTTCAATATCGATGCCATGGTCTTCGGGGCGATCGTCGCTTCGGTGTTTCTGGCCTTTGTCCTGGTAGTGGTGATCTTTTCGGTCCGCTACAAAGGGCAGTATGAAAAGATCGAGGACCTCCGGGACCGCCTCAAGGAACGGGAAGAGAAGATCACCATGCTTGAAGAGAGTCTCCGGGAGGTGCAGATCCTCAACGCATCACAGCGGCAGGAGATCCAGCAGTTCCAGGATCTGGAAGAGCGCTACAAGGCGGAGAAAAACAAAGTGGAGGAGCAGCTGGCTCTGGCCAAGGAACGGATCGAAGCCCAGCGGGAGAAGATCGCCGATCTGGAGGGCAAACGCAAAGAGTTGGAAGTGACGCTGGAAAATACCCGGGAGAATCTGGCCAAAGCCAACGAAGAGATCGAGAATGTTCGCAAACGCAACGAATTCTGGGTGGAACAGCTCTCGGAATTGCGGACCAAACATGAAGCGATCAAATCCCGTCTGCGCCGATATGAGAGTTGAGTTGGGAAAGTCGTTAGTCAATAGTCTCTAGTCGATAGTCAAGTGGGGCGTTCAGTGATATAACGCAGGGCGTTGAGATAGCTTTTGGTATTGAGCACTTTCCCTTGGTAGGCGATGTCGAAGGCGGTGCCGTGATCGACGCTGGTGCGCAGGATCGGCAGGTTGAGCGAGACGTTGATGCTTTCGTCGAAATGCAGTGCTTTGAGGGGGATGAGCCCCTGGTCATGGTACATGGCTACATAGTAGCGGAAGCGCTCCCGCATCGCGGGGGTGAAAGCGGTGTCGGGAACGAGAGGACCGATGAAAAATTGAGAATTGAGAATTGAGAATTGAGAATTGAGGGTATGGTTGGCTTGGGTGATGGCCTGCTCAATGATGGTCTCTTCGTCGCCGAGGACGCCGTGATCGCCGGCGTGGGGGTTGAGGCCGAGTACGGCGATCTCCCGGGCACCGGTCTCCTGTTGGAAGTCCAGGAGGAAGCGGGTGAGCCTCTCCTTTTCCAGCGCTTTGGGCACGTCTTTTAGCGGGATGTGTTCCGTATAGAGCCCCACATACATCTGCGGACAGCCCAGCATCATGATCGCTTCCCGGTCGAAAAAATCCCGCAGGGCGTCGGTGTGGCCTTTGTAGGGGATGCCGGCCAATTCCCAGGCCTTTTTGTGGATCGGCAGGGTGCAGACTGCCTCGGCGTCCCCCTGGCTACAGAGTTCCACAGCGGCTTTGAAAGAGGCGAAGCTGTAGGCCCCCGCTGCTGCACTCACTGTGCCGGGCTGAATCGTGAAAGGATCGGCTCCCGGGGATTCGATGATGAAATCGTCGGGGATGGAGAGATCGAGCAGATCGGCTGCCTGCTTCAGCATCTCCCGGTCGATCAGATAGATCGGATCGACGAGAGTTTTGGCCTCTTCGTGGCATCGCAGGGCCAATTCGATACCGATGCCGTTGAGATCGCCGATAGAGATAGCAACTTGTTTCATAAAAATTTCCTTGTTTTATAAAACAGAGTGGATAGTGGATAGTGGGTAGTGGGTAGATTTTGGATTGAGAATTGAGGATTGAGAATTGAGAATTGAGAATTTTTGGAAGCGGGACTTCAGTTCCGTACGATACAGGGCTGAAGTCCTGCCCCTAATGACCAATGACCAATGACCGATGACTGCGCCAAAGGCGCTCTTGCTGCCGACTGCCGACTGCCGACTGCCGCCTCCGTTCAAACGACAAATGACAAACGACAAACGACGAAAAGCGCCGCAAGCACACACCACACCCAATACCCGAATATCTATTTCTCGAAAAGTTTCCATAATGAATTGTAGTCTACTTTTTGGGCATTTTCGCCTTCTGCGGGTAAGTATTGCCGATTGTTTTTGAACCAATAGCTGTCGTTGAGGTCGTAGGTGCAGTGTTCCGGGTCGATATCGTCATAATCGATGAAGCCCGTGGTGCCGTTTTCGTCAGAGATCAAGTATTTGAAAAAGGTGCCTCCTTCGAAATCGTAGGTAGAGTAGAGGGCAATAAAACGAAATTGGGTGTAGGGCGGGTAGTTTTTTAGGTGGTCGACGTATCGGGAGTCACCGCAGGTCTTTTCCAAATAGACGACTCGACTGTCGCGATAGCGGCAACGGATCAGAGGGAAGGGAACTTCGAAGCTTTTCCCGTCACACCGGAAATGATGATAGCGGTAGGTGGTATCGTCTTTCCAGGCGAAATAGAAAATCATGCCGAAGTAAGCGAGGATCGGCACGACGAAAACGAAAAATCCAATCAGTGTAAGGACCCAAATGATTTTCCATATGGTATAGATCGTTTTGTGCTTTTCCCTCTCGGCCATCTCAGAGAAGCGCTTTCATCTCCCGAATGGCCGCTTCGAGTCCGGTGAAGACGGAGCGGGCGATAATGCTCTGACCGATGTTGAGCTCTTCGATCTGGCGGATTTTGGCGATGGGGGCGACGTTTTGGTAGTTGAGGCCGTGGCCGGCGGCGACATGCAGTTGGATGTCATGGGCATGTGCTGCCAGTTCATTGAGGGTGGTCAGCTCTTCGTCGAGCATCTTTTTCAGATCTCGGCGTGGAAGCTTCAGGCTCTCGATGGCGTGATGGGTCCGGGAGAGGTTGGAGTAAAGCATGGCCCAGAGGTTGGCATAGTGTCCGGTATGAAACTCGATCCAGTCGGCTTCCAGTTCCTTGGCGGCGATTACCGTGTCAGGCTGGGGATCGATGAAGAGAGAGACTTCCACCTCCGCTTCGTGCAATCGACGGATCACCTCTTTCAAAGCCGTCGGATCGCCGGTGACGTCGAGCCCCCCTTCGGTGGTGACCTCTTCCCGCTTCTCAGGCACGAGAGTGGCCCGCAGGGGACGATGCTCACAGACGAAGTCGATGATTTCAGGGGCCTGAGCGCACTCCAGGTTGACCGGGAGGGGAGAGTGGCGGATGATGGCGGCGGCGTCTTCGTCGTGGATGTGGCGGCGGTCTTCGCGCAGATGGATGGTGATCTGATCGGCGCCGGCCCGGGTGCAGATCCCCAGGGCCTGCAGAGGATCGGGATCGTTGATGCGGCGGGCCTCCCGCAAGACGGCGATATGATCGATGTTGACTCCCAGTTTCATCCGATGCTCCGTTGTATGAAGATTTTCCCGATTATACCACTGTGACACGCCCTCTAAACCCACTTGTGATAAAATCCCTTTCAAAATTAATCTATTCAAGGATTATTATGGCGAAACGTGAGATCAAAAAAGCGGTTCTGGCTTACTCCGGCGGACTGGATACCAGTATCATTCTCAAATGGCTGCAGGACGAGTACGGTTGTGAAGTGGTGACCTTCACCGCGGACCTGGGGCAGGGTGAAGAGGTGGAGCCTGCTCGCCAGAAGGCGCTGAAACTGGGGATCAAACCCGAAAACATCTATATCCTGGACCTCAGAGAAGAGTTCGTGCGGGATTTTGTCTTCCCCATGTTCCGGGCCAATGCCATCTACGAGGGGGAGTATCTGCTCGGCACCTCCATCGCCCGGCCGCTGATCGCCAAGAAGCAGATCGAGATCGCTCACGAGACCGGGGCCGACGCTGTCGCCCACGGTGCCACGGGCAAGGGGAACGACCAGGTACGCTTCGAGTTGGGCTATCTGAGCCTCGATCCCGAGATCGCCGTCATCGCCCCCTGGAGGGAGTGGGATCTCAACAGCCGGGAGAAGCTGCTGGCCTATGCCGAAGAGCATGGCATCGAGATCGAGAAGAAGGGCAAAAAATCTCCCTACAGCATGGATGCCAACCTGCTGCATATCTCTTACGAAGGCCAGATCCTCGAAGACCCTGCCGCCGAGCCCGAGGAGGATATGTGGCTTTGGACCAACTCTCCCGAAGAAGCCCCCGATGAGCCCGAGTACATTACCATCGGCTACAAAAAGGGTGATCCCGTCTCTATCAACGGCGTGGAGATGTCCCCGGCGACGCTGCTCAAGACCCTCAACGACTACGGCAACAAGCACGGCATTGGCCGGATCGACATCGTGGAGAACCGCTATGTGGGCATGAAGGCCCGTGGCTGCTACGAAACCCCGGGCGGCACCATCATGCTCAAAGCCCACCGCGCCATCGAGTCCATCACTCTGGACCGGGAAGAGGCCCATATGAAAGACGAGTTGATGCCTCGCTACGCCAGCCTGATCTACAACGGCTACTGGTGGTCCCCCGAGCGCCAGATGCTCCAGGCCGCTATCGACCGGACTCAGCGATTCGTCGAGGGTGAAGTGCGTCTCAAACTCTACAAGGGCAACGTCATCGTCGTCGGCCGTCAGTCTCCCAAATCACTCTATTCTCCCGCCCACAGCACCTTCGAAGAGGATGAGGTCTACAACCAGAAAGACGCCGAAGGCTTCATCCGTCTCAACGCCCTTCGCTTCATCATCGAAGGGGAGCGTCAGCCCGAACGTCACGAGGATATCCTCTCCGACGAAGAAAAGTAAAACTTCCCCGGCGGGTAATTCCAACCCGCTACCATCTCCTTATGAAATCTATTTCTCTCTTTTCTCTTTTCGCTATCCTGGCACTTACACTGATGCTTGGCGCTTGCGGGGTAGATCCGCAGCCCGGGAACGAGCGGCACTTTGTCGGTCTGGCTTCCCATTACGGGCCGGAGTGGGACGGCCGGCGTACCGCCAGCGGAGAGATCTTTTACAACCGCAAGCTCACCGCCGCCCACAAAAGCCTCCCTTTCGGGACCCGGGTGCGCGTCACGCTACTTTCCAGTGGCAAAAGCGTCGTCGTGAGGATCAACGACCGGGGCCCTTTCGTCAGAGGGCGGGTGATCGACCTGAGTGATGAAGCGGCGAGGCGGATCGGCTTGGATCGCTATGGAGTGGCCAGGGTGAGGGTGGATGTTTTGCAATAATCAGCAGAAGGGTCAAATTTCAAGTTTGATTTCGCCGGAAGCGTATTTGCGTAGCAACGCCTGAATGATGTTTTGATACGGAATACTTACGGCGCGTGCTCTCAAACGAATGCGATTGAGATCACGTTCACTCAGATTAATGGAGATCTGTCGTTTTTTGTCGAGCTCTTCCAGCGTTTCGGCCGCCGCCCTTTTCAAGGACTTTTTCCTTTTGGAGTCTATCGGTGACGGAGTGTAGTTTTCATCCTCGGTCATTTCAAGGAGTTCCGTTTCGTAGTCCAAATCTTTTTTCTCGATGTTTTTCATCTTTTATCTCCTAAAAAGAGTTTTGTCATTTTCCGACTCGGGATCATTGTCTTCAGAAAAATTTTCCCGGAATCTTCCACATAAGGCAGAAGGTAGCAGTAGTCGTGTAATTCGATAACCATAATCCTTTGACCGGGATATTTTTCCTGATTGGGATGAGCTTCGTCCGAAAAGATTTTTCCTGCGGCAATGGCTTCTACTGCCTCTTCAAAGGAAACTCCGCGTTCTTCGATCAGCCAGAGGTTCTTTTCACTGTTCCAGTCAAATTTCACTACCTAAGCCTTTTATTATATATCCATAATATATATACCACATATATAAAACATTGTCAATATGGCTTATGAAGATGCTAAAAAGAGTTTCTTTTTTCCGGAATCAGGAAATGATTTTTTTGGCGATCAGCGCCGCTTTGCGCATCCGGTACATTTCGTATCCCTCGTTCCAGAACTCTTCATAGTGTAGCGTTTCGAATCCCTCTCCCGGCAGTCGGGGGAGTTCCTCCGCCTGGAGGAGATAATCGGGATTGGAGTCTTTTTTCTCGTTTTCGGGGTGTTGCATATAGGTTTCGACGATCAGCACACCTCCTGTCTTGAGAGCCGACGCGACACGGCGGATCAACTCCCGGTCCAGGTAGTTGGCGATGAGGATCAGGTCGTAACGCTCTTTGGGGGCTTCGTAACGGTCCAGATCGATCAGCCCCGTGCGGATCAATTCCCGGACACCGGCCGCTTCCGCCGCTTCGGTAAGGATCTGCAGTGCGACGGGAGAAAGGTCGAGGGCATCGACTTTCCATCCCTTTTGGGCCAGGGCGACGGCGTTGCGTCCCGTACCGCAGGCCAGGTCGAGGGCCAGGCCCGGTGCAGGAAGCCGGGGATCCTCCAGCCACTGCAGGGGCGGACGTGCTTCTCTCAGCCTGGGATTTTCCAGATATTTTCGGTCCCATTTCTCCTGATCTTTCTGTGACATGGTCCACTCCGTTTTTTTCTCCGGAGCATAACATATTGACTCGGAATGTATAAATTATTGTGGAAGTATAGTTTCAACCTTGCCCATTGCGGGAATGAATTCCCGCCTCCAATAAGCTGCGTCGCAACGTTGTTACTCGTTACTGGTTTCTCGTTACTAGTTTCTCGTTTTTCCTTTCCGGGTATAATATCCCAAAAAACGGAGCAGAGAATGCAGGATCACTACTACTTCGTCTCCTGGAACGTCAACGGTATCCGTGCCGTCGCCAAAAAAGGTGCCCTCAAGTGGATCGACAAAGAGCCGCCTCATATCCTGGGGCTTCAGGAGGTCAAGGCCGAGGAGGATCAGTTCCCCAAAGATCTTTTCGAACATCAATACGCCCATCTCTATGTGAGCAGCTCCCACAAAAAGGGGCAGTCGGGGGTGGCGCTCTTTACCGATCTGGAGCCCGAGAGCTACTCCCCCTGCTACGAGGTGGATATCCTGCACGAAGGACGGATCAACGAGATCCAGTTCGACAACATCGCCTTTTTCAACGTCTATTTCCCCAACGGCAAGCGCAGCGAAGAGCGGCTGGCTTACAAGCTGGAGTTCTACGACCGCTTCTTCGAGACTATCGAGGCACGGCGCAAGGCGGGGATGTCGGTGATCTTCTGCGGAGATGTCAACACCGCTCACCGCCCCATCGACCTGGCCCGCCCCAAGGAGAACGAGGAGATCTCCGGATTTCTGCCGGTGGAGCGGGCCTGGATCGACAAGGTGATCGCTGCCGGCTACATCGATACTTTTCGCCATGTCCACGGGGACGAACCGGAACGCTACAGCTGGTGGTCCATGCGCACCCGGGCCCGTGAGAGAAACGTGGGCTGGAGGATCGACTACTTCTTCGTCTCGGAGGATCTCAAGGATCGGATTCTCGATGCGGATATCCTGGCGGATATTACCGGCAGTGATCACGCACCGATAAGCCTCAGACTGGCGAAAAAGTAGTACCCGTAATAAAAAATATGATACCCTCTCTCTAGAAAAACCTCACGAGGTTTGGTTGAGATATTAAAAAATATAAAGGGGCCAAATGAGCCAGGAGAAGCTTCAAAAAATCGAAACCGCCGGCTTCATTCTCAAACCCGATTCACCCGAGATCAAACCGATCTTCGAGGAGGTGCGCCATCGTTTCGAAAGCCGGGGAATCCGAGTGTTGCTGGCGGAGCGATCCGCCGCCATGATCGCAGAGGAGGGGATTCCTTTCGAGACCATGTGTGCCCAGAGCGATTTTCTGGTCTCCCTGGGCGGAGACGGGACGCTGCTCTCCCTGGTGCGGCGCAGCTATGCCTGGCACAAACCGGTGGTGGGGATCAATGCCGGAAATCTGGGGTTTCTGGCCGACGTGACCATCGAGGAGGTGGAGAGCTTTCTGGAACAGCTCTTTGACGGGCGCTACCGGATCGACCGGCGGCTGATGATTGCCGGGCACATTCAGAAATCCTCCGGAGCGAAGATCGAGTTTTTTGCCCTCAACGATGTGGTCATCAGCAGCCCCATTCCTTCGAAAATGGTTATCGTCAACGCCTCCATCGAAGGAGAGCGCTTCAATACCTACCGGGGCGACGGGCTCATCATCTCCACCCCCACCGGCTCCACGGCCTACAATCTGGCCGCAGGCGGACCGGTGGTCTATCCCCTGACCCGGGCGTTTATCCTCACCCCGGTCCTGGCCCACTCTCTGACCAACCAGCGCCCTCTCGTGGTCCCCGCCGACTTCGCCATCGAACTTGATACTGAAAAATATGAAGCCATCGCCACCATCGATGGGCAGGAGCGTTACGAGATCGAAGAGGGGGATCAGGTTTTCATCAGCGTAGCCAAAGAGGACGCAAGACTTTTGCACCGCCAGGAGCGCAACTACTTCGCCGTGCTGCGGGACAAACTCCACTGGGGAGACAGGGATTGGTGAATGGGGAGTGAGGAGTGAAGAGTGAGGAGTGAAGAGCTTTGGATTGCGTTGCCAGGCAACGCTTTTTATCTAATTGAGTGCTCTGAAAAACAACCGGTTTCACTCGATAGCTCTGGCAGTCGCGAACGCAAGCGCCCGTTTCACGGGTTGAGCGCTCCTTTGTCGCCATCGAGTGAAACCTCTCTTGAACGATTTTCAGAGGGTTCAATTACAAAGAGGGACGAAGCTCCGTTCATCAAACGTCCAACGACGGCAAACTTCCCAATAACCAATAACCAATACACCAATAACAAGAGAAAAGCATGATCCAGCGTCTCTATCTCAAAGATCTTTTGAGTTTCGAAGAGGTGAATCTCGAGTTTGCGCAGGGATTGGTGGTCTTTACCGGGCCCAGCGGAGCGGGAAAATCGCTGCTGATGCAGGCACTTCTGGCCAATCTGGGGATCGGTAGCAGCGAAGCGAAGCTCTGCGAGACGGAGCTGGCGAAGCCCGCATCGATGGAGAGTGAGGATCTGTTGCTGGAGGATCCGCTGGTGGTACGGGTCCTTCGCAAGGATCGCACCCGTTTCTATCTCAATGACCAGCAGATCTCCAAGCGCCGTCTGGGGGAACTTTTCGCTCCCTATCTCTCCTATCTGAGCGTTCGGGATCGTGGGGGATTCGAGAGTGAGCGACTTCTGGCGATCTTGGATGCGGCGGCTGCCGAGCGGGATTCCGAAGCGGAGAAGCTGAGAGAAGAGTATCGCCGCCGTTATCGGATCTATCGGGAGCGCCGGGAGGAGCTGGAGCGGCTGCGGGAGGATGAGAAACGATTGGCGGAGCTGATCGAGTTCGCCCGTTTCGAGATCGACAAGATCGCCTCCATCGATCCCCGGGAAGGGGAGTATGAGGAGCTGCTGCAGATCAAACAGCGTCTCTCCCGACTGGATCGGATCCGGGAGGCGATGGAGCGGGCTTCGGCGATCTTCGAGTTGGAGGAGAGTGTCCAGGAAGTCTTTCGCCTCATGGAAAAGGAGGGGGAGTACTTCAGTGAAGCGATGAACCGCCTGCGGGCCGACTTCGAGGACACGGAGACTCTGGCGGAGGAGCTGGCGGAAGTGGATGTAGAGGAAGTGCTGGACCGTCTGGAACAGCTCTCCAACCTGATCCGCCGTTACGGCTCCATCGCCGAAGCCCTGGAGTATCGCCGGGCCAAGGAGGAGGAACTGGCGGGCTACGAGCATATCGAAGAGGATCGCAGTGAACTGGAGCGTTTCGTCCGGGAGGAGGAGACGGCGTTGCAGGAACTGGCGGGAAAAATTTCGGAGCACCGTCATGCCGCTGCCAAAACCCTGGAAGAGAAGCTGACCGGGATCCTCGATCGGCTCAAACTCCCGGCGGTGCTTTTCGAGCTGGAACCGGCGGAACTCTCGGAGTGGGGCGCCGACCGGGCCGACCTCTCTTTGCAGGGCTCGACCACGGCGACGCTGAGCGGCGGGGAGTTCAACCGTCTGCGTCTGGCGCTCATGAGTGTGGCGCTACCGGAGGATGGGGAGGAACGCGGCGTGGTCTTTCTGGACGAGATCGACGCCAATGTCAGCGGCGACGAGTCCATCGCCATTGCCGAGATGATCGGAGAACTGGCCAAAAAGCGCCAGGTTTTTGCCATCAGCCACCAGCCCCATCTTAGCGCCCGGGCCGATCAGCATATCCTCGTGCGCAAAGAGGGAGATCGGAGCCTCGCCCTCTCGCTGGAAGAGCCGGAGCGCTTGCAGGAGCTCTCCCGGATCGTCGCGGGCGAGGGAGCGGACGAAGAGGTCCTGGCCTTTGTACGCAAACTCCGACCCGCTGACCAGGGCCCCCAAAAGAGAAAGGAGCATCGATGATCGATCTGGAGATCCCCGGCTACGGGCGGCTCTATCTGGAGCACCTGCTGCTGGACTACAACGGCACCCTGGCTTTGGACGGCCGCCTGCTGCCCGAAGCAAAGGAGCGGCTGGGAGCTCTCGCCGAGCTCCTGGAGATTCGGGTGGTGACTGCCGATACCTTCGGGACGGTAGCCGGAGAGCTGGAGGGAACCGGTGTGGAGACCGTCATCCTGACAAGCAGTAATCATACGGCGGAAAAGCAGAAGATTCTTGAAGAATTGGGAGCTGAGAAGACCGCGGCCGTGGGTAACGGCAACAACGACAGGGCGATGCTGGAGCGGGCGGCTCTGGGAATCGCGGTCCTGGGCGGGGAGGGGTGTGCGACGGCGACGCTCCAGGCGGCACAGCTCGTCGTCCCCTCCATCGCTGCTGCCCTGGATCTGCTGCTCAAACCGGGGCGGCTCACCGCCACACTGCGCCGTTAGGTCGGTATGATAAAATATCGGAATTTATTTCAATCATAGGAGTCAATCAATGCTGATGCAGGGAAAAAGAGGGGTCGTCCTCGGGATCGCCAACAAAAAGTCCATCGCCTACGGGATCGCCAAAGCGTGCCGGGACCAGGGGGCGGAGCTGGCCATCACCTATCTCAACGAACGCTTCGAGAAAAAGCTCGCTCCCATCGCCGAAGAGCTGGGATGCGCCGAGCGTCTCTACCCCTGTGACGTGAGCAAGCCCGAGGAGATCCGGGCGCTGCGGGAATCCCTGGAGAAGGACTTCGGCCAGATCGATTTCATTGTCCACTCCATCGCCTTCGCCCCCAAAGAGGGGCTCAGCGGCCACTTCAGCGACATCTCCAAAGAGGCCTTCAACGTGGCCATGGATATCTCTGTCTACTCTCTGATCGAGGTCACCCGCGAGCTCAAGCCGATCCTCAGCGACAACAGTTCCATCGTGACCCTGAGCTACTACGGCGGTGTCAAATATATCCCCAACTACAACCTCATGGGCGTCGCCAAAGCGGCCCTGGAGATGAGCGTCAAGTATCTGGCGGAGGAGATGGGGCGTACCGGTACCCGG
>NZ_WFQN01000063.1 GCF_015487065.1 Nitratifractor sp.
AAAACCCTCAGCTTCGATTTTTACGGAGTCCACTATACGGTCAAAGACGGGGGTGAAGGATTCATCAACGACGAGGTGGTCGTGCAGACCCGAAGCAAAACCAAGCGCCTCAAACTCTACGGCGGCGATATCAAAATTTTCAACGCCCCGCATGCGTCGGAGTAAAAGATCCGTTTTCAGGCGGTTTCCTGAGACCGAAATTAGGGATTAACGAAAGATTACGCTATACTCCCTCCAATCGCTCATCGGTCTGCGATGATTTACGAACGTATTTACCTGCGAACAGCTTTTGAATATCTTCAGAACCCAAACCGTGCATTAGCCAGCACCCCATCTGCATCGCCATTGGCGGCATGGGAGATCGAAGTGAATGCTCAACGCACTTTCCAAGTGCGCCTGCGCTTCTCTTCGACACCCCTACACACCAAGCATCGACGCAGCCGGGGCACTTTCCAATGCACTGTTTGGGTTGAATCTACCCAAATTTTCCGAGTCTGGACCGAGCAAATCTATGTGATGCAGGCTCACACCACAAGGTACACCATTGAACAACACAACAAACACATTCGATACATTGGGGCTTGACAGCGCCATTCTCAAGGCCGTCGCCGCCGAAGGCTACACCCGTCCCACCCCGATCCAGGCCCAGGCGATCCCCGCCGTGCTGGAGGGGCATGACGTCCTGGCCGCGGCGCAGACCGGCACCGGCAAGACCGCCGGCTTCACCCTGCCGCTGCTGCAGCGCCTTAGTCAGAACCCCCGCCGCAGCGGTCCCCGGCAGATCCGGGCCCTGGTCCTGACCCCCACCCGAGAGCTGGCGGCCCAGGTCGCCGAGAGTGTCCGGACCTACGGCAAGCATCTCAAAATCCGCTCCACCGTCGTCTACGGCGGTGTGGGGATCGAACCCCAGAAACGGGCCATCGCCAAAGGGTGCGATATCGTCATCGCCACCCCCGGCCGGCTGCTGGACCTGGCCAATCAGAAGGCGGTGGATCTGAGTGCCGTGGAGACCCTGATCCTGGACGAAGCGGACCGGATGCTCGATATGGGCTTCATCCACGATATCAAGAAGATCATTGCTCAGATGTCGGCCCAGCGCCAGACGCTCCTCTTTTCGGCCACCTTCTCCTCCGAGATCAAGCGGCTCGCTTCCGGGATGCTCAAGGATCCCGTCCTCATCGAGGTCGCCCGGCAGAACACCACCGCCGAGCAGGTGAGTCAGAAGGTCCACCACGTCGACCGTCACCGCAAGCAGGAGCTGCTGATCCGGATGATCCGGGAGAACGACTGGAAACAGGTTTTGGTCTTTACCCGGACCAAACACGGTGCCAACAAGCTCTCCAAACAGCTCGACGCCGCCGGGATCCGCTCCGAGGCGATCCACGGCAACAAGACCCAGAACGCCCGGATGAAAGCCCTCAAAAGTTTCAAAGAGAACCGGGTCCGCGTCCTGGTGGCTACCGACATCGCCGCCAGAGGGATCGATATCGCCGCACTGCCCCACGTCGTCAACTTCGAGCTGCCCAACGTTGCCGAGGACTACGTCCACCGCATCGGACGGACCGGTCGTGCCGGCAGTGAGGGAGAGGCGCTCTCCCTGGTCTGCGTGGACGAGCATCAGCTCCTGCGCAATATCGAACGATTCATCAAGGCGGAGATCCCCAAGATCAGCACTGAAGGTTTCGAGGTCGATCCGAGCATCCGTCCCGAACCGATCCAGAACGGCCGCAACAACCGCGGTCGCGGCGGATCAAGCCGTGGACGCAGCCACAACCGCAGCGGCGGACGCGGCAACCAGTCACGCCACAGTCGAAGCGCCCGCTGACCCTCATTCTCTTTCTCCATTTTCTCTCGTTCCCACGGTCTCCGTGGGAAAGGTCCATTTGCAATTCCATAGCGATTGAGCCCTTTGAAAAACATCCGTCATTCCGGGCTTGACCCGGAATTCAGGGGCTGAAATGCACCTATTACACTGTCTCTTTCAAACCTCCCTTCATTTCTTTTTCTTTGTTTCGCGACAAAGAAAAGAAACGAAGCAAAGAAAAAGAAAACGCGAGGGACTGGCGTCCGGTCGAAGGTGCCATGGACGGCACCTTCGGGTGAATGATGAATAGTGAATAATGAATGATTGCGGTAAGCGGTGCCTGGCACCGCTTTTTTTTCAAAAGACAAAGAGAGGCGAAGCCCCGTTCAAACGACGCGATTCCCGTGTTATCATTGACTTATAAGTTTCCGAAAGGAGATTCCGATGATTCTGGCCCAGGCCTTCCTCCGTCTCGAGCTGCCGGAGGCCCACTCCCTCAAAGGGCGGCGGCAGGTGGTCAACTCCCTCAAAGACCGTCTCAAAGCCTTCAATATCTCGGTACTGGACATCAGCGGGAGCTATCCCAAGGAGGCGGAGATCGCGCTGGCCTGGCTGGCCCACGATCCCCGCCAGTCGGCCCAGATCCGTCAGAGTATCGAGCGCCTGCTGGAACGCCGTTTCTCAGAGTACCTTTGGGAGCTGGAGGTAGAAGAGATATAACCCAAAATTTGCATCAGCCAGCACCCCATCTGCATCGATCATTGGCGGCATGGGCGATCGAAGCGAATGCTCAACGCACTTTCCAAGTGCGCCTGCGCTTCTCTCCGACACCCCTACCACCAAGCATCGACACATCTGGGGTACTTTCTAATGCAAAATTTGGGTTGAACAGTGAAAAATGAAGAATGGCGAATGGTTTTGGATAAAATATCCCCCATAGTTCCCGGCCTGCAAACAGGAAGCCGGATCAAGGAGAACCCATGAAAGTACTGCTCATCAAAGATGTGAAAAATGTCGGCAAAGCTGGCGAGATCAAAGAGGTCAAAGACGGCTATGGCCAGAACTTCCTGGTGGCCAAAGGCTACGCCAAAGTAGCGACGCCCAAAGTCGTCGAGGAGTGGAAGGCGGAGCAGGAGCGCCGAGCGGCCGAAGAGGCAGCCGAGATCGAGCGTCTCACCGCCGAAAAGGCCAAGATCGAATCGGCCCAGATCCGCATCGAAAAGCCCGCCGCCCCCATCGGAATCCGGGGATCGGTGACCAACAACGACATTGCCAAAGCGATCAAAGAGCAGCTGGGCATTGAGATCGACAAGCACAGGATCGAGCTGAAAAAACCCCTCAAGTCCGAGGGGCTCCACACTGTCGAGATCAAGCTGGGCCATGGGATCCATGCCGATGCCAAGGTTGACGTGGTCGCCGTCGAAGGATAAGGGATGTTTGACGCGACCACCATCCTGGCCTACCGGGGAGAGAACCATGCCGTCATCGGTGGGGACGGGCAGGTGACCTTCGGCAATACGGTCCTCAAGGGCAACGCCACCAAAATCCGCACCCTGCACAACGGTCAGATCCTTGGGGGCTTCGCCGGAAGTACCGCCGATGCCTTCACCCTCTTTGATATGTTCGAGGGGATCCTCAACGAAAAGAAGGGCGACCTGCTCAAATCGGTAATCGAGTTCTCCAAGAAGTGGCGCCAGGACAAGCATCTGCGCCAGCTCGAAGCGATGATGCTGGTACTCAACAAAGAGCATATCTTCATCCTCTCGGGCACCGGGGACGTGGTCGAGCCCGAGGACGGGCGGATCGCCGCCATCGGCAGCGGGGGCAACTTCGCCCTCTCTGCCGCCCGGGCCCTGGCGCGCCATGCCGACCTGGATGCGGCGACTCTGGTGCGCGAAAGCCTGCAGATCGCCGGAGAACTCTGCATCTATACCAACACCAACATCAAACTTCTGGAGCTCAAACCGTGATTGAAAAGCCGTTGACACCCAAAGAGATCGTCGCCTACCTGGACCGCTACGTCATCGGTCAGCAGGAGGCCAAAAAGACCATCGCCATCGCCCTGCGCAACCGCTGGCGCCGGATGCGTCTCGATGAGGAGATGCAGCGGGAGGTGACCCCCAAGAACATCCTGATGATCGGAAGCACCGGGGTGGGCAAGACCGAGATCTCCCGACGTCTGGCGCGGATGATGAAGCTCCCGTTTATCAAGGTCGAGGCGAGCAAGTTCACCGAGGTGGGCTTCGTGGGCCGGGATGTGGAGTCGATCATCCGGGACCTGACCCTGACGGCCATGCAGCTGGTCCGTGAAGAGGAGAACGAACGCAACAAAGAGAAGATCGAAGCCTACGTGGAGAACAAGATCATCGAGAAGCTCCTGCCGCCCCTGCCTGCGGGGGCCAGTGAACAGAAACGTGAGGAGTACGAAGCCTCCTTCGCCCGGATGCGGGCCAAGCTGGAGCGGGGAGAGCTGGACCATCTCAAGATCGAGGTGGAGCTGCCCCCTCCGGGCCTCGATCTGGGCGGCAGCAATGTGCCTCCCGAGATGGCCAATGTCCAGGAGTCCATCGTCAAGGTCCTGGGCGGCCTGGGCAAAAAGGGCAAGAAGAAAGAGGTGAGCATCAAGGAGGCCCGCAAGATCCTGGCGGCTGAGGCCAGCGAAGAGCTGCTGGACGAGGAGAAGCTCAAGGAGATGGCCATCGAAAAGGTGGAGCAGGGCGGTATCGTCTTCCTGGACGAGGTGGACAAAATCGCTGTACCTTCCAACGTCACCGGCCGGCAGGACCCCAGCAAAGAGGGGGTCCAGCGGGATCTGCTCCCGATCGTGGAAGGCTCCACCGTCAGCACCAAGATCGGTCCGGTCAATACCGACCACATCCTTTTCATAGCCGCTGGGGCTTTTCACCTGAGCAAGCCCAGTGATCTGATCCCGGAGCTGCAGGGGCGCTTTCCTCTGCGGGTGGAGCTGCAGAGCCTGGATGAGGAGGCCCTCTACCGGATCCTCACCGAGCCCAAAAACTCCCTCATCAAGCAGTATCAGGCTCTGATGGCGGTGGAGGGAGTCACCCTGGAGTTTGAAGAGGAGGCGCTCCGTGCCATCGCACACTATTCGGCTCTGGCCAACGAAAAGACCGAAGACATCGGTGCCCGGCGTCTGCATACGGTGACGGAGCGGATCCTGGAGGATCTGAGCTTCGATGCCGACGAGCGCAAAGGTGAGACGGTGCTGATCGATGTGGCGCATGTGGAGAGCAAACTGGAGGCCCTGGTCGAGAATGAGGATGTGACACGGTATATTCTTTGATCCGAAAGAAAAGAGGAGAGAAGCCATGAGCGGGATCCAGGCCCCGGCCCAGCAGCCGGTTCATCAGCATCTTATGACCTCGGCTCTGCCGAAGGCGGAGGATTTCGCCCGGATGGCGGCCCTGGGTTTTGAAGTGGTGATCTCTCTGGGGCGTCCCGAGGACAATCGCTATCTTCGTGACGAAGATTTTTTGGTGACGGTTGCTGGGATGCGCTATCTCCATCTTCCCGTCGATTTCTCGGCGCCGACCTTTGGCGATTACGAACTGCTTCGCGATCTGCTCAACGCCCTCTACCCCCGAAAAGTCTGGCTCCATTGCGCGGAGAACAAACGGGTCAGCGCTCTGATTTTTCTCTACAACGTTATCGATCGGAGCGTGCCTATTCATGAAGCCAGGGCCAGGCTCCATCTGATCTGGCAGCCCGATGAGATCTGGCAGGCTTTTATTGACGAGGCGTTGGAGAAGTATGTTTATCAGTATGTATAGATTAATAGTTAATAATTAATAATGAATAATTTTGGTATGCGTTGCAACGCAACGCTTTTATTATGGGAGAAGTGGGAATTCATTTCCGCCATGTTGGGCGAAGGACCCACCTCCAAAAGTACGAAAGGCGACAAAGAGTGATCTGTATCATCGGAGCCGGGGTCGCCGGGGTGATGGCAGCTCATTTTCTGAGTGAAGAGGGGGCTGAAGTGCTCCTGGTGGATCGCAGCAGTGTTCCCGCCAGCGGGGGCAGCGGTGCGGCGGGGGCTTTTATCTCTCCAAAGATCGGCAAGGGTGGTCCCCTTCAGGAGCTGACCAACGAAGCCTTCGCTTTCGCCCAGCGTTTCTACCGGGAGAATTTTCCGAAGCACTTTCACGGTGATGGGGTGTTGAGGATCCCCAAAGACAGTGACGATGAGAAGCGCTTCGAGCTCTACGAAGCTTTCAATTATCGACCTTATGAGCGTTGGGATGCCGCCCGCGCCGAGGCGGCGGGACTCAGGAATGTACCGGGGGGCTTCTATTTCCCGGAAGCGGGCGATGCCGATGCCCCGGAGATCTGCAGGGTCGCGGCGGAGCGGTTGAATTTTCGACAGATGGAGGTGGAACGTCTGGAGTTTGCCGGAAACTCCTGGCGGATTATCGGCGCCGGAGATCTCATCGAAGCGGAGCATGTCGTTCTGGCGACCGGGTACGAGAGCGATCTGCTTGATCTGCGCTATATGGGGATCCGGGGGCTCTGGGGCAGTCGGGGGGACTACGCCACATCCCGACAATTCCCCATCAGTCTGCACAAGGATTTTTCCCTCTCCTCCACCCGTCACGGCCGCATCAAACTGGGGGCCACCCATGTCAAGTCTCCCCAGCCCTGCCGCATCTGCGACGGCCGTCCGCTGGCGACGCTGGAGGCCAAAGCGGCTGAGATCACCGACACCTCGGATTTTCGTCTCGTCGAGACCTTTTGCGGAATGCGCTCGACAAGCCGGGATCACTTTCCCATCGTCGGACCGGTCATCGACGTGCCGAGGATGCTGGCAGAAACTCCTGCCATCACCCGGGGAGCCAAAGCCCCGCTGATCCATCTCGAAAAGCTTTCCGTTCTCAACGGCCTGGGGGGCAGGGGGTTTGTCTTTGCCCCGTTGATGGCCCGTTCGCTGGCCCGGTATATCCTTCACGGCGAAGCCCTCGATCCGAGAGTCCACCCCGACCGGCTCTTCTGGAAATGGGTGAGGAGGATGGAGAATTGAGAATTGAGAATGGAGAATTTTGGATTTTGGATTTTGGATTTTGGATTTTGGATTTTAAACTTGACAAAAATTATCTACTGATTTAAACTACCCACTACCCACTACCCACTACCCACGCTTTTCCAGCAACTCTTTCACTTTCAAAAGATCTGCCCATGCCTCTTTTTTGGCGGAGGGATTGCGCAGCAGGTAGCTGGGATGGAAGGTGGGGACGAGCAGATAGTTATCGGTATGGATGATATGGCCTCGAACGCGGCTGATGGGGGTCTCGTCGTTGGTCAGGTAGCGGTAGGCGGTGGCGCCGAGGGTCATGATGATTTTTGGACGGATCAGTTCGATCTGCTTCAGGAGATAGGGGCGGCAGGTGAAAGCTTCGGTGGGGGTGGGGACCCGGTTGCCCGGCGGTCGGCATTTGACGATATTGGCGATATAGACCTGTTCCCGGCGCAGATAGAGGACATTCTCGATCATTCGCGTCAGGAGCTCGCCGGCCCGGCCGACGAAGGGGCGGCCGGTGCTGTCCTCGGTAGCACCGGGCCCTTCACCGACAAACATCAATTTGGCGTGGGGGTTCCCTTCGCCGAAGACCACTTTGTGGCGGCTTTTGCTCAGGTCGCAGAGATGACACTTTTCCACCATTTTGCGCAGGTTTTCCAAATCGTTGGGGAGCTGGGCCGGATCAGGCTCCAGATCGGAGGGTTTGATGTCGGTGTAGCGGTATCCCATCTGTTTGAGAAGATAGAGCTGTTTGAGCTGCAGAGCGTTGTGGAGGTTTTTCATAGAGGAATTTTATCAGAATTTTGGATGTTGGATTTTGGATGTTGAATCGGGCTATGATGAAAAATTCCCGTAATTCCGGACTTGATCCGGAATCCAGGGATTGGAATATGCATAATGCTCTTGATCCTGAATCAAGTTCAGGATGACGGAGAGAAATTGTTTCAGCTTTTCAGAGTACGCAATTTCGCTTGATGGGTAAAAAATTTTGAGGAGAAGTTCGGGATGTGAGAGCTGAGGGGAGGGGTCCCCTCGGAGCGTCTTAGTCTTCGACGGTGACTTCGACAGGATCGCTCTCCCAGAGCCCGTGCTTGGTGCAGTAGCTCATGGCGGTGAGCTTCATTTTGCTCTTGGTAGGCACGACGTAGAAGTCGACCTCGGCATGGGCACAGGCATTGCCCATGGTACCGGGCTGCCAGTTGGTCTGTGCCAGGAGGGTCTCACCGTCCCAGAGCTGGACATAGGCGATGTAGTGGTCGAAATCGTCGGGGTGGCAATATTCGTTCCCCATTTTCACTTTAACCTTGAACGGCTCACCCTTCTTGGCGGTGCTTTCGCAGTGAACGAAGGGAGAGTGGCGGTCGATATAGTCTTTTTTGGCTTCACGGTCAATGGTAGAGATATCTACATAACGGTTGATCTTGGGCATTTCAGCTCCTTTTTCTTGATTTGTGTCAAGAAGTATAGCATAAAAATTGTGTAATGATGATAAAATTTGTCTGATTTAAGAGAGTTGCGTAATTAGAACGGTTGCCGGTTTCACTCGATAGCTCTGGCAGTCGCGAACGCAAGCGCCCGTTTCACGGGTTGAGCGCTCCTTTGTCGCCATCGAGTGAAACCTCACTTGGCAGTATCCAGGAGGTTCAATAGGGCTTCTCTTCTTTCAGGATGTGGGACTGGGCCCACGTTTTAATCGCCTGGCGTTCCTGGGGAGTGAGGCGGGCATCTTTGTGTATCCACATGTAGTCGGCGGGAGGCATCTTCCAGTCGATGGATTTGGCGATCCCTTTGTAGAACTTCTGCTTTTTCTCCTCGCTGTATCGGTTCCAAATGGAGAAGTTGAGCCAGTCCCTGCCGTCTCGTACGTGGGAGTCGACCTCCCAGGAGATCGGGGCGATATGACTGTACCAGGGCCAACGGGTATGGTTGGAGTGGCAGTCGTAGCAGGATTTTTTCAGCAGGGCCATGATCTCTTTGGGCGCTTTGATCTCATCCTGGGAACCGGCTTTGGGAGGTTCGGGGACTTTGATCTGAACCAGCTGAACGACCAGCAATCCGCCGATCAGCCAGCCCAGAAAGACCTTGAGGGTTCTCATGCCTCTTTATCCTTACCAAAGATCGTGCATTGTCCCGTGATGGCGCAGGCGGGGCAGAAGCCTACGATTCCGGCGATGAGGGGAATGACGCCCAGATAGAACCATTTGATGCCGGTATAGACCCCCAGGCCGATGAGAACCAGTCCCAGTACGATGCGGAAGGGACGACAAAATTTCCTCATTTTCTTTGCGTTGATAGCCATGATAACTCCTTCTTATCGGTAGATTTTGACGTAACTATAGCAAAAATGATGATTAGGAACTGTTAGGGAAGATGGAAGATGGAAGATGGAAGATGGAAGATGGAAGATGGAAGATGGCGGCTTGACAAAAATTATCAGGTAGTTTACACTACCCACTACCCACTACCCACTACCCACTACCCACTACCCACTACCCACTACCCACTACCCACTCCGATCCTCGTCGCTTCCAGAAAGAGGTACTCCCGTCCCGTGATGACGACCCGGTAGCGGTGCTGCTGGAGATATTTTTTGATCCAGAAGAGATCTTTGATGACCAGAGAGAGTTCGCTGAACGAGTAGTGTCTGGGGCGGGCGCCGTAGGTCAGTTCGCCGTCCTGCCAGCGGGCGTTTGGCCAGCCCAGCAGGATGGCTCCGTCGGGGTTCAGGCGCTCCTGTACCAGATGCATCAT
>NZ_WFQN01000064.1 GCF_015487065.1 Nitratifractor sp.
AGTATGAACAACCCCAACCCCGTCGGAATGATCCGGAAGACCCCCTACCTCTTCATGGCGGCGGCGGTGAGCGATTACCGTCCCCGCTACCCTCAGGAGGGCAAGCTCAAAAAGAGTGCCCTGGGCGAACACTGGACCCTGGAACTGGTCCAAAATCCCGACATGTTGAGCTCTTTGGACAAAACAGGGATCGTCACCGTCGCCTTCAAGGCCGAGACCGATCCCGTGAAGGGACCGGAGAACGCCCGGCAGCTTCTGGATACCAAAGGGGTCGATGCGGTCTGCTACAACCACGTCGGCGAGGGCAAAGGTTTCGGCAGCGACGAAAATGCCGTCACCTTCATCACACCCGACCGCGAAACGAAACTGGCCACCGCGCCCAAAGCGGAACTGGCCTATGCCATTCTCGACGAAGCGAAGAAACTGGGTGATGAGTAATACATTACGCCACCTGGCTATCATCATGGACGGCAACGGCCGCTGGGCCAAAGAGCGGGGCCTGCGCCGGACCAAAGGCCACGAGGCCGGCGTGGAGACGGTTCGGCGGGTGACTGAGTACTGTGCCGCCGATCCCGAGATCGAGACCCTCACCCTCTACACCTTCAGCACCGAAAACTGGAAGCGGCCCAAGATGGAAGTGGACTATCTGATGCATCTGCTTGAGAAGTACATCCGCCTGGAGCAGGAGCGTTATATGGAGCACGGGATCCGTTTCGAGACCATCGGAGACCTGAGCCCCTTCAGCGACAAACTGCGCCAAACCCTGGAAGAGACCCGGGAACTGACCCGGAACAACCGGCAGCTCACCCAGATCCTGGCCCTCAACTACGGAGCACGGGCCGAGATCGTCCGAAGCGTCCGGCGGGCACTCGCCGCGGGAGAGGAGATCAGTGAAGCGAGTGTCGGCCGCCACCTGGACACCCCCTATACCGACGTAGACCTGCTGATCCGCACCAGCGGGGAGCAGCGTCTCTCCAATTTCCTGCTCTGGCAGCTGAGCTATACGGAGCTGGCTTTTACCGACACCTACTGGCCCGACTTCTCCGTCGAAGAGCTGCGCAGTATCATCGACAATTTCAAAACGCGTCAACGCAAATTCGGAGGGATATAGACATGGCAGAGACACTGATCTGGACACTGGGAGTGTTCCTGCTGGGGTTGATAGTGGGCTCCTTTCTCAATGTGGTGATCCACCGCACCCCACGGGGCGAAAACATCGCCTGGCCGGGATCCCACTGTCCCAAGTGCGGTGAGAGCCTGCGCTGGCATCACAATGTACCTCTCCTCTCCTGGCTTGCCCTCGGGGGTCGCTGTGCGTTTTGCCGGGAGCCCATCTCGAAACGCTATCCGCTCGTGGAGTTGCTCAACGGACTGATCTGGGCGGCGCTCTATCTGAAACTCACTCCCCAGTTCCATCACCCTATCGAGACGGCGGGGATCCTCTATTTCCTGCTGATCGCGGCGACATTTTCCGCGCTCTTGGCCCTGAGTATGATCGACTTCGAGTATCTTGCCGTGCCCGATTCGGTCAACTTCTTCGCCCTGGCCACCGCCCTGCTGGCCGCGGCGGCCCATGCCTGGCAGACCGGAGAGTGGGCCCTTGCTCTACAGGCCCTCAAAGATGCGGCTCTCGCCGCCGGCGGCCTCTGGCTTCTGGCCTGGTTCATCGGCAAAGCGACGGGCAAAGAGGCGATGGGGGGCGCCGATGTGATTGTCGCGGGAACCATGGCGGCGTTGCTGGGACTGCCCGGCTTCTTCGTCGCCCTGTTCATTTCGGCAATTCTTGCGATCCTCCCCTCGCTCCTGGCCCGGGATACCATGGTGCCCTTCGTCCCCTTCCTTGCCATGGGAACGCTGATCCTCTATCTGCTGGACCAGCCGATTTTTCATCTGGTGGAGCATCTGATCTATGGGTAAAACGCGGCGTTACATCCTCTGGACTTTCGCCAAGACCTATTTGTTGGTCTTTCTCCCTTTTTTGCTGATTGTCTCTTTGATTTTCGTTATCCAGCTTTCGATCCTCTCTTCCAAAGTCAATCTGGAGGCGGGAGAGCTCATCCAGCTTTTCGGTTATATGCTGCCGGAGATCTTTTTCTACACGATTCCCCTCTCCCTCATTGCCGCCCTGGCCAACACTTTTACCCGTTTTTCCGAAGAGAATGAGTTTATCGCTCTCTTCTCTCTGGGACACACCCCCGGTCGGATCCTGCGCTTTATGCTCCCGACTCTGCTACTCTTCAGTGCCCTACTGCTGGTGCTTTCGGTGATGCTCTACCCCCAGATGAAACAGAAACTCTCCCAATTCAAGCAAAAGAAAATCACCGAGGCAACGCTAAAAATCGCTCCCAACAAACTGAGTCAGAGTTTTGGCGACTACCATGTCTTCGTCGAGAGCAAAGATCGAAACGATACCTACAGAAATATGGTCCTTTTCAACCGGGGCAAAGCAGGAAAATATCAGCTTTTCATCGCCGAAGAGGGAAAGGTACGCAACGACGGAGAACGTTTTTCACTGACCTTGCGCCACGGAAGCGGTGAAACCTCCACCCCCGACAAGATCGAAAACCTCCATTACAGAGAACTCGATATCTATCAGTACCCCCACAACCTCTACGGAGAAATCGTTACCAGCAGGGAGTATTGGGAAAAGGCCCTTCATGACCGGGGACGCCGGGGGAAACTCCTCTATCTGATCTTTGTCTCCCTCTCCCCCATCCTGGCATTCGGGATCATCGCCGCCCTTACCTTCTACAACCCCCGCTATCAGCGCAGCCTCTCCATCGCTGTGATTTTCAGTGTCGCTCTGGCTGTCTATATCCCCGCCATGGTGCTGAAAAAAACCGGCAGCATTCCCCTCTTTGTGACGGCTTCGATTCTTTTTCTCGCCATCAGCACTCTCCTGATACGCAAAAAACTCTTGAGGCATTTCTAGGCCGATGCAGCGGATCAAAGCCATCATCGCCTACGACGGTTCCGCCTTCGAGGGCTTCCAGCGCCAGACCCGCACCCCCCGGACCGTCCAGGGGGAGCTGGAGCGGGCCCTGCACTCCCTGGGGATCGAAAGCCCCGTCATCGGCAGCGGCCGTACCGACGCCGGGGTCCACGCCACGGGCCAGGTGGTCCATTTCGATCTGCCGGAGCACTGGGCCTTCCAGCCCCTACGCAAGCTCCAAACTCACCTCAACAACCGCTTCGAGGCCATCCGCATCAAGCACCTCACCCCGGTCAAAAGAGACTTTCACGCCCGCTACGACGCCAGGGAGCGGATCTATCGCTACGTTTTCCGCCCGAAGCCTTCGATCTTCGAACGCCGCTACGTCGCCCGGCTCTCTATCGGTGACAGGGAGCTGCTGGCCCGGGCGCTGGAGTGTTTCGTCGGCCGTCACGATTTCGGCTATTTCCTCAAGACCGGCTCCCAAACCGCCCACAACATCCGTACCGTCACCCGCGCCTACACCCTCTCACGTGGCTCCTACGACTACATCTACTTCCATGCCGACGGCTTCCTTCGTGCCCAGGTGCGGATGATGGTCCACGCCGCCGCCGCCGTGGCCAACGGCGAACTGACCCTGGAGCAGCTCAGAGAACAGCTGGAGCTCCAAACCCGCCACACCACCCGCCTGGCTCCCCCCGAGGGGCTCTATCTGGCACGGGTGATTTATGATCTAACCTCTTGTTATTAGTTATCGGTGTATTGGTATATTGGTATGTTACAATCTTTCAAAAGGATTGATGAATGCGTGAAGAAAAGATCACTGAGGTATTGAAGCAAGAAAAATGCATAGATTTTGCCCTGCTTTTTGGATCCTCGGCCAAAGGATCGACACACCCGATGAGCGATATCGACATCGCTTTGTATCTGCGTGAACCTATGAGTCTTCTGGAAGAGGGAGCGTTGATTGCGGAGTTGGAGAGTGTCAGCGATCGGCCGGTGGATCTGGTCCTGCTGAACGACCTTCCGCAGGAGCAGCCCAAACTCGCCTTTTCCATCCTTCAAAACCATAAAATTCTTTTCCAGCGACATCCTGAAAAATATATCGAGTTCAAAGAACAGACCTACCGACACTATTTCGATCAGGCTCCGATGTTTCATCTCTTTGATGAAGCTTTCATCCGAAGGATCAACAGTGCAGCTCAGTGACAAACTCAAACGCCTCGAGACCAATCTGAATGTCCTGAAAGAGGTGCGTAATGAGATTCATTCCCCTGAAATGCTGGAGCAGAATATCCGCTACGAGTGGGAGGTACGTTACGGTCTGCTGGAGTCGATCCAGATTGTCATCGATATCGCCTGCAAAATCAGCGCCCGTTTCAATCTGGGAAATCCCGGCAACTACAAAGAGTGTCTCGAACTCCTGGCACAACACGGCTATATCGACCGTGATCTGATGCAGAACACTACCGCCATGGTCGGCCTGAGGAATCTACTGGTTCACGAGTACACAAGGCTGGATAGAAAAAGGCTCTTTGAGTACCTGGATCATCTGGAGGATTTCCACACTTTTATCCGGGAAATCACAGAGCATTTCCTGCCGGAGTCACGGGAATAAATCCCCACTTCCATAAATGCGTTGCATCACAACGCCAACCAAAATCATTCACCATTCACCATTCACCAATTAATCACGGGATAGCTGTCCCACGCTACAACCCCCCGGTTCCTCGTTCCCAATTCTTTATTCTACATACTCTCAATCAAAATTCGGTTCCTCATTCCTCATTCCTCATTACTCATTACTCGTTCCTAGTTACTAGTTCCTAGTTACCCGTTCCCTTCCAGTATTCCACCGCCTTACGGATCCCTTCGAAGCTCTCTTCGTTGGCGAAGCAGCTTTGGGTGCCGCAGAGCATGAATCCCGGCTCGAAGGCGGTCCTCAGCCAGAACCAGGGATAACCGTTGGTGTCGATCTCAGGGATGTGGGGACGCAGGCGCTCTTCGCTGGATTTGACCAGCAGATCGTCGCGCAGGAAGCGGATGGCCGCTTCGGTGAGGGTGGGACGGGAGATGGGCTGACGCATCAGCTGATAGGAGTGGACCTCCAGCGTCCGGCCGATGAACTTCTCGTAGACCGGATCCACCAGGGCGCGGATCCCCAGCAGTCCTTCGGTCATCACCGCCAGGGCCGAGGGATAGCCGGCGTCGGTATCTTCGCAGACCTCCCGAAACTCCCCGTCATCGATCCGCCAGCGTCCTCCGTCGTAGAAGCGGCGCACCGCTTCGTTGGCCAGTTCCGTGGCCCGGATCAGGTAGCGCTCGTCCAGGGTGCTGCGGTACCCCTCCAGCAGCGCCGTCACCCACCAGGCATAATCCTCCAGAAAGCCCTCGATCTTCGGCTCGGCGTCAATGAGAGTCGAATGAAAGAGCCGTACCCCCGCCGCCATCTTGGCCTCCAGCGCCTCCAGGCTCCGGACCGCCTGCTCCAGATAACGCCGCTCCTGCCGCCCCGCGACAAAGAGTGAGCGGATCATCATAGCGTTCCAGGAGCTCTGCACCTTCCGGTCGATGAAGGGATAGATGCGCCCCTCCCGAAGTTTTTTCAATACCTCCAGCGCCTTCCGGATCTCCGGATCGTTCCGGTCGGCCGACTCCTCGAGCCTTGGGATATTCTTCCCTTCGAAATTGCCTTTGGGGCTGATCCCCAGCCTCCGGGCAACGCCGGCAGGATCCTCCAGGCCCGCCTCCCGAAAGGCTGCCACCGCCTCCTCGTAGCCGTAGACGAAATATTTCCCCTCTTCCCCCTCGGTATCGGCATCGCTGGCGGAGAAGAAGAGCTCCTTTTCCATCATCCGTTCCATCATGAAATCCAGCGTCTCGTAGGCGATCTGCGTGAAAGCCGGATTCTCCAGCTGAAGCCCCGCCTTCAGATAGACCTCCGCCAGCAACGCGTTGTCGTAGGTCATCTTCTCGAAGTGGGGAACCAGCCACATCACATCGGTGCTGTAACGGCAGAATCCCCCGTCCACCAGGTCATAGAGCCCTCCCCGGCTCATCCCCTCCAGGGTATGTGTCACCATTTGCCGTAGCTCCGGATCCTCGTGGAGTTGCAGCAGGGCCAGCGCCAGGCGCAGGGTCGATGCGTGGGGAAATTTGGGCGCACCGCCGAAGCCGCCGAAGGCAGGTTCATAGACCTGTTTCATCTGTTTGACGACGATGCTCTCCAGGTTCCGGTCGATCTTCGTCGCCTGGATCTTCTCCTTGGGCTTGAGATACTCCAGCACCTCCTGCCCCTTCTCCTCCAGGGTTTTGCGGTCTTTGGTGTATTTGGCAGCGATGGTCTCCAGCAGTTCACCGAAGCCCATCATTCCGTAGCGGGGTTCGGGCGGGATATAGGTGGCGGAGTAGAAGGGGACCTTCCCGGGGGTCATGAAGATGCTCAGCGGCCATCCCCCCGCCCGACCGTTCATGGTCACGAAGACCTCCTGAAAATGCTTGTCGATATCGGGACGCTCCTCCCGGTCCACTTTGATAGAGACGAAGTGCTCGTTGAGGATCTTCGTCAGCTCCTCGTTTTCGAAACTCTCCCGCTCCATCACATGGCACCAGTGGCAGCTGCTGTAGCCGATGGAGAGGAAGATCGGTTTGTTCTCCCGGCGGGCCTTCTCGAAGGCCTCCTCGCCCCAGGGGTACCAATCCACGGGGTTATGGGCGTGCTGCTGCAAATAGGGGGACTGTTCATTGATCAGACGGTTGGACATTTGTTTCCTTTATTTCAAAACTTTTGATTAATGAATATCGGTTATAGTTATAGCCATAATTCCAGGTGCACAATCCCTGCACACTGGAAAGATACTATACACTAACAAATTTTGTCAGGAGAAAACTGAATGAGACGACGATTGACGATACTCTTGGGTGCGCTGTTGCTTCCCCTATTTCTTCTCAACGCCGGTTTCGGAAATCCCGGAGCCTTCGGGGGACTTCAGCACAAATTCCTCAAACCTTCCGAAGCTTTCAAAGTCCAGGCGAAGGTCGATGGCGACACTCTCAAAACCACGATCCGCCTGGGGCAAAAGATTCACATCTATGCCAAAGATCTGCACTTCAAGATTCTCAAACCCAAAGCACTCCAACTCAAACCCAAGCTCCCCAAGCCCATCGTCTACGAAGGGGACAAGGTCTACTACGGCACTTTGAATATCTCTGTACCCCTCGATGAGTTACACAAAGAGGGCATCCGTGGCCCCTTCACCCTGGAAGTGGACCTCTCCGGCTGCAGTGACGCCGGCATCTGCTACACACCGCAGAAACACACCTTC
>NZ_WFQN01000065.1 GCF_015487065.1 Nitratifractor sp.
AGTGGAACAAGATACTCCTCTCCTACTCTCTCTTTGATATACTCCCTTGCTAAACATTTGTCCGCAAGTGTTGTAAGTATCTCCGGCCGATAATGAAGTTTGAGCCACTGTATCTTCTCCGTATAGGTCTCCGGATGCTCCAAATCCGGCTTTACACCCAATCGTTTCTCATACTGTCTGATAATAACGCTCCTATCCGACCTCAGGTTCTTCGGCTTCAAAAATTCCAACCTATGCCGTAGCCTCCAATAAAGGTTTAACATTATCCCTTCTTCCCTGCTAAAAAATTATTGATATATTTAATTTTATATTTAATTCTACTATTTAAAGATACTTTTTTCAAACTTTTCCTGTATATTGCAGGAGAATGTCCAATTGAAACATTTAGACAGTGTAAATATCCAATGAGAACAATGGACAAATTCCTCAAACGAATCAAGCAAAGAGAGAGCTAAGGAAAATTGTGCATAATTCTGTACTCTATACCCCCTATTCAAGAAGTGCCCTCGAAAAGCGAGAACATTCAGAGGGATCAGTTCGATTAGATATCAAAAAAAACAAAAAGTGAAGCTCTCTATTGGAACCACATCACAAAAAAATCCTCTTCATCCGCCAAAAACATACCGACTTCGGTGGAGCCGAACGCTACCTCCAACGTTTGGACTCCGCAATGAAACGAGAAGGGTTCCAGACGGAGATCCTCCACTCCACACTTCCCAAGCAACTCCCCTCCTGGCTCAAAGCCCTCCTCTTCAGTCGGCAGATCTGCAAAATAAAAGATCAAACGAAAAACGAAAAACGACAAATGACGAGAATCTATTTCTCCCTCGATCGCATTACCTGTCCGGATATCTACCGGGCAGGAGACGGAGTCCATAAAGCGTTTCTTCAGACCAAGGGCTTCAGCCTCAATCCTCTTCACCTGAGCTATCTATGGCTGGAAAAACGAACCTTCAAAAACGCCAGACTCATCATCGCCAACTCCCATCTCGTCAGAGAGCAGATCCTGCGCTTCTATCCCGAAACCAAGCCGGAAAAGATCCATGTCGTCCACAACGGTGTCCCCATCCCCGAACGATTCAACAAACCCGAGGCGAAATGCTCCCTGGCGGAGGAGTTCGGATTCGATCCTTCGCTGCCGGTCCTCCTTTTCGTAGGAAGCGGATTCGAACGCAAAGGAGTGCGGGAGTTTCTGATGATCCTCTCCCGCCTCCGATACTCCTGTCATGCCTTTATCGTCGGCAAAGAGAAACATATGGGGAAATACCGCAAAATGGCCAGAGAACTCGGAGTAGCCGATCATGTCATCTTCACCGGTTCCAGAACCGATGTGGAACGCTTCTACGAAGGGGCCGATCTCTTTCTCTTCCCTACCCGGTATGAACCCTTCTCCAACGTAATCCCTGAGGCCCTCAGCTACGGGACCGTCGCCCTGACCACCCGTCAGAACGGGGCTTCGGAGATACTCCCAAAGGCGTGGGTCATGGACCGGCCGAACGATCTTTCCATCGTTGAAACGATCGACCGATTTCTCTCCGATCCGGTTCAACTGGAACAATCATCCCGGAAAGCGAGAACGATCGTGGAACAGTACCCCATCGAACGAAATGTCCGTGAGACCCTCGAGCTGATCCAGAGATATTTTGGATAAAATCACGTGATAAATAGATTTTTGGAAGGAAATGTTAATGCCCAAAATCACTATTGCCGGGACCGGCTACGTCGGCCTCTCAAACGGCCTCCTGCTGGCTCAGAACAATGAAGTTGTCACCCTGGATATCATCCCCGAAAAGGTGGAGATGATCAACAGGGGGGTCTCTCCCATCGAGGACAAAGAGATCCAGGAATACCTCCCAAGACTTATTCAAAATCCGAATCCCGGCATTCGTGCAACCCTGGACAAAGAAGAGGCATACCGGGATGCCGACTATGTGATCATCGCCACCCCCACCGACTACGACCCCCGGACCAACTATTTCAACACCAAAAGCGTCGAAGCGGTCATCGGCGACGTACTGGCCGTCAACCCCGAAGCGGTCATGGTGATCAAGTCCACGGTCCCTGTGGGGTTTACGCAGAAAATGCGCAAAAAATTCGGAACCGATAATCTTATCTTCTCCCCCGAATTTCTGAGGGAAGGCAAAGCCCTCTACGACAATCTGCATCCCTCCCGGATCGTTGTGGGAGAGCGCAGTGATCGGGCGAAGCGTTTCGCCGAGCTGCTCCTGGAAGGCGCTATCGATAAAGATGTACCGATACTCCTCACCGACAGCACCGAAGCCGAGGCCATCAAACTCTTCGCCAACACCTACCTGGCGATGCGGGTCGCCTATTTCAACGAACTCGACAGCTACTGCGAAACCCACGGTCTGGATACCCGGCAGGTAATCGAAGGGGTAGGACTCGATCCGAGGATCGGGATGCACTACAACAACCCCAGCTTCGGCTACGGCGGCTATTGCCTCCCCAAGGATACCAAGCAGCTGCTGGCCAACTATGCCGAGGTCCCCAGCAACCTCATCCGGGCCATCGTCGACGCCAACCGCACCCGCAAGGACTTCATCGCCGACCGGATCGTGGAGCGCCTCCCCAAAGACGAGTACGGCTATCCGGCCGGTACGGTGGGGGTCTATCGTCTGGTGATGAAACAGGGCTCGGACAACTTCCGTTCCAGTGCCATCCAGGGAATCATGAAACGGCTCAAGGCCAAGGGGATCGAAGTGATCATCTATGAACCGGTGCTGGAGGAGGAGTGTTTCTTCCACTCCGAAGTGGTCAGGGACCTGGAAGCGTTCAAAAAGAGATCCCATGTCATCGTCGCCAACCGGATGAGCGAGGCCCTGGAGGATGTCAAAGAGAAGGTCTACACCCGGGACCTTTTCGGCAACGACTAATCTCCCTGGAAAATCGGTATAATACGTGTAATTACACGTGAAGGATTTCCTGTGCAAAAGAAACTGACCATTACAATTGACGAAGAGGTTTATTACGGATTGCGTGAAGTGATAGGCCCCGGAAAAGTAAGCCGTTTTATCGAAAATCTTCTCCGCCCCTATGTTCTGAAAAAGCGCATGGAAGAGGGATACCGCGCCATGGCCGAAGACCGGGAGCGGGAGACGGAGGCTTCCGAGTGGGAAGCGATCGCCTTCAAAGACGAAGAGTCCCATGAGGCGTGGTGAAGTCTGGTGGGTCAACTTCGACCCCTCGGTCGGAGGTGAAATCCGCAAAAAGCGCCCGGCGATCATCCTGAGCAATGACCTCTCCAACCGTTACCTCAACCGGGTACAGGTGATCCCGCTCAGTTCGCAGGTTGCCAAACTCTATCCCTGCGAAACGCTTATCAACTTCAACGGTATCGAGAGCAAAGCGATGGCAGATCAATTGACCACCATCAGCAAACTCCGGCTCATCTCCAAAGCCGGAGTCGTCAGTGCCGCGGAGCTGGCCGCCGTCGAACGGATCGTCAAACTCCAGTTGGATCTCCTCTGATCACATGAAAATCCTTGTCGAACTTCCCACCTGGCTGGGCGACGCCGTCATGGCCACGCCGGCACTGGAAAATCTCTACGCCGCCTATCCCGATGCCGAGATTACTCTGGTGGGGTCCTATGTCGCTACCGAAGCGCTCAAAGCCCATCCGAGAGTCAACCGGGTAGTCGTTGATCAAAGCAAGCAAGGCGGCTTCCGCCCCCTCAATATCTACCGCCTGGCCAAAGCGCTCGGCCCCCACGACCTGGCCCTCAGCTTCCGCAGCCACTTCTACTCGAAACTCTTCCTCACACTCACAGGCTCCAAGCGGAAACACCTCTTCAAAAAATCTACCCACTACCCACTACCCACTACCCACTCGACAACCCATCAAGTCGAAAAATACGCCGCCTTCATCAACACTGTCACCGGCCGTGAGGATCACCCCGGCCCCCTGCGCCTCGACTGGCCTGCCAAAGACTACCTTCGCCCCACTTTGGGGATCAACCCCGGCGCCAGCTACGGCAGCGCCAAGCGCTGGTATCCCGAGAAGTTCGCCGAAGTTGCCGCCACCCTGAGCGATCGCTTCGACATTGTGATCTTCGGCGGCCCGAACGAGACCGATATTGCCGAGGATATCGAGAGGATGTTACGGGAACAGAATGTCGAAAACGTCAATAATCTGGCGGGCAAAACGACGATCCCGGAACTTTGCTCCGCCATCGGGGGCCTCGATCTTTTCCTCACCGGTGACAGCGGCCCCATGCACGTCGCGGCGGCTTACCGAATCCCGACCGTCGCGATCTTCGGCCCAACCAAGCATTTGGAAACGTCTCAATGGATGACCCCCAAAAACATCATCGTCCGTCATGACCTGGAGTGCGCCCCCTGCATGAAACGCACCTGCCCTCTCAAACACCACGAATGTATGAAGGGGATCGAAGCGGGGGAAGTGCTGGAAGCGGTTGTAAGAGTTTTGGCATAATAATGCCAGACCTGCAACGAGAGAAAGGATGAATGATGGGAATGGCCAAAGACATTAAGCCGCATTACACGTATAAAGATTATAAACATTGGGAAGGACGCTGGGAAGTCATCGACGGCGAAGCCTTCGCCATGAGCCCGGCACCGATGCCCAAACATCAAGATGTAAGCGGCAATATCCATATCGCTTTACAACAGGAGCTCGTTTCATGCAAAGAGTGCAAAGCTTACCTGCCCATTGATTGGCATGTGGCGGAAGATACTATCGTGCAACCCGACAACCTGGTTCTATGCTACCAACCTCATGGCAGCTACATAACCAAAGCTCCTTCACTGATCTTCGAAGTGGTCTCCCCCTCCACCGCCGCCAAAGATGAACATCTCAAATTCGACATCTACCAAAGAGAAGGGGTACGCTATTACGTCCTGGTCTATCCCGACGAAAAGCTCGCGAAAGTTTATCGGCTCACCCAAGACGGCCGCTACGCCAAAGCTCTGGACGCCACCGACGAAGCCTTCACTTTCGATCTGCAAAAGTGTACCATCGACTTCGATTTTTCAAAGATCTGGAATTGAAATGTCGTCGTTTGTCGTTAGAAGGGGGCGTCGCCCCTCTTTAACTTTTAAATGAAAAGCCGCGTAGCGGCCATCCTAAACTTTTCATTTTTCACTATTCACTATTCATTCAAAACCCTTCATCCACCATCGCACAGAGCAGATGGCCGATGAGGATATGCATCTCCTGGATCCGGGCGGTCTCCTGAGCCGGGACCACCAGGTTCAGATCGCACAGATCGTTCATCGCGCCCCCGTCCCTGCCGCTGAGCCCCAGGGTCAGGCAGCCCAGGGCGTTGGCCCGCTCCAGGGCCCGCAGCACATTGGCGCTGTTGCCGCTGGTGGAGATGCCGACAAGCAGATCCCCCTCTACCGCCAGGGCTTCCACCTGCCGCTCGAAGACCCGGTCGAAGCCGTAGTCGTTGCCGATGGCCGTCAGGGCGGAGGTGTCGGTGGTCAGGGCGACCGCCGGAAGTCCCCGCCGCTCTTTGAGGAAGCGACCCGTCAGCTCCGCGGCGATATGCTGGGCATCGGCGGCACTGCCTCCGTTGCCGCAGAGCAGAACCTTGTTGCCGTTTTGCAGCGTCTGGAGCATCAGCCGTCCCGCCGCCTCGATGGCTCCCTGCATCTCGGTCTCCACCTTGTCCAGCACCTCCCGATGGGCCGCCAGGGATTTGTAGATCAGTGCTTTCATTTCTGTTCCTTTCGCATCTTTTCTATCGTCGCCGTGGTACTCCGCCCTTCGACGAAATCGACCAGGCGGACCTCTTTGGCGATGTCACTGCCGACGACCTCTTTGCCCGCATAGTCTCCCCCCTTGACCAGGATGTCGGGCTCGACGATCCTGATCAGCTCGTAGGGGGTATCTTCGTCGAAGATCGTCACATAATCCACCGCCTCAAGAGCCGCCAGGAGGTAGGCCCGGTCATACTCGGGATTGACGGGGCGGTCCGATCCTTTCAGACGCCGGACCGAATCGTCGCTGTTGAGGCCCACGATCAGGACATCCCCGAAACCGGCCGCCTTTTGCAGGTATTTGACGTGCCCCAGATGCAGGATATCGAAACAGCCGTTGGTAAAGACGATCTTTCTGCCCTCTTTCTTGAGATGCCGGACCGTTTCGGCCAACTCCTCCCGGCTCTTGATCCGATGCTCGGTGGTCGATTCGTGCAGAGCCTTCTCGTAGGCGATGATCTCGTCCCAGGTGGCCGTGGCGCTGCCCAGCTTGCCCACGACGACGGCGGCGGCGGCATTGGCGATCCGGGCCGCTTCGTCGATGGAACCTCCGCAGGCCCGCACGTAGCCCAGGGTAGCGATCACCGTATCCCCGGCACCGGTCACATCGTAGACCTCTTTCGCCACCGTAGGGATCACCCGCATCTCGTCGCCAAAGATCGCCATCCCCTCCTCCGAGAGGGTGATGATGGCCCGTTCCAGCTCCAGCTCCTCCTTGAGCCGGAATCCCGCCTCCCGCAGCGACGTTTCGTCGACGATAGCGATGCCGGTGGCTTCGGAGGCCTCTTTTCTGTTGGGGGTGATGGCGGTGGCGCCCCGGTATTTGGCGTAGTCTCTGCCTTTGGGATCCACCATGACCCGGATGCCCCGCTCTTTGGCCAGGGCGATCACCCCCTGGGTCACCCCTTCGGTCAGGACCCCTTTGCCGTAATCGGAGATCAGCACCGTATCGATCCCCTCATCCAAGAGTTTCCCGATCCGCGCCAAAAGCTTCGCTTCACTCTCTGCTGTGACCGGTTGGCGGGTTTCACTGTCGAAACGGATCACCTGCTGGTGGGAAGCGATCACCCGGCTTTTGCGGGTGGTGGTACGGCTACCGTCTTTCAGAATAGCCGAGGTCCCGACATCCAGGGCTCTAAGCATCTGTTCCAGGCGCTCACCGTCGGCATCGGCACCGATGACCGAAGCCACCTCTACTCTCGCTCCCAGAGCCACCAGGTTGTTCACCACGTTCCCGGCCCCGCCGAGAACCTCCGTCTCCTGGCGCACATCGATCACCGGCACCGGTGCTTCGGGAGAGATCCTCTCCGTCTTCCCCCAGAGATAGTGGTCGATCATCAGATCGCCGACGACGAGGAGTCGCGGGCGCGCCGCTTCATACTTACGCATGAGTCGCTTCGCCTTCGTCGTTTGTCGTTTGTCGTTTGTCGTTAGACAGATAACGCTTCTTCAAACCGACAATCATTTTACCGATATCCTCTAGTTCTGCAATCCAGCAAAACCCCTGATCTTTTTCAATATAGTCAATTTTCATACCGATGAAAATCTGTGTTTTCAATTCGGCGGCCGATCCCTGTGCAATATCCAGAAAACGATAACTCTCTTTGTCGGAAACTCTCTCAACCCCTTCCGCGATATTGGAAGGAATCGATAAACCGGATCGGGTTATCTGATCTTTGAAACCGTAATCTTTTGCATTTCGGAAATAGAGATAGATCTCCGCACTTAAAGCCGCAGACTTCTTCCAAACATCCAGTTTTTCACATTTCATCGACTACTCCATTTCAAATTCAAACGACAAAGAAGGGCGGAGCCCTGTTCAAACGACAAACGACGACCTTTATCGACCAGAAACTTCCGTCTCAAAAAGCCGTTTGATCTCCGGCAGATAACGCCGGATTCCCTCCTCCAGCGTCACTTCCGGCTCATACCCCAGAAACTCCCGGGTCGGTTCGATATCGGCCTGGGTGAAGAATTGGTACTGCCCCACAAAGGGATTGGGGATATATTCGCAGGGGAGGTTTGTCCCCAGCTGCTCCTGGAGGATATCGACGATATCCTGGAAGCTACGGGCTTTGCCGGTGCCGACGTTGTAGACGCCGCTTTTTTTGGGGTTGCAGGCTTTGATGTTGGCCTGGATGATGTCGTCGATGTAGATGAAATCGCGCAGGATTTTGTCGCTCCCTTCGAAGAGCCTGGGGGTTTTCCCCGCCAGAATCTGATGGCCGAACTGGAGCACCATCGAAGCGGTCTTGTTCTTGAAATACTCTCTGGGGCCGTAGACATTGAAATAACGCAGCCCCACGATAGGCCGGTCGCTTGTCTTCATCCACTCATAGGCCAGATGGTCCATGGCCAGCTTGCTGAACCCGTAGATATTGGCCGGATCCTCCCGCCCCACGGTCTGGGGAGCCGGAGCATTACCGTAGGTGGCGCCGCTGCTGGCGTAGATCATCGCCGCGCCCATCTCTTTGGCCATCTGGAGCAAGTCTTTGAAGGCGTTGAGATTGGTCCGCATCATAATGTTCTGGTCGTTGACGGTGGTATCACTGATGGCCGCTTCGTGGAAGATGTAGTCGAAGCGGAAGTCCCGCAGGCGGTTCAGATCCTCCGGATCGGTGATATCCCCGGTAATGATCTCCCCGGTAAACCCCTGGAGATTTTTGTAATGTCCGAAGCTGCGCAGGTTACCGTTGGCGAAGGTCTCTCCGGTGCGGAAGAGGTCGAAGACCACCACCCGGGCGCCGGGATGGTTCTCCTGAAACCAGAAAGCCAGATTGGAGCCGATAAACCCGGCTCCCCCCGTGATCAGAATCGTTTTGCCGTTAAAATCCATTGAGTTCCTTCCATTGGAGAGCTTGATCGGGCGGGACGAGCGCCCGGTGTCCCACGCCCGCCGCTTCCGCCGCTTCGATATCCGTAGCCTTGTCGCCGATCATCCAGGAGGCCGGCATATCGAGATCGAAGCGCCGGGCAGCCTCCAGAAACATCCCCGGCTGCGGCTTGCGGCAAGCACATTGCTCCTCGGGAGCATGGGGACAGGAAAAGACCTGTTCTCTGCCGATACCGATTCCTGCCTTCTGCATCATCTCCAGCATATAGGCCGTCACCTTCTCGAAATCGGCTTCCGAATAATAACCTCGCCCGATCCCCGACTGATTGGTCACGACGATGGGCAGATACCCCTCGGCCTCCGCCTCCCGGATCAGCTCCAGGATCCCCTCGACGAATTCGAAATCCTCTACCCGGCCGACATAGCTGTGATCCACGTTGATCACGCCGTCCCGGTCCAGAAACAGTGCTTTGCGTTTCGCCATCGGTCTCCCGGCTCTCTTTTTTTGATTTAATTATACCTTATACCGGCTGAGGAGGATAGATAGAACCACCCAGGATCAAGAGTGACGATAATATGGGCGATGAGCAGTGACGGATAAATTTTCGATATAATCCCCCTTATTCCTCAAATACAGCAGCTTCATTTTCCAAGGAGAACCCACGACGATGTCCCCCAAGAAATCTCAAAAAAAAGAGACGATGAAAACGATCGAAGCCCTTTTCAACAAAGCCAAAAAGGGTGAGATGATCACCTTCGAGAACCTGGCCAAGGAGTTTGACAAGGCCCCCACTGCCGCCCAGGCCAAAAAGATCAAAAAGCTGGCCGACGAAAAGGGCGTCCAGATCCTCTCCGCCTCCGAATATGCCAAGCATCTCACTCTCCAGGAAGCGGAGCGCCGAGAGATAGAACGCCAAAAACTCAGCGACGGAGAAATCGAGGAAGAGTTCGATATCACCAAGGAAAAAGAGCTTCTGGAGTGGAGCCGCTCCGATTCTCCCGTGCGAATGTATCTGCGGGAGATGGGCAAAATCCCTCTGCTGACCAAAGAGGAGGAGATCGAGCTGAGCAAGCAGATCGAAGAGGGCGAAGATATCATCATCGACGCCATCTGCTCCGTCCCCTATCTCATCGACTATATCCTCAACTACAAAGAGCCCCTGCTCAACCGGGAACGCCGGGTCAAGGAGCTCTTCAAAAGTTTCGACGACAATAGCAGCGACGACGAAGATGAAGAGGTCGACGAGGCGACCAGTAAATCCCGCAAGGCCGACAAACGGGTCACCCAGGTCGTCGAGAGCTTCAAAGCCCTGGAAAAGGCCAAAAAAGAGTGGCTCAAGGAGCGCAACAAGCTCCTGAAGCTCCAGGAAGAGGGCGAAGCCGACGAAGAGACGATCTTTCACGAGCGGCTCAAGGTCGCCTTCCGCAAGCATCAGCTCAAAAAGGCTCTGCTAAATCTCGGGCCCACCAGCAAACTGATCAACGAGCTGGTCAAAGCCATGGAGACCGCACTCAAGAGCGACGACGGCTTCGAAAAGGAGCTCAAGCGCCTCGAATACCGTCTCCAACTCTTCAACGACCAGCTGCGGGCGAACCACCAGAAGATCCTGGACAATATCGTCAATATGTCCAAAGAAGACATCGCCGCCGCCGTCCCCGAAACGACGATGGTGAGCACCTATGTCCAGATCAAAAAGCTCTTCGAGACCCGGGAGGCGAGCAAAAACAGCTTCGACCTACCCCCGGAGAAACTGGAGGAGATCCTGGAGCAAATCCGCATCGGCAAGACCAAGAGCGAGCGGGCCAAGACCCGGATGGCCAAATCCAACCTGCGCCTCGTCGTCTCCATCGCCAAGCGCTATACCAACCGAGGCCTGCCTTTCCTCGACCTGATCCAAGAAGGCAACATCGGCCTGATGAAGGCGGTGGACAAGTTCGAGTACCAGAAGGGGTACAAATTTTCCACCTACGCGACATGGTGGATCCGCCAGGCCATCAGCCGGGCTATCGCCGACCAGGCCCGCACGATCCGGATCCCGATCCACATGATCGAGACCATCAACCGGATCAACAAGATCATCCGCAAACACCTCCAAGAGACCGGCAAGGAACCTGACCTGGAGACCATCGCCGAAGAGGTGGGGCTGAGCGTCGACAAGGTCAAAAATGTCATCAAGATCACCAAGGAGCCCGTCAGCCTCGAAACGCCCGTCGGCGACGAAGATGACGGACGCTTTGGGGACTTCATCGAGGACAAAAACAGCATCAGCCCCACCGAAGCGGTCCTCAACGACGATCTCAACCAGCAGATCGACGAGGTCCTCGGACAGCTCAACGAGCGGGAGCAGGCGGTGATCCGCATGCGCTTCGGCCTCCTGGAGGATATGAGCGACCGAACCCTGGAAGAGATCGGCAAGGAGCTCAACGTCACCCGCGAACGGGTCCGCCAGATCGAATCCAGTGCCATCAAGAAGCTCAAGCACCCGAAAGTTGGAAGAAAACTGAAGAACTATATCGAGGAGTGAGGCCCGGGCCTCACTCCTCAAGTCATTTGCTTCGCTGTCATTTGAGGTCATTTTGCACGCTTCGCGTGCAGTCATTGGGAGAGGAAAATTACTCCCTCCCTTAAATGACCATCAATGACCTCAAATGACCTTTAATGACCTGTTTCCGAAGGATCATCAATGAAGAACAACCAAAGCGAAGCGAAATTTTTCGCTTTAATCATCGGCACCGAGATCCTCAACCGGCGCCGAAACGACAGACACTTCGACTTCCTCTCCCGGGAGCTCCTGGAGCGCGGTTACAGACTCTCCGGCAGTTTCATCATCGAGGACGATCCGGCCCTCATCGTCCAGACCCTCAAATTCCTCGCCTCCCAGCCCAACGCCGTAGTCTTCACCTTCGGCGGCATCGGCTCCACCCCCGACGACCACACCCGCAAAGCGGCGGCCATCGCCCTGAGAGACGGACGGCTGATCGAGCTTCCCGAAGCCAGACAGATCATCGAAGAGCATCTGAAAAAGATGCAGGTCCCCAACCGCCAATACCCTCTGCGTATGGCGGAGCTGCCCCGGGGAGCCAAACTCCTGACAAACAATCCCGTCAACGGCATGCCGGGCTTCTATATGGACGATCGCTACTTCTTCACCCCCGGCTTCCCGGAGATGGCCCATCCCATGGTGCGGGAGGCGCTGGATCGCTTCTTCCCTCCCCGCCGGGACAAAAGCGTCCGAAAATCCCTCACCGCCCTCACCCGCGAAAGCGCACTGATTGACCTGATGGAGAAGCTGCCCGAAGGGGTGGAGCTCTCCAGCCTCCCCAAACTCTACAGCGACGGCCCCAGGGTCATCATCTCCCTGAGCGGCCGGGATCCCCGAAAGGTCGACGAGGCTTTCGGGACCTTCATCCGGGCACTGGAGGAGCGGGGCATTCCCTACAGCCTGGGAGACGAGACCAACGGAGACGAATGAGCTCCGAAACACTTCACCGACTCTCACTCTCCGACGGCGAGACACTCTCCTACACCCTCAAAC
>NZ_WFQN01000066.1 GCF_015487065.1 Nitratifractor sp.
CTTTGAGGACCATCCCCTGGGTCAGGAGCCGGCTGAAGGGTTCGTCGATCTCGTGGTAGCCCAGATCCCGCAGGGCCTTGGTGAAGAAACGGGCGTAGAGCAGATGCAAAATCGCGTGTTCGATCCCTCCGATATACTGATCGACGGGCATCCAGTAGGCGCTGTCTTCTTTATCGATACCCTCCTCTTCCCACTTGGCCGGATCGGTGGCGTAACGGAACTGATACCAGGAGCTCTGGATGAAGGTATCCATCGTATCGGTCTCCCGGATCGCCGGCCCGCCGCACTGGGGACATTCACAATGCTTCCACGTCGGATGGCTCTCGAGGGGATTGCCTTCTCCGGTGATCTCCACATCGTCAGGGAGTGTCACGGGGAGGTTCTCCAGCTTCTCGGGGACCAGGCCGCAGTTTTCGCAGTGCACCAGCGGGATGGGCGCCCCCCAGTAGCGCTGGCGGCTGATCCCCCAGTTGCGCAGCTTGTAGTTGATCTGGCTCGTCCCCAGCCCCTCGGCTTCGAAAAAGGCGATGATCTCCTGCATTGCTTCCCGGTTGGGCTTCCCGGTGAAGGCACCGCTCTCGACCAGCACCCCGTCACCGGTATAGGGGAGCTCGCCCCCTTCGATGACCCGTTTGACGGGCAGATCGTACTTTTGGGCGAACTCGTAGTCCCGCTCGTCATGCGCGGGTACCGCCATGACCGCTCCGCCGCCGTAGCTGGCCAGGACGAAGTTAGCGGTCCAGACGGGGATATCCTCGCCGGTGAGGGGGTGGATGACGCTGATCCCCAGAGGATACCCCTCTTTTTCGGCCTGGGAGCGTTCCCGCTCGCTCATGTTGATCATCGCCTGGATCCGTTGAATGACCTCTTCATCCAGAAGTTTGTGCTCGATCAGATGTTTGACGATGGGGTGTTCGGGGGCCAGGGCCGAGTAGGTCACCCCGAAGATCGTGTCGGGGCGGGTGGTGAAGACGTCGTAGCCGTCGAAACAACCGTGGAGTTTGCTCTTGCTCGCGTCGCTCAGTTCGAAGCGGAACTGCAAGCCCTGACTCCGGCCGATCCAGTTGCGCTGCATCGTCAGCACTTGCGAAGGCCATTTGCCTTCCAGCTGCTCCAGATCGTCCAGCAGCTCCTGGGCGTAACGGACGATGTCGATGTAATAGCCGGGCATCTCCCGCTGAACAACGGGGTTGTCGCAGCGCCAGCAGCACCCCTCCTCCACCTGCTCGTTGGCCAGGACGGTGTGGCAGCTCTCACACCAGTTGACCGTCGTGCTCTCCCGGTAGAGTAGCCCCGCTTCGAACATCCGGATGATAAACTCCTGCTCCCAGCGGGTATAGAGCGGATCGCAGGTGGCGAACTCCCGCTCTCTGGAGAAGCTCAGGCCCAGAGCCGAGAGCTCCTTGCGCATATAATCGATGTTTTCGTAGGTCCACTTTTTGGGATGCAGGCCATGCTTGATCGCGGCATTTTCGGCGGGCATCCCGAAGGCGTCCCATCCGATGGGGTGCAGGACGTTGACCCCTTGCTTGCGCCAGTAGCGGGCCAGGGCATCGCCGATGGCGTAGTTGCGCACATGCCCCATGTGAATCCGCCCACTGGGATAGGGGAACATGCTCAGGATGTATTTTTTGGGAAGGCTCTGGTCACGGGAGGGTTCGAAAGCTTTCTCTTCTTCCCAAATCTTCTGCCACTTTTTTTCGATCGATAGAGGATCATAACTGCCGTTGTTCACATTGTTCTCCATAAGTGAAATTGGCGTGATTATAGCGAAAGGGGGGTTTGAAAGAGGAGAAAAGGTACGGGAGGGAAGAAGGTTCTTCCCTCCGCTACAGATGAGAGCTTAGAGCTCTTCCGCTTTCTGGACGTCGTAGAGAATGTCGTCCCAGGGGTGGCGGTACATGGGCATCGCCAGGCGTTTCTCGTCCAGGACATGGCCGATGAAGCCGATGGTCCGTCCCAGGATAAAGAAGGCGTTGAGGGTTCCCGACTCGATAAACTCGTCGATCTCCTCCTCGTGATAGCCCAGAGAGCGCCACATATCCACCATGAGAATTCCGATGGTCCCGTCCACGTTGAGGATCAGGTTGTCCTTTTTGGAGGTGGTCAGCTGCTCCACTGTCAAAGCGTAATCCAGCAGCGGAGTCTGGGGGAAGTGCTCCGCGGCGAACTTCTTGAGCCCTTCGACCCGCAGATCGGGATTGCGCAGAGATTTGATCCGGTGACCGATACCGGGGATGGGGATCCCCTCTTTCTTCATATAGGCCAGGAACTCGGCGGGAGTCATGTCGTTGTCGTGGGCATACTTGAAATATTTGGCCGCTCCGTCGATGGCACCGCCGAAGCGGGGACCGATGGTCAGCAGTCCGGTGACCAGAGACTCGACGACACTCTTGCCGGCACGGGCGGTGACTTTGGCGTTGTGTGCACCGGAGACGGCGGGGCCGTGGTCGGCGACGGTCTTGATGACGGTCTCGATGAAGTCGACCGCCCAGCGGGGATAGACCTTCTTGAACCAGAGCAGACTGACGACATCCCCGATGGTCTTGCCGGTATCGGGGGTCGCGACGGAGCTGATGGGATAGCCGGCGTAGGTGGCCTCCTCTCCCCGGTCGTCACTGATGGTACAGATGAAGTTTTTGGGCCGGCGGACCTTGGGAATGGTGCGGATCTCGGGCTCTTCGATCTCCAGGATCACCCCTTCGTCGTAGAGTTTGGTATAGACCTCGTTGATGACACGGGGCAGATCGTTGAAGC
>NZ_WFQN01000067.1 GCF_015487065.1 Nitratifractor sp.
CACGTTGTCCGCTTTGACGGATCTCTCCGTCGATGAGGATCGAAATATTGTTCGACAGATAAAAGGCTTCAGCCAGGTCGTGTGTGATGAGCAGCATTGTCGTACCGTACTCCTGGCGGATACGAAGGACAAGGTTCCAAAGTTCACGCCTGATATGGCTGTCCAGTGCACTGAATGGTTCATCAAAAAGAAGGAGCTTCGGTTGGGGGGCTAGGGCTCGGACCAGGGCGACGCGTTGGCGTTCTCCTCCACTGAGTGTTGCGGGCATACGGTGCAGAAGAGGGCGGATCTGTACCGTATCGATCAATTCCTGAAGATGTTTTTCCGTTTCCGGAGATTCCAGTTTACGTGCCCTGATACCGTATCTTAAATTCTTTTCGACGTTCAAGTGGGGGAAGAGTGCCAGATTTTGCGGCAAATAGCCGAAAGCTCTACTTTCGACACTCCATCGGTCAATGACCGTCCCCTCGAGATACAGGTGTCCGCTATCGGGTTTTTTGAGACCGAGGATTGTTGAAACCAAAGTACTTTTTCCGGAACCTGAAGGGCCGAGGAGGGCGTGACACTCCCCCTTTTTTATTTCGAGGTCGATCTCTTTGAGCTGAAAATTCTCTAGACGCAGGGAGAGCTTTTCGATTCGTAGCATCAGTGATTCCGTTCGAGTAGCCATCGGGTGGTGAATAGAGCAGAGAGTCCGATGGTTACAAGGATAAGAATTAGTGCCACCGTCCCTTTGATGTCGGCGGTTTCAAGATGCATATAGATGGCGATGGGAAGTGTCTCTGTACGCATTGCCATCGTCCCGGCGACAGTGATGGTGGCGCCGAACTCTCCCAAGGCTTTGGCCCAGCTGAGGATCGTCGCGGCGACAATCCCCCGGCGTGCCAGCGGAAGGCTGACCGTGAGAAAACTGTGCCAGGGTGAAGCTCCCAGCGTTCGCGCGGTGGTTTCCAGCTCGTGGGGAATTTCGTCGAAAGCGCTTTTGACGAAACGGACCGTTACTCCCGTGATGGTGACGAACTGAGCCAGGACGATGCCGGCGAAACTGAAAATAAAGGTGACGAGATGCTCCTGAATCCAATCCCCAAGCGGGTTGTTGAAAAAAATCAGAATAACTGCCCCCAGGGCGGCGGGCGAGACGATCATCGGGAATTCGAGAAAGGTGTCGATGATCTGTCGCCCTTTGAAGTGAAAGCGAGAGAGGGCGTAGCCGGCCGGCAGAGCGATCAATAGAGCCAGAAAGGTTGCGAAAGTGGCGGCGAGTAGACTGAGGCGGATTGAAAAGAGGGTTCTTGCGGAGCTCAGCGACTCCCACAAAGTCTTTCCGTCAAAAAAATAGAGAATGGAGAGGATCAACCCGCCGTAAAGCAGAAGAACGAAAAGAGCTGCCAAAATCGTCGTACTGCGAAAATTCATCGAGGCAGCCACTCCCGGGGAACTTTGTAGACTCCTCCGACGGGCTTTTTCCCCCCGACATAATCAAATGCCTGTTTGGGGGTGGCCAGGTAGTGGTATTTAGCGAAGATCGCTTTGCCCTCCGGAGAGAGGAGAAAGTCTATGAACTTTTTGGCCAGCTTGGGGTACCGGCTGTAGACCGAGACGGCGATGGGAATGTAGCCGATGCGGGCGATCTCCTTGGCTTTGAGAGGAACGGTTTGGATCCGATCGGGATTCCACTTTTCGAAAACGCGCCAACCGAGAACGGCATCCGCCTGATTGAGGCTGATTGCGTTGGCGGTTTTGGAGCAGGAGGAGGTGTAGTTGACGAGGTTTTTGCGGAATTGTTCTTTCTCTTTCGGGGTAAAGTTTTTTTCGAGGATCTCTACGGCGTAATCTCCGACACAGACTCCTTCGGGGTTGGCGATGGCTACTTTGATCCCCGGGCGTGTCAAGTCTTTCAGGGTATGGATATTCTTGGGATTTCCCCGGCGGACATTGATGGCGGGGACGAGATAGACGATGATCTTCTCCGTTTTCGGATCGACGAGTTTTTCTCTTTTGGCTTTTTCCATATAGTCGGAAGATCCGGGGAAGTAGAGATCGCCCCGATGTGTCAGTTTCATCTGCGAAAGGACGTACCCTGAACCTCCGAAAATCAGATCGACGTGAATCCCTGTCTTTTTCTCGAAGGCTTTGGCGGCCTCTTCGGTCGGAGGCTGACTGGCGGATCCTGCGAAGACAAGCAGGGAAGGTTTGTCTCCCCAGACAATCGAAGTAAAGAGGATAAGAAGAGCGAAAACCCATCGTTTCACGAAACCGATCCTTTTTGGATTTGTTTTTATTTGCTTGGTACGATCATAACGATAGTGTACAACCGAATGGCTAACAATGGGGTAGAAATCCGCTAATCAACTCGTGATACAATAAATGCACTTTATGAGGAGTCTGTATGCAAAAATGGATGATTGAAAAAGTCAGTTATCTTCCCAGAAAAACACGGGATAAATTTTTCGAGCGCTTGAGAGAGCGGGCGATTTTGCGCACGCGGGCACGGCTGGTGGAGAGCGGGGTGGATATCAGAAATTTGAGCGATGAAGAGCTGGAAGTGATCATCGCCGACGAGGAGGACAAACTCATCGGTGAATACAAGAGCAGGGGATTGATCGCTTTGCTGGCTTTGCTGGGAATCAGTTGGTTCTAGGCAATGTATCACTATCTGAAATGGGCGGCTCTTTCACTCTTTTTTCGCCGGAATCTTCGCTACCTTCTTTTGATATTTGTCTCGATGATCGGGATCTACGCGATCGACGGGATCTATCACGATCTGGTCGATTATGCTGTAGCCACGGGCCGCAAGGGGATGATACTCTATTTTCTGGCGGGGAAATGGGTACTTGTCATTCTCCTGTCAATTCTCTTTGTCTATTCTGTTATGCATCTCGGCTTTGGGAAAGAGGGAACTCCCGGAAAGAGGGAGAAGAAAAAGAGAGAAGACAAAGTTGATGAAAAGAGAGCGAAGGCGCAAGAGGAGCTCGTAATGCAGCGTCTGGAGAAGTTTAAAAGCAAAGGGAGGCTGAAGCGTCGCAGTGATCTGGTCCTGGAGCGTTTGGAGAAAGAGAGGAATAAGAAGTAAGGAATTCTACTCTTCCGATACTTTGGCGGTCTGAGTCCCAAAAAGTAGAACGACTCCCGCTGTGATGAAGGCCCCCAACCCCCAACCGGCGAGAACGTCACTGCACCAATGGGCGTTGAGCCAGATGCGGCTGAGCCCGATGGCGAGGGGCCAGAGCAGAATCCAGGCGGCTTTGGCTCCCCCGCGCTCGGCAAGGAGCCAAAAGAGCAGAATTCCCAGGGCCATCGATGTGGAGGCATGCCAGGAGGGGAAGGAGGGGCTGTGGATCTCCACCAGGCGATCTATTGGCCGGGAGCGGTCCACCAGGGCTTTGATCAGTGAAGTGGCTAGGGCGGTCCCCCCGAGTCCTCCGAGAAAAACGAGGGCGGGGCGCCAAGCCTTTTTGGCAGCCAAAGTGGCGACAACAACCAGGCTGAGGATAAGCAGGGCCGGCGGGGAGTTGAGATGTGTCAATGCGATGACAATACTGTTGACAAGCGGTTGATGAAAACGGTTGACAAACTCTGAAACGGCGGTGTCACAGGCCTGGAGCTCTCCTCTCCACAGTAGCAGAGAAACAAGCGTAAAGATCACCGCTCCGCTTCTCATCAGAGAGGTGAAGGTCCTTTGGGAAATTTTCATAGTGGAAGTATACTCTAGAAGAGTCGTCCGATCTTTCGGAAGCCGTAGAGGTAGACCAGCGTGCCGAGAACGATGACGCCGGCGAAATAGGGCCAAAGATCCGCCCAGGCGGTGCCGCGGAAGAAGATGCTTTCGCTCCCTTCGATGTAGTAACGCAGGGGGGAGATGAGGGAGAGCTTCTGGAGCCAGGGAGCCATGGCGTGGATGGGGGTCCAGGCGCCGCTGAGGAAGATCAGGGGCATCATAATGAAAATCGCCAGCTGAGCGACCTCCATCATACTGCGGGAGACCGCCGCGACGAAAAGGCCGATGCCGGCGCTGGTGAACGCGTAGAAGAACGAGAGGAGGAAAAAAGCCCAGATCGAACCGTGGATCGGAACGTCGAAAACCCCGAAGAGGATCAACCCCGTGGCGACGACGATGCCCAGGCTGAGGATGAGGACCTGGGAGAAGCTCTTGGCCAGGATGATGAGTTTCGGATCGACGGGCATCAGCAGCATCATATCCCAGGTGCCGTTCTCTTTTTCCCGGACGAAGACGGCGGCGGTGAGGATGACCCCCAGGAGGGTTGTGATGGAGAGAAGCTCGGCCAGGGACATAAACCAGGAAGTGGTCGCGTTGGGGTTGAAGAGTTTGTGGATCTTCAACTTCACGGGAAAATGGAGGTCGGAGAAATCCAGGAGAATGTGCTGCAGGTATTGCAGGGCTTGGAAACTCTGGGCCGCGGCGGTGGCGTCGAGAAGCACGTCGAGTCGGGTGTGGCCGCTGCGTTCATAGCCTCGGGAGAAGTCGTTGTCGAAGAGCAGTCCGACCATAATCTCCCGGTTGCGCAGGGCCCGGTCGAGTTCCTGCTGGGAGAGGAAACGGACAGGGGGCTTGAACTGGGGAGCGTGGAGGCGTTCGAGGATTTTGAGGCTGACGACTCCGCCGCTTTCGTCCACATAACCCACCGAAACGTTCTTGGCCTGGAGTTCGATCCCCTTGCCGGCGATGTAAATGTCCAGGGTGAAGGCGTAGAGGACTACGGCCACCAAGCCCCAGGCGCGAAGGAATCCCAGGATCTCTTTGTTGACAAGGGAGAAGAAGGTCCGCATCATCGCAACTCCTTTTTCATTAGAAAAGAGCCCAGGAGGATGAGCCCCACGGCGTAGGCCAGAAGGATCGCCAGGTAGAGTTGGTTCTTGGGGGAGGCGAGCCCTTGGCCGACGAGGAAAGTGTCGTAGACGATGTGGTTGAAGTACATCACCGGGTAGATGTGGGCTTCGACTGCGGATTCGGCGGACATCGCGGAAATAGGCATAAGCATCCCCGAGTAGAGAAAGCCGGGGATAATGGTGATGATGATCGTCAGGACCGTGGCGACGATCTGGGTGGAGGTCACGATGGAGACCAGCAGCCCCACCCCCAGGCTGATAAGGACATAGAGCTCGGCGGCGAACCAGTAGAGGGCGAAGCTCCCCCGAAAAGGAACGCCGAAGAGCCAGGTGGCCCAGAGAAAGAGGATGAAAATGTTCACCGAGTGGAGCACGAAAGCCGGGAAGAGTTTGGCCAGAAGAAATTCACTCTTTTTGATGGGCGAAGAGTAGAAGTTGAAGATGGTTCCCTCCTCTTTCTCTTTGACGATGAG
>NZ_WFQN01000068.1 GCF_015487065.1 Nitratifractor sp.
ATGGTATTCACGTATGCTTTCGGTCTGAATGAACCGATAGGAGATCACCGCTTTGCTCCTGAAATCTTTCGCAACCAGAACCCCGAATTTATCTCGGCGCTTACCGAAGAACGTAGTATCGAGAATCAAAGTGACATCCCGTGGCTTTTTATGAACAATAGAGGGTGCATAGGCATGAATCTCCCGTTGAATCCAGACTCTGGATCGCTGATATTTTCTAGAGAGTTCCTTAAGAGTGCTGCGGTGGTAGAAGTACTCTTCGAACAGTACTTTACGAAGTCTTTCCGGGTGCCTTGATGAACTGAAACTGCTCTTGCAGGCAAGGCAAAAATACTTCTGAAGGCCCCGATGATGGCCATTCTTTTTTGTATGCCGGGAACCGCATTTGGGACACTTTTTTACAAGCCATCTGTAAAAAAGTCCTTTTTAACCACCATATTACCGTGCCTCTCTGAGGTTTTCAGCAACCCGTTTTCTTACTTTAACTCTAGTTTTACAGGGTCTTTTTGCTTGAAGAGAGATAGTGAATTTATCGCTGTGGAGAAACTGCAGTCACTGATCTTCGTCGGATTTTGGTTTGGCCGTCAGGAGCTGGAGAGGAGAGAGCGGATCACCGGGGGGTGGCTAATGCTTTATAACGTGCTGGCACCGTAGGAATCATTATCGAGTGCCATCTTCTTTGAGTATCGCCTGAGTGGCCGGAGATTGCCGGGAGAGGACATTTTCCGAGCTGTTGCCGGTGGTCGAAAAGGAGCTCTGCAGCGAGGGGTAGGGCCTCGTCTCAGCTCTTTCTTCTCAGTTTGACCCATAGCGTATAGAACTTGCACCCCACGCAATAGCCGAAAACGGCTTCAAAAAAGGCACAGATCCCCATAATCACCAACAGCAGTTCCCACCCCGTTTCCCAGCCGATCAGCCAGCACAGCAGTGCCGCTACTGAGAGAAACAGACCGATTCTGGCGGCGAAAATCTTTGGCGCTGCATCGACGATATGGGGTAGACTGAAACGATCGACTGCACAGCGGGAGAGACGGGCGAAGGGACTGGCCGGTCGATAAAAGGCCCGTGCCGCAAAGTCTGCCGACAGAAGAACCAGCCAGACAATCGAAGGGAACAGGAATTGAAGAACGACGATGAGCAGGACCAGAAGCCCTACGAGCCTGGCGGCCCGTTCATCGACCCGTTCCATGGAGATGGGGCAGGATGGCATTAATAATCCTTATAGACTTTTATAAGAATTATACGATAATTTTACGGATATCCGATGGATACCCGTGCTCAACTCTCCGGTGGTCGTTTCGTCGGGCAGGTATTGATATGGAGGATCGCGTAGAGAGGGCAGAAACCGATCAGCGCCGTCAACAGCGGGATCAGCCCGAGGGCTCCCCACCAGTTGTGGGCCCAGACTCCCCAGGCCAGCAACGCGATTCCTACAATAATCCGCAATATCCGGTCAATGGTTCCTACGTTTCGCATAGTCGCTCCTTATATGTGTTTTTGTTGTTCAGTGCGATGTGGGATTCCCGGAGAGTAGGGATCGTATCGATCGATTATGCCGTACAAATCCCGACATCTGCACACGTTGATCGTGCTTTGGTGTCATCGGCAGCGAGCACAGCGAAGTCGAAATCGACAAGCGTTCGATTTATTAATCATTGCCTCCGTCACCGCCCCCGCCATCGCCTCCTCCTCCGTCACCTCCACCATCACCACCATCGCCACCACCAGAATCACCACCACCGGAGTCCCCTCCATGTTCCCCACTGTCCATACCTCCATCCTGGCTGTCATGGGAATCTGTGTCTCCGTGCTGCCCATCCATACTGAGGTCGCCGTTGAGCACACCCATCGGGTCCATATGATGTTCGGAAGAATGGGTGCCACTCAAAGCATCCATGGCAGAGTTTTCATTTGAAGATCCCGCCGCCATCAGATTGCCGGAAAGAAACAAAATCCCCAATATCGCCGCAACACTCAATTTGTTCGTTTTCATAATAACTCCTTTCTATGAGTTTTGGAGGGCATTTGAAGCACATTATCTGCCTCGATCATCGGTTGATTGGAAGATTGAGGTGAATGCACCATGAGCCCCTACTGCGTGTCAGTCCAAATTTCCTCGGATCACTTGTGTGAACTTAGAAATGTCCGAATGACCCTGTCGATCATTCCTACATTCCGAATGTTTTTCCTTTTTATGAGCCATATCCCCGGGCATCGATTGTTCTCCCCCGCCGGTCTTGTCGGAGTTCATACTTCCGGACATCGACTGCTGGGGTTGAACGGTTTTCGGTTTTTTCGCCTGCGATGCAATGTATTCGGCCACTGCTTTGATGTCCGCATCCGAGAACCCTTTGATCTGCTCTTTCATGAGTCATTCGTTGGCGTCGTCGGGAGTCTCTCTCCGGATTTCGCGCAGTTTACTGATCAGCTTTTTGGCCGAGTATTTGCTGATGTCATGGGATTCTCCCATGGCGTGTTTGTCGTAGTTGACCCCGTGACAGGCTTGGCATTTCTGGGCGAGCATGGCGCCGTCGGCAGCCAGTAGGCTGCTCAGGGGCAACAGCATCATTGTCGAGATGGCCGCGAGCTTTTTCAGTTACATTTTGACTCCTTTTGGTTTGGATTGGAGATCATGATAGGTTGCCAATATGAAACGAGTGTGAATACTTTTTGCACAGACGTTACACACAGATTGCAGAGAATGGAAGAAGACGCAAAAAGGGGGAAGATATGTTTTGTAAACAAATGGGGCGCAATGTTTGTCTGGTGGTAGTTTTCCTCTTACTGGTGATGATCTTTTATATCATCAGTATTTTCTTCATCCATGGATCGATCATGGGAAAAGACAGCGGAGATCTCCTGCGGGAGCGTCTCCAGAAGCAGCAGATGCAGCGGCGGTGATCGTCAGCGCAGAACTGCGTTGAAAATGAAGCCGATGATCATAATTCCCAGAGCTACCGTGCCGAAGAAGATGGCGATGAGCTTCGTCGAGAGGATCTTTTTGAGGATCATCGCCTCAGGGAGGCTCAGGGCCGTGATCGCCATCATGAAGCTCAGGGCCGTCCCCATGAGCATCCCTTTTTGGGTCAGCACTTCGATTAGGGGCATGACTCCGGCGGCGTTGGAGTACATCGGCACCCCCAGGATCGTCGCCAGGGGCACGGCGTACCAGGCGTTTCCGCCGGCGTAGCGGACGATGAGATCTGAGGGGACGTAGCCGTGGATGAAGGCGCCGATCCCGACCCCGGCCAGCACGTAGAGCCCCACCTTTTTGAGCAGGTCGAGGGTGTAGTCCCAGGCCTCTTTGAGCCGCTCATTGACGGGGATTTTCACCTCCTCGATGTGGGGCGGTTTGACCGGCGGCGGCTTGATGAGGATCTCATCCTCCAGATCGAGTTTGCCGATGACGATCCCGGCCACGATCGCCACCAGCAGTCCGAAGCCGATATAGAGCGCCGTGATCTTCCAGCCAAAGAGGCTGAACAGCATCGCGATGGCGATCTCGTTGTTCATCGGTGCGGAGATGAGGTAGCTGAAGGTCACCCCCAGCGGGATCCGCGCCTGGATGAAGCCCAGAAAGAGGGGGATCGCCGAGCAGCTGCAAAAGGGGGTGATGATCCCGAAAAGCGCCGCGGCCACATGGCCTACCAGGGGATGCTTTCCCTCCAGCCAGTCCCGGACCTTTTCGGTGGGGAAATAGCTGCGGACGAAGGTGATGAGGAAGATGATCACCGCCAGCAGCGTCAGGATTTTCACCGTATCGTAGAGGAAAAAATCCAGCGCCGATCCGGCGGCACTCTCGGGGCTGAGCCCCAGGGTCTCGAAGACGAAGCGGCTGACGATCCGATGCCACCAGTCAAACATCGCGCGCCTCCAGTTCGATCAGCGCGTTGATCTCTTTGGAACAGCAGCGGCCGTTGGGGTTGAGCCGTTTGCAGTCACTCCCGGTGCACGCCCCCGTAGCCTCCTTGACGGCCTTCAGCGACGTCGCGCCGTTTCGGATCGCCTCGACGATCGTTTTTTTGTCCACTTCGATGCAGTAGCAGATGAGATCCTCGTCCGAGAGGGTTGTGACGTCGTCGTAGCGTTTGGGTTGGGCGAAAAATTTCATGCGATCAGTTCGGCGATCTCGTCGGGGGTGAGGAGTTTGCCGACGCTGACGACCTTGCCGTCGATCACCAGCCCGGGGGTGCTCATGACGCCGTATTCCATGATCTTCTGGAGATCTTCGACCTTCTCCACTTCGGCGAACTTGCCCGTCTGGGCCAGGGCGGCCAGGACGTTCTTTTCCAGCTGTTTGCATTTGGCGCATCCGGTTCCGAGGATTTCGATTTTCATATGGTCTCCTTTATGTGTGTTTTAGTGACAGTTGGATCATCAAAACTACCGGTTTCACTCGATAGCTCTGGCAGTCGCGAACGCAAGCGCCCCTTTCAGGGGTTGAGCGCTCCTTTGTCGCCATCGAGTGAAACCTCTCTATGACGCTTTCAAAGGATGCTATTGAATCGGACAGCTCTCCGAAAGCCGTTTGAGCTCCGGAAGTTCGATCGGTAGGGCCCGGATCTCTTCGATGGCTGCGGTGCGGAAGCGATCCAGCGGGCTGCGGATGGCGTAGTAGGCCCAGCGTCCCTGCCGTTTCACCGACAGGAAGCCCGCCTCTTTGAGGATCTTGAGATGCCGGGAGAGTCGGGACTGGATCATTCCGAAGGACTCCTGCAGATCGCAGACACAGAGCGGCCCGTGGCGATCGAGAAACTTGAGCAATCTCACCCGCGTCGCGTCGTAGAGGGCGCCGGTGGTGGCCAGGAAATCTTCCAGTGCCGCTTCGTGCTCGCTCATGGCATCACTTCCAGTCCAGTTGCTCGTAGTAGTCGTTGGCGTTGTGGCGGCCCAGTTGCTCGGCATGTTTGAGATCTTTGAACTTGCTCAGATCCACATGCTTCATCAGCTCGCTCATATCCACGTCATTGTCGTAGGCCGCCTTGACCTGTTTCTGGAGGCTCTGCAGATACTCCAGGGTGGTTTTGTAGGCCTCGGGCCCCATGGTGCCGCCGTGGCCTCCCAGGACGATGGCGGGTTTCATGGCGGCGATCTTGTGGAGCGCTTCGATCCAGCCTTTCATGTTGCTGTTTTTGGTGTAGTTGAGGGCCCGGTCGTTGAAGACGATGTTCCCGGCGAAGAGGAACTTCACATCCGGTACCCAGACGACGATGTCGGAGTGCTCTTCGCTGACGGGGGAGAGTTTGAGCAGTTCCACCGTCCGCTTGCTCCCCCTGATCGTATATTTTTTGTCGAAGAGGGTGTCGGGGGTGACCAGTTTGGTGCCGGCGAACGCTTCTTTGCTCAAGAGATGGGGGATACGGTTGAACTTGCCCGGGTTCTTTTTGATATCCTCGACGATGCTTTTGTGGGCGATGACGGGGATGTGTTTGGCTGCATAGTAGCTGGCGCCGTAGAGGCGGTCGTCGTGGTAGTTGGTCACCACCGCCGCTTTGATCGGCTTGCCGGTGCGTTTGGTCGCCAACTCGGCGAACTCTTTGGCGAACTCGTAGGTCGGTCCCGGATCCACGATCACCAGGCCGTCGCCCAGATCGATCCAGCAGGTGTTGTTGACGTTGCCTTTGTTGGCTTTGGTGGGGGGATTGAGATCCCCGATGGAGCAGTAAATCCCCTCGGCCACTTTGACCGGTTTGAGATCGTAGAGGGGTTTGGCCCAGAGGCTCGTTCCGGCCAAGAAGGTGACGAGTGCGATGATGAGTTTCGTCATTTTCATCCTTTCATTTGTATCAGTAGGTTGGAAGTTATTATATCAAAATATCTTGATATGTCAAGGAGCGTCGAGAAGATTGTTTACTCGGTGACGATCAGCCGTTTGTCGTCTTCCCGGCGGTATTCGGGTTGGAGGGTCACATGGGCGATGTGGAAGCGCTCCCGCAGCAGTCTCTCGATCGCTTCGAGCTTGTGGGTCACCTCGATGAGATGGAGGTTGCCGGCAAAGTCCACGTGGGCTTCGAGGAAGATATCGTGGTCGTTGAGCCGCCAGATGTGCAGATGGTGGAGATTTTCGATGCCGGGGAGTTGGGCGACGGCCTCGGCCAGCTCCTCGAGGTCCAGCCCCTCCGGAGCGAACTGCATCAGGATCGCCGTCGATTCCCGGATGATGTCGTAGGAGGCATAGATCAGATAGAGAGCGATCAGCAGGGAGATCAGCGGATCCACCCAGAAGAGCTGCCAGTAGTACATGAGCACTCCGCCCAGTACGACGGCGACGGAGGCGCCCACGTCGGTCATCAGGTGCAGATAGGCGGCTTTGACGTTCATGTTTTCATGGGCATCCTCTTTGATCAGCAGGACACTGGCGGCATTCAGGAGGATGCTTAGCAGCCCCAGGCCGATGACCCATCCCGAGGCGATGGGCTCGGGATGGATGAATTTGTGGATCGCTTCGATGATCAGAAAGAGGGCGATCCCCATCAGGACCGAAGCGTTGAACAGCGCGGCGATGATCTCGGCCCGTTTGAAGCCGAAGGTTTTTTCCATGCTTCCGGGACGGACGGCCAGGCGGTTGGCCCCCCAGGCCACCAGCAGGGCCAGGACATCGCTGAAGTTGTGCATGGCGTCGCTGAGCAGCGCCAGAGAACCGGAGAAGATCCCTCCGACGATCTGGGAGAGGGTGATGACGACGTTGAGAAGAACAGTGATGAAGAGCTTTGTGCCGCTGACGGCGTGATGGTGGTGATGTCCGGACATTATTTGATCTCCTTGTTCTGATGGGCATAGAGCAAAATGGCAACGAAGACGCCCCCCTGGACCACCCCCAGGATCACCTCGCTGATGACGGCAATCATGGCCGGCAGGGTCTGAGGAATCCAGTCGCCCGATCCCAGGGTGGTGAAGGTTACCGCCGAGATGTACATGGAGAGGATGAAGTCATGGGAGCGGATGACCGCTAGGTTCTCCGGTGCCAGCTGGGAGTTGAGGTGAAAGAGGTGAAAGGGGTCGAAAAACCAATAGATCACCGCATAGAAAAAGATCGTGATTACCGTCACCTCCAGATAGAGCATCACCACATGGAGCAGAGCGATATGGAAATGGCGTTTGATATGGCTGAAGATGTAGATGGCGGTGTCGAGCAGCAGCAGCCGTGCCAGGACGATATAGACGATGTCCAGGGTCATGATACTGTCGCGGTGGGCGAGAAACCAGTCATGATAGTTGTGCTGCAACCAGAGTTGGGGTAGCAGAGGCAGTAGCACCAGAGGCAGGATCGCAAAAGCGATATTGTCGCTGACGATGAGCCGGTTTTTCCGTTGGGCGAGGCGGGTGAGCATTGAGTGTCTCTTTGTATGAATCTTAATAAAATTTAGGCATATTATATAGAAACATCTTGATATTGACGTAGGTAGAATCATATGTTGGAGAGGGCAGGAAATAACTGTAATAACTGTATCTTGTGTGAACGGCATGAATGTTCACATGGTGTTCACGCCAATACGGTAGAGTGTCGATATGAAAAAATTGACAATATTCCTTCTGATCACGATGGTCGGTCTGCATGCGAAAGTTCTAAAACTGAACGACTGCATTGACAAGGCCCTGGCGACCCACCCCGATGTTCGTGCCTTTATGCTCAAGATACAGCAACAGAAAGAAGGGGTCAAGATGGAGCGAGGGGCCTGGCTGCCTCATGTCTCGATCTACGCCGAATACGACCCCCAGCGCACCTACGTCATGCCTCAGCTGGGGACCTTCCACACCGTCAACGACAGCGGCTGGACCGCCGGCGTGAGTGTGAGTCAGCAACTTTTCGACTTCTCCCGCAGCTCCCACTCCATCCGTTCGGCGAAGATCCATCACGAGATCTCCCGCCTCTCCCTGGAGGAGACCAAAGCCCTGATGCGCTACGAGATCCGGGTCGCCTATGCCCTGCTGCTGGTGCAAAAGGCGGCGCTGAAGGCCCGCCAAAAGGACCTGATTGCGAAAAAGGCACTCTACGCACAGGCCAAGGCCCTGGTGAAACAGGGGCTCAAGACCAAAGCTGACGAGAGCCGTTTTCTCTCCTCGGTCCGCCAGGCTGAGGATGCCCTGGCCTTCGCCCAAGCCTCCTACGAAAAGGCTCGTATCACCCTGGAGCAGTACATCGGTGAACCCATCCCCAAGGGGACCCGCTTCGAAGAGTGGCGACTGGAGAACGCCGCGAAGTCCTCCATCAAGACCGACCCCAAACAGGTGCTGGCCAACAACCTTCAGGTCCGCATTGCCCAAAGAAACCAGGAAGCCTCCTACGAGCAGTTCCTCGCCAAACGGCTGGAACGCTACGGAACGGTGAACCTGGTGGCGCAGGCGGACCACTTCGACACGCTCTCCCGCTACGACAGCACCGTCGTAGGGGTCCGCTACAGCGCTCCGATCTACAGCGGTGGGCGTCTGAGTGCCCAGGCCCAGCAGAGCCGCATCGCCGAAATGGTCGCCGCCGCCGAGAAGGATTCCAAGAAGCGCGCCGTCACCCAAGAGGCCCGTTCCATTCTGGCGGACCTCAAAGAGACCCGCAAACGTATCGCCGCCCGTCTCTCCCAGCTTCGCTCGGCCGACGAGACCAAAGCCCTGATCGAAGCCCGTTACGAGCAGGGGCTGGCCACCTATATGGAGGTGCTGGATGCCGAAGCGGTCTGGCTGGAAGCAAAATTGGGGCTGCTCAGCGCCTACTACACGCGCTTGGAGCGCCAATCCAGACTGGAGTATCTCAATGCGAAATAGATGGCTGAAGTGGGGGATCCTTGCCCTCATGATCGTCGGCGGTGCCGTACTCTTCTACAAAAAAGTCTACCTTCCCAAATCGACCTACCACTACGAAACGGCGAAGCGGGGCGACCTGGATTTGACGGTCTTCGGGATCGGAAATGTCAGCGCCAAAAACATCCACCCTATCGCCTCCAACACCGGAGGTAAGATCCTGAAGATCTTCAAAGACCAGGGAGAATCGGTCAAAAAAGGAGACCTCATCGCCACCCTCGACCCCGTGGATCTGCCCGACCAGTTGGCCCAGGCCAAAGCGCTGCTGGAAAAGACGATCTACGAGACCGAAGCCTCCCGGCAGGAGCTCAAAC
>NZ_WFQN01000069.1 GCF_015487065.1 Nitratifractor sp.
GCCTACACCGCCCGGATGGCCCGCGCCCACAACAACGCCCAGATCCTCGGCTTCGGAGAACGGGTCGTAGGCATGGGCGTCGTGCAGAGCATGATCGACGCTTTCATCGAAACTTCCTTCGAGGGGGGACGTCACGAACGCCGTGTCGAAAAGATCGCCCATATTGAAGAAGAACACCATTGCCGCTGACAGCGGAAAACGTCGACCATCCATAGAAAAAGGAATAAAAATGCTCAACTACAAACTTTTCGATCAAAATCAAGAGATGCTAGAGAAATTCGGCAAATACGCGAAAGCCTACGGCATCATCTTCATGCTACTAGGGCTCGTGGGAATCTTCTTTCCCGGACTGATGTCCCTGACGACCGTCTTTTTCCTCGGCTGGCTGCTGCTCTTCAGCGGTATCTTCGCCGGAATGCACACCTGGCAAGTCAACAAAAACGACTGGCTTGGTTGGCTCAAAACCCTGATTCTTATCGTCGCGGGTGCCTTGATCGTCATCCATCCCCTCCCCGGCATCCTGGCATTGGGAATCATCTTCGCCGCCTATTTCGCCCTCGATGCTGCCACCAATTTCACTCTGGCGTTCAAAATCCGCCCCGACAAAAACTGGTGGATCGCTCTGCTCAACGGCATCCTCTCCCTGGGCATCGCGATCTTCTTCGCCCTCGCCATCGGCAATCCCGTCCAGACCGTCTGGCTCGTCGGTCTGCTCGTCGGTATCAGTCTCTTTTTCGACGGGGTCATGCTGCTGAGTTTCTCCGGCAATAGCAAAAAGAAAAACGCCTAAGCCGACCCTCCCTCTTCGCGCAGATCGGAGTCAATGAGCTCTTTTGAGCCCTCTCAATTTCTGTAGCCCGAAAGTATCAGATTCAACGCTTTATCGGACTGCTCCGGTTTTCCGATAAGAAAGCCCTGAACTTCCCCACATCCCATTATTTGCACATACCGCTTCTGCTCGGCCGTTTCCACCCCTTCGGCGACAGTTCCCAGGCCCATCGCCTGCGCCATGGCGATGGAAGCTTTCACCAGGGTGCGATCCCGACCGTTTCGGGTGATATCCCGGATAAAGCGCTGATCGATTTTCAAACGATCCACGCAATCCTGAAAAAGAACCAGAGAGGAAGATCCCGTACCGAAGTCGTCGATGGAAATACCGCATCCCAACTTTTTCAGATCCTTGAGCACTCCGTAACCGTCATCCGAGAGCGACATGAATGCCGACTCCGAAATATCGAATTCGATATGGTTAGGCTTGATCAGATACTTTCGGAGTGTTTCATCGACGAAATGCGTCCACTCACTGTGCTGCAACTGCCGGCGGGAGAGATTGATCGTCATCGTGATCGACGGTGCACCCTGACGCTGCCACTCGTAGAGTGTCCTGCATGCCTGGGTAAAGACCCAACGACCGATCTTCAGGATGATATCACTCTCTTCGGCGATGGGGATAAACAAAGAAGGAGGGATCATCTCTCGGCCGTAATGTTCATCGAGACGCAACAGTGCTTCCACTCCGGTCACCGTACCCGTTGACAGATTGATTCGAGGCTGAAAAAGCAAATGGAACGCTTCCTCTCTCAAAGCATTTTTGAGTGTTTTTTCGATCATGGAGCGTTTTTTGACCTCCCGATCGATCTCCCGGGAATAGAAATGATATCGATTTCTCCCCGCCTGTTTGGCCCGATACATCGCCCTGTCGGCGTAGCGTAACAATGTTTCGCTCTCCACACTGTCCCGTGGGAAGATCGTGATACCGATGCTCGCTCCCACATGATAATTCATGTCTCCGATGCGAATGGGGCGATTGACCTCATCGATGATTTTTTGTGCGACATGCATCAGCGTATCGGCACTGGAGATCTCTTCCAGGATCAGCAGGAATTCATCTCCTCCCAGGCGTCCGAAGATATCGGACTTGCGAACGATATGCCGTATTCGATTCGCGATCTCCTTTAGAACGACGTCTCCCGCCTGATGCCCCACCGAATCGTTGATCTCTTTGAAACGATCCAGATCGATGAAAAAAACGGCTCCATGCCTTTTGTAGCGCTGCGCACGCTCCAATGTCAACTCCAGGCTCTCCAGCAGAGCCTGACGGTTTGGTAAACCGGTCAATGCATCACGCAACGGCATTTGAGGCATAACGGCTTTCATCTTCTCTTCACACCGATTTTCGTGTTCTTTACGATGTCGATGAACAATCACCGCCCACTCTCTGCGCCCCTGACCGGTCTCCGCTTTCGACAAACGAAGCATCTTTACCGACCAGGCATCCTCCGATCTCTCTGCCTTGTCGAGAGGGACTTCGAAAGTTCGTTCATTCCCTTCCTGATCGTTCTCGACGATGGAGAGAATATTTCGTCCCAGACGTGCGGGCAATACTTCGTCGATACGCTGTCCTAGCAACTCTTCCCGCTTCTCTCCCTCTGCGGAGAGTATCCCCACGCCGTCTTGTATCTCCAGACAACGTCCACGCTCATCGACAATAAAAAAAGCCAACGCTGCCAGTTGCGAGAGTGTGCGACAACGCTGATCGAAAGTACGGCGCATGCCTGAAAGCATCTCCTGAATTTCGACCGCAGACCCCTCCAGGCTCTTTTCAAGTCGTTGAATCTCACGCTTTTTCTCGCTCAGGAGATGGCTGATTAGACGCTCTACAGCTTTCCATTGCCGTGGATTTCCGAAATCATCGGCGTGGATTCCAGATGCTTCCAACCATTTTTTGAACTGTTCATCTATTGGATATTCATACATGAAATGCGCCTCCTTTTCTCTCGCCCGGGCGTATCAATTTATTGTATCTATTTTGGAATTAAAAATTATTGTTCAATAATTTTTAGAATTTTTTCAGAATCTACTGATACCTCCTCCCTCTAGATGAGATTATGGTGAGTTCCACTCTTTTCTTTTTGTCACGGTTTTGTTCTTTTTATCTTCTTTGCCGGCATGCACCAACACCGAGGCGGTTAGACCGACACGCAGAGCGATCTCCGGAGGAACATTTTCAACGGCGATGCGCACGGGAATCCGCTGGGCCAGGCGGATCCACTGAAAGACCGGTTTGACCTTGGGCAGCAAATTGGGGCCGGGGTTGCCGTCGGGCGGGGTGATGCCCCAGGCGATGGATTCCACCCTCCCCTTCAGCGGCGTGTCGGGATAGGCCATCAGGGTCACTCTCGCCTCGTCGCCCACCTTGATATCGGAGACGGCATCTTCCCGGAAAAATCCGAAGACCCAGAAGGTGTGCCGGTCCACCAGGGCCAGGATCGGTTTGTTGGCCACCGCCTGGGAGCCGACCTGGAAGTTGATGTTGCTCACCCAGCCGTCCACTTCGGCGTAGACCTTGGTGCGGGCCAGGTTGAGCTTGGCGTTGTTGAGGGCCTCTTTGGCGGCGTCGATATCGGCCAGAGCCTTGAAGTAATTGACCCGGTTGCGGTTGAGGTCTTTCTGGCTGACGGCGCCGGGGTCCCGGGCATGAATCTTTCGGACCCGTTCGTATTCGATCCTGAGCCCTTCGGCGTTCTCCTCGGCCCGTCGGAGCCGCGCCTCGGCCTGCTTGACCTTGAGCTGATAGCTGGAGGGGTCGATCTCGAAGAGCAGGTCTCCTTTTTTGACCGGCTGATTGTCGTGAATGTAGATAGTGATCACCCGTCCCGTCACCTGGGGGGTGACCTGCACCACCTGAGCGCGCACCTGTCCGTCCCGGGTCCATGGGTTCTGGAAATACTCGTGCCACTTCTGCCAACCGAACCACCCCGCCGCCGCGAAGAGCGCCAGAGTCAGGATGAGTTTGATGAGGATCGTAAAGAATTTTTTCATTGTTTATCTCGTCGTTTGGCGCTTAGATTATAAAAGTGAGAAGGTGGGATCGCGCTTCGCGCCGGTGGGAAGGTGGGCGAGTTGGAAACAGTTATCGTCTCACCTTCCGGATAATAAGCGTTGCAAAGCAACGCAATCCAAAACTCATCACTCCTCACTCATCACTCCTCACTAAGCTAAAAATGTATCCACATCTTGTCCACCAGCACGATATAGAGCAGCCAGATGGCCAGAAAGATGTAGCTGGGAGCATAGAACCATCGGGTCAGCTTGAGTCGGTTCATCAGCAGCGCCGTGATCCCTGCCAGGAGAAAGCCCAGCAGCACCGCCGGGATCACCGGGGAGACGTAGAGATCCCCGAGGCTCAATTCGTGGGGCCAGGGGTTGTTCATTGCCACTCCTTGGGCAGCCGCACCTGCGAATCGGCGAGCATTTTGCTCCAGTAGCCCCGCTCTTTGAGGTGGCGCACTGTCTCCTCAGAGAGATAGCGGCCGCCCTGGGCGATCTGCCAGCCGCCGCCCAGGGCCTTGTAGAGCAGCGCCACCTGGGTTGCCAGAGCCCCCTGGAGGCGGGCATACTGATCCTGAAAGCGGGTGAGCTTCTCCATGGAGTTGAGCAGGCGCTGGTAGCTGACCAGCCCGTCGTTGTACTGTTTCATGGAGATGTTGAAGGCCCGGGCCACAGCCCGTACGGCGGCTTGGCTCTCTTTGAGCTGATCGAGGGTATAGCGGTAGCTATCCAGGGCGTAGGAGACTTCGTGGACGGCGGTGAGGACCGCTTTGTTGTAGCGCACCAGGCTCTCTTCGAAGCGGGCGTCTTTGAGGCGGATCTTGTTGCGGATGCGGCCGTATTGCAGGATGTTCCAGGAGAAGCTGGGGCCGGCAACGACACTGATTTTGGAGAGGGAGAAGAGCGGATCGGGATTGACATAGCTGATGCTCCCCAGCAGAGAGAAACTGGGGTAGAGATCCGCTTCGGCGATGCCGATCTCGGCGCTGCGGGCGTGGGCCTGATACTCGGCAAAGCGCACGTCAGGGCGGCGGGTGA
>NZ_WFQN01000070.1 GCF_015487065.1 Nitratifractor sp.
GATCCCAATGTGGAAGAGGAAGCTGACGAAGCGGAGGTAGTCGATCCGACGGAGTACAACTGGATGGTTTTCCTGCCCGAACGGATCCGTGAAGCCCTGGGCGAGGAGCGTTTCGCTCAGATTCCCCGGCGTCTGGCCGAGATTGAGGAGTTCGAAGACTTTTTTGACGCGGAGGAGGATCTCTACGGCGTGCAGTGTAACCTGGATGAAGAGACGATCGCACAGAAGGTGATGGCGGTCCTTGACGCTTTGGTCGCAGATAAAAAAGAGGAAACGGCATGAAACGGGTTCTCTCCGTTCTGCTCGTCGCAGCGACCTGGCTGACGGCCGGACTCCCCACGCTTGCTCCGGTCCGGCAGATCGAAGCCGACGGCGCCGTCAACGATATCGTTTTGGCCGACGGTACACTGCTGATGGGAACCGATCACGGCAGCCTGCAACAGGTCGATCTGCAGAGTTTCAAAGTGACGACGCTTCTGCATCTGCCGCAGGTCAAAGACTTTATGGGCGATCTCATCGATGACAAGGTCTTCAGTGTCGATGAGAAGGGAGGGCGCTTTCTGATCCTCAGTGACAGCGGGCAGGGGGGCTTCAGCGATCTGCGGATTCTGGAGAACGGCAAAGTAACCCTACTTTTGGGAGCGTCGGACCGCCAAAATATCATCAAAGCCCGCTTTATCGATAAAAACCGGATCCTTTTTGCCACGTTGGGTAATGAGGCGGTCCTCTACGACATTGCCGCGAAAAAAGAGATTTACCGCCGACAGCTCAATGAGTCGAAGTTCTCCGATTTTTCTTTGGACGCTGCCAGGAAACGGGCGGTTTTCGGCGGGGAGAGTGGAGTGCTGACGGTTATTGATACCGCTAGCGGAAAGATTCTTAAAACTCTGGAACACGTCCACGTTGACAATATCTTCAGTGTCGATATCCGTCGGGACCGGATCGTTGCCGGCGGCCAGGATCGCCGGGCCTCCTATGCTGATCTCTCCACCGGAGAGCACGGATATTTCCAAAGTGATTTTCTCGTCTATGCGGTGGCGCTTAGCCCTTCGGCCCGCTATGCCGCCTATGCGATGCATGACGACAACTCCATCACTGTCTACGATCTGGAAAGCAAAACACCGCGTTATCTGCTCAAGGGGCAAAAGAGCATTCTGACCCGGATACTTTTTGCCGATGAACAGACCCTTTTCAGCGCCAGTCACGACCCGATGGTGATGATGTGGAAACTTAAATAACAGGAGCGAAAATGAATATATCCAGTATCGTCATCCGGTGTACGCCGGAACATTACGACACCGTCAAAAGCTGGTGCGAAGAGAGCGGCATCTGCGAGTACCATTTCGGAGAGCAGAGCAGCGGCAAGATCATCGTCACCATCGAAGCGGAGGATGTCAACGAAGAGATTGCCCGAATCATGGAGATCCAACGGGCTCCCCACGTTATCTCCGCCGAAATGATGATGACCTATCAGGAAGACCTGGATGCAGCCATCAAAGAGCTCGATGCCGCCCCGGATGTCCCGGATCTTCTGGAACGCTGTACCGAAGAGGAGATCGATCCTTCGACGGTCGTCTATCACGGAGATCTGAAGAAAAAGCTCTGATGGCCTATTTCCCCGCCTTTTTGCAGCTGGAGGGCCAACGGATTCTGCTGGTGGGCGGCGGTGCTATCGCTGCGGAAAAACTGGAGAAGCTGCTTGACTTCACCAAAGAGATTACCGTGGTGGCCCGGGAAGTCTCTGAATCGGTGGCCGGAATGGCCCGGGAGCACTGCCTGACGCTTCTGGTGCGTCCCTACCGTGCAAAAGAGGCTCTGGAGTACGATCTGGTGATCGTAGCGACCGATACGGTGGAGCTACATCGACAGATTTTTGAAGAGACCCGCAGCAGCCGGGTACTGGTCAACAGTGTCGACGATACCCGCTACTGCGACTTCATCTTTCCCTCCTATGTGCAGCAGGGGGATCTGACCGTCGCTTTCTCTACTTCGGGGAGTTCTCCCGCTTTTGCCAAGCATATCCGTCGCTGGTTCGAGGGGATTCTACCTCAAGGAGTGGAGGAGTTTCTCAGTCGGATGAAACGCCTGCGCAAGGAACTCCCCAAAGGCCGGGAGCGGATGCAAAAGTTCGATGCGATGGCCCGTGATTTCGTCGGAAGAAATTTCCCCCGACGGGAGAAATAGAAAAAATCCACTTTTTTTCATCATCTCTTGATCAAAATCAAGTGCTTCAAATCTTTCCCGTCTTATAATGCGCTATCTTTCAATCAGGAGTAAATATGTCAGATATCACAAAAGAACCCATTGAGATTCCCGGTGCAACTGTGCCTTTTTTCACCTACAAGGAGGGGGAGACTCAGGTCTATGAGTTTGACACCTCCAAATGCGGTCCTCCGGAGCCCATGGTCAACGCCATGGCCGGGCTCAAGTTCATCGACGGTCCGGACAAAAAGCTGGTAATGATCAACCACAAGAAGCCCATGGGGCTCTTGGCCAAGATCGAAGAGAACTACAACATCGCCGAAGAAGACCTGCCCGACGGCCGGATCAAACTGATCTTCAGCTACAAGCCCGGCGCCAGCGAATCGGCCAAGCTGGACGACAGCCACTGCGAGGGCTGAGACAGCGATGTTTTCCGTCTCCAGAGACTACGCCCCGCCTTTCGGGATGATCGCGCCCTTTTTCATTATCGGGACGCTCTTTTTCTTTGTGGGGAGTATTCTGCTGCTTTTTCTGGATCCTCTGCACGGTCACTTCGATCCGATGATCGCCGGATGGGCCCACTGGTTCCTGCTGGGCTTCGTGATGATGATCATCTTCGGAGCCATGGCGCAGCTGATTCCCGTCGTCGTGGAGGTTGGGCACCATTCGGTCGATCTCTACTATGTGATCTGGCCGCTGCTACTGATCGGGACGCTGACCATGGTGACGGGCTTCTGGATCGCTCCGGCGGTGCTGCCCTATGGGGGGCTGCTGGTGCTGACCGCGATGCTGATCTACCTCTATGACACGCTGATGACTCTCAAAAAGGCGGAGAATATTACCCTCACGGTCAAGACCGCTGTGGCGGCCAATCTTTTTCTCACCACCGGGATCGTCGTGGGCTTTGTGATGACCCTGGCGATCGGTGCCGGGGTCAAAGTGGATGTCTCCTGGTGGCTGGGCACCCATGCCGTGTTGGTGCTGGGCGGTTATGTGGTCCTGACCATCATGGGGCTCTCGCTGATCCTGTTGCCGATGTTCGGCCTGGCCCACGGTTTTGACGAGGGGCCGATCAACCGGGCCTTCAATCTGATGGTGGGCGGGGTGATTCTGCATCTTGTCTCTACCCTGATCGGTTTCTCTGTCGGACGTTTTCTGGCGATGCTCATCATGCTGGTCGCTATCGGTTTCTATCTGCGGCAGGTTTGGCTGATCTATAAAGTCCGTGCCCGCAAAGAGAACGACATCTGGGCCCGGTCGATGTTTTTCGGCTACGGGTCGCTGGTGCTTGCCGCACTCTTGGCTGTCGTCTCGCTCTTTGGCGACTGGGAAAATGTGATCCTGGCTTCAGCCTGGTTTCTGATTATGGGTTTTGTCACCTTTCTGATTACGGGTCACCTCTACAAGATTGTCCCGTTTCTGGTCTGGTTCGAGCGCTACAGTCCTCTGGTGGGCAAAGAGAGGGTCCCGATGCTCAACGAGATGTATCCCAAAAAGATGGCGGACTGGGAGTTTGCTCTGAGTGCGGCGGGTGTGGTCACGGCCGGAGTGGGGATCCTGTTCAAATTCAACGATCTCTACTACGGCGGCGTGGCCCTGCTGATCGTGGGGGCCGGCTTTATGTTGGCCAGTGTGAAATGGATGCTCTCTTTTGGAAGGTGAATGGTGAATGATGAATGGTGAATGGTGAATGATTTTGGTTTGCGTTGCTTCGCAACGCTTTTATTGATAATTGTCAAAGTCACGAGGTGTAAAAATGTGTGAAATTACCAAAGAGCAGGTTTTCGATGCAATTCGCAATGTGATCGACCCCGAAGTGGGGTTCAATCTGGTGGAGATGGGGCTGATCTACGATGCGATCATCGATGACGATTGTAACGTCAAAGTGGTCATGACCCTCTCGACTCGGGGATGCCCGCTGCACCAGATGCTGACCCAGTGGGTCAAGGATGCGGTGGAGATGCGGGTTCCCGGTGTCAAAAACGTCGAGGTCGAGGTGGTTTGGGAGCCGGAGTGGAATGTCTCCATGGCCGATGACAATGTCAAAAAGGCTCTGGGGGCTCTCTGAGAAGTGCCTCCGGATCCCCTCTCCTCCGAAGAAGCTCCGAGTATCTCCCGGATTTCCGGAAGGCTCCATGAAAATTTTCTAATCCTCTCAGCAGTTTTGTTATAATCTACCCAATCAAAATTCCGGGGTTCGGATGAAAAAAACACTCATTGTTTTTCTATCGTTTATTCTGCTGATTGCTGCGATTCTTTTCACTCCGCCGGGACGGAACTACCTCCTCTTGCCGGCGGCCAATCTCTATTTGCACTACAAAGTTCCCAAGCATCGGGTTGTTCTGGATCGGTTGGAGCCGGGCCCCGCTTCTCTCGGGGTGAGTGGACGGATCGATGGGAGCCTTCACTTCGAAGTTTGGGGACCGGTTCGATGGTTTGGAATGCACTTTGATCTCCCCTACAGGGTCTGGGCCAAAGCGGTGGAGCTGAACGGCCGGCGCTATCCGGTGCATCTGGATCTCAAAGGGACGCTGAAGGGGCGTCCCTCCCGATTCGATGTCAGCGGGAAAGGCAACGGCTTCGATGCCGCACTTTCTTATGCTTTTCGGGTGGAAAAGGGGCAGCTTTTGGGTATTCGTGCTCAGGCCCATGGCGCCCAGGTGGCGCAGCTGCTGGCCCTGGTCGGGCGTCCCCCCTATGCGACGGGACGGCTGGATCTGAAAGCGGATATTCCGCGATACGATGCGGCGAATCCCGAAGGGGGAATCGCCTTTACCGTGCGTGAGGGAGAGATCGATCCGACCGTCTTGAAACGGGATTTCCATCTCGATGTCCCTCCCGTCAAACGCTATACGCTCGACGGCAAATTCCGTTTGGAGAAAAAGCTTCTCAAAGGGGAGGCGGCGCTGCACAGCGGACTGCTCAATCTGACCTTGAGGCGATTCCGGAGCGATCGGAGTTTCCGGATCTTCAAAAGTGCCTATCTCCTGGATATTCCCGAGCTTTCCCGCTTGAAAAAACTGACCAAACAGCCCCTCTACGGCCCCTGGAAAATGGGAGGTGAGCTCTATTTCGATCGGGAGACAAAACGCCTACAGTTGACAGGAGTCAGCCCGAGTCTGGAAGGGAAGACCACCTTTTTCTATGATCGGGGAGCATTGGATCTGAAGTTGAACAAGGTAGCGATTCCTTCGCTATTGGCTATGGTGGGACAGGCGCCGTTGGCAAGCTCGGGAGAGGTGGATGCCGTGCTCCGTCTGAAGGATCTGGCGTCGATGGAGGGAGACTACGTCTTGCAGGCGCAGGGGATCTGGAACCGTCAGGAGATCCTCAAACTCACCGGCACCGATCTGGGCAAAGATTTGGCTTTCTCTGTGCAGAGTCAAGGCCGGCTCAAAAAGAGTCTCCTCACGGCGGATGCCCGCTATCACAGTCCTCTCGTGAATCTATCTCTCGAGACACTTCGCTACGAATGGATCAGCGGTGCGCTGGAAGGGAAGTATCGTGTCACGCTTCCCGATCTGCATCGGCTCCGGCTCTTTGCCAAGGCACGGAGAAGCTATCCGGCTGTTTTAGAGGGGGAAATGGCCTATCTTCCGATCAAAAAGATGCTCAAAGTCACGGGCAATACCCGGTCCTTCGGCGGAACGATTGCGTGGACCTACGGCGGCAACCGGCTGAGTGTGGATGCCAAAGGGGTGGATGCCGGACGTCTGGCGGGATTGGCAGGGGTTCCCTCGCTCCTGAGATCTGCCACTCTGAACGGATCGCTGAAGCTCAATGATTTGGCCCATCACCGAGGAAACTTCGCCCTGGCGCTCAAGGGGAAATTGGATCGTCAGGCGATGCGACGGCTCTACAAAATCGATCCGGGGCACGCACTGCCGATAGAGCTAAAAAGCAGCGGAAAACTTCAGGGCGATGCGTTGGCGGCCAAAGCGTCGTTTCAGACCGGGTGGGGGGATCTCTCCCTGCAAAAAGCGCTCTACCGGATTCCGTCAGGACTCTTTTCCTCCGATTATCAGCTGAAGATTCCCGATTTGAGCCGGCTCAAAGCCCTGACCGGACGAACCTACCGCGGACCTTTGGCTCTGGCGGGCAAAGTACGTTGGGACGGCAAACTCCATCTCAACGGCGGCGGACGGGAGTGGGGCGGCCGGATCGCCTATGCGCTGGAGGGATCACTGCTGCGGCTCAAAACCGAGCAGATCGATCTGCAGAAGATCATGCGGACGCTGGATCTCTCACCGCTGCTTGAAGGGAGGGCCCGCAGCGATCTGCGCTACAACCTGACGACGGATCAGGGGACGCTGAAAGTAGAGTCGGATCGGATCCGTCTGGTGCAGAGTCCGTTGACCCAGGCCGCTTCGCTGCTCCTGCGTCAGGATCTGAGCCGGGAGATTTTCAGTCGAGCGATTCTGAGTGCCCAGATGAAAGCTAAGACGATGCTGTTCGATTTCCATGCGTCGTCGTCCCGTTTCAAACTGGCCGTCAAACAGGGGAAAATTGATCGGAGCCGTCAGCGCATCGATGCTCTCCTCGATATCGCTGATCGAGGCAAGATCTACAAACTGAAAATCGTCGGGCCGTTGAGCCGACCGAAAGTTGTTCCGATGCTGACTCAGGCCTTGGAGCACAAGATTCAGAAAGTGATCAAAAACAAGAAGATCGAAAAGGTTGTCCCCAAGGAGATTCGCGGCAATAGTGCGGTCGGGGATTTTATACAAAAGCTCTTTTGAGCTGAAAGCGAAAAAGTATGCAAAAACTCTGGCGTGAAGTCTACGGGGCGGGAATCCTCTTCTTCTACTATTTCAAATGGATTATGATTTTGGGCTATTCGGCCCTGGTCTATGGCCTTGATTATCCCCGGTGGTGGGTTTTGGATGCTTTGTGGCTCTATTGTGTCGCCCTGGCGATCAAGGATTTTATTTGGAAATTTATCTTGAAAAAGAGCTATTGTGAAGAGGGGAGCTGCGGACGAGACAAGCCCTGAAAAGAGGGGAAGTTTTGCTACAATTGATCAGAGTGAATTTTAAACAGGAAGAAAGGGAGGAGCGCTGATGGCACTGTTCAAACTCTTTGGAAGCAGCGAGGAAGATCGGGAAGCAAAGATTCTCTTCGGATCCAATGAAGAGAGCCGGGAGACGTTGATTGAGCGGAAAAACCCCTATGACGGGAAAGTGGTCAGCCGCTACCCCGTCTGTAGCCCCGACGATGCCAAGCGGGCACTGGAGATCGCCAAAGTCGCTTCCAAAGCGGCGGCGAAAGCCCCCCTGCATCAGCGGATTGCCTGGTTGGAGGATGTGGCCGGAAAGATTCGGGAGAACGAGGAGGATTTCGCCCGGCTGATTGTTGACGAGATCGCCAAGCCGATCCACTTTGCCCGGATCGAGGTGCGCCGCTGTGCCGAGACGATCGAATTGACGGCCAAAGAGCTGGTGAGTTTCGGCGGGGAGACGATTCCCACCGAGGCGACTCCCAGCGGACGCCCCGCCACCGCCTATTGGCGCAGGGTCCCGGCCGGTGTAGCGGTTTGCATTACGCCGTTCAACTTCCCGCTCAATCTTATTGCCCACAAGATCGCTCCCGCTTTGGGTGCCGGAAACGCGGTGGTGCTCAAGCCGACTCCCGAAGCTCCGCTGACCGCCTACAAGCTGGCGAAGCTCTTTGTGGAGTCTGAGCATGCCGTTCCCGATGCTCTGAGTCTGGTCTACGGAGATGCGGAAGTGGGGTCGGCTCTAGTCAAGAGTCCCATTCCCAGGGTCATCAGCTTCACCGGGTCGGTTCCCGTCGGCAAGATTATCAGTTCCGAAGCGGGAATCAAAAAGGTCGCCTTGGAACTGGGGGGCAATGCCGCCACCTATGTGGATCGCCACGCCAATTTGGCCGATGCGGCGGCCAAGTGCGCCTTCGGCTCTTTCTACAACAGCGGGCAGGTCTGTATCTCCCTACAGCGGATCTACGTCCACGAGGCGGTCTATGAGGAATTCGCCGAACTGATGGCCAAAGAGACCAAACTGCTCAAAGTCGGATCCCCTTACGAAGAAGAGACCTTCATGGGGCCTCTGATCGACGGAGATGCCCGCCACCGGGCCAAAAGCTGGGTCGCCAGTGCGCGCAATGAGGGGGCGACGATCCTGGTCGGCGGCGAAGAGGTCGACGGGATCTTCCCGCCGACAGTGGTCACCGACGTCACCGACGAGATGAAGATCGTCTGTGAGGAGGTCTTCGCCCCGGTCGTCTCACTGGTCTCCGTTCCCGATATGGAGACGGCGATCGAGAAGATCAACAGCTCTCCCTACGGCTTGCAGTATTCGATCTTCACCGACTCCATCCAGGCGGCCCGAGCCTTTATCGATGCCGCGGAGGCGGGCGGAGTGGTGGTCAACGATATCCCCACCGTCCGTTTCGACGTGCAGCCTTACGGCGGGGTCAAACTCTCCGGTGTCGGCCGTGAAGGCCCCCGTTTCGCCCTGGAGGAGTTTACCGAGATCCAGTCGATCGTGATTTTCTGATGCAGAGGAGAGCTTGAGATGATGCAGTATATGTTTGCCCCCGGTTTTTTCGGGACACGGGCCCCCTTTTTCATGGATGTGATGATTATTATGATGGCGCTGCTCCCACTGGCTCTCTATCTGGGGATTCTCTGGGCCAGAAAGGGGTTTTATGACCTGCACCGGTGGTATCAGTGGCTGCTTTTTTTTCTGGCTCTGGTTGTGGTGGGCTGGTTTGAATACGGGGTGCGAGCCGGCGGCGGATTTGCCCGCTACGCGCAGCTGACCTCTCTGCCCCGTTGGCTCCTAATCGGCTGTTTGCTTGTGCATGTGCTTATCGCACTCCTGACCCTCTACTGGTGGGGGAGGACTCTGGTGAAAGCGGAGCGCAACTGGCGTTCTCGCAATCTCCCGGGGGGCTACTCCCTCCGGCATATCCGTAACGGATGGCGTACCGCCTGGGGGATCTTTCTGACCGCGTTGACGGGAGTCTGGGTCTACCTACTCCTGTTTCTCTTTTAAATTCAAATTGAAGGCCCTGAATAACCTCCGTCATTCCGGGCTTTCCCCGGAAACCGGGACTTGGAATATCCATCGTGCCGTGGATCCTGAATCGAGTTCAGGATGACGAAGAGGAACCTTCTCGGTTTTCAGAGCACTCAAGGATGCAGATGGCAGACTGGCTAATGCATATTTGGGTTAAATTCATGCAAAGGAGTTTACGATGAACCTCGACGATCTGCTTCAACTGGGAGCCTCTATGATTCAAAACAACAGTGATGATGCCACTACCGGTCTCGATACCGACACAATCAGCAGTGCACTCTCCAATATTCTGGGAAGTGGTAACGGTGAGCTTGATCTGGCGGGACTGGTGGAACGTTTTGCCGGCGGCGGTTTGGGAGATCTGGTCCAGAGCTGGCTGGGGGAGGGTGAGAATACTCCGGTCGATCCCGAAGCCGTCGAGTCGGTGCTGGGCAGTGAGAAAGTTCAGGCTTTTGCTCAGGAGCTGGGGCTCAGTACCGAGAGTGCCAAGCAGGCCCTGGCGGATGCCCTGCCGGCGGTCGTGGACAAAGCGACGCCTGCCGGCAGTGACATGCTCTCCAATCTCCTGGATCAGGTCGGCGGGGTCGAAGGAGCCCTGGGGATGCTGGGCAAGATGTTCGGACGCGGCTGATGGACCGCCCCAAAGCCGCCATCAGCGCCTGCCTGCTGGGGGAGCGCTGTCGCTACGACGGCAGTGACAACAAAGATCCGAAACTGCTGGGCAAATTGGCAGCTTATGAGCTGGTGCCTTTTTGTCCGGAGGATTTCTGCTTCGGAACACCGCGACCGACGATGGATCTGGTGGAGACAAAGGAGGGGATCAAAGCGATCTCCAATGTCACGGGTGCCGATTTAAGCCCGCCGGTAGAGGCTTATGCCCGGCGCTTCTTCGAGGAGCATCCCGATATCGACCTCTTCATCGGCAAAGACCGCAGCCCCAGTTGCGGTGTCTGTAGCGCTCGGCTCTACGACCGAGAGAAAGAGCTCCTGAACTCTGAATCTTCGGGGCTTATGGCTGCCGAAGCCAAACGTCGGGGGATCGAAGCCTGGGATGCCGAGGATTACCTGGCGGCCCATCCCGCTCCGCCGATTCGGGGGAGCTGAACCTACCTCCCTACTCCTCTTTTTTGAACTGTTTGAGCCACTCTTTGTCCTCCTCTTTGAGGGTAGCGCTGCGTTCTTTGAGCCGATCCCGAATCGAAATCAGAGAAGGGAGATCGAGATAGGCCAGTAGGGAAGGGTTGATTGTGGGATCTTTCCTCCCATAGGCCATCAGCGCTTCGATCTCTGCCAAGAGTTCCTCTTTGCTTGCTTCATTCATCGTTGCCTCACTTTTGTTATACTTCGCCCACTATCTTTTCAAGGAGTTATTATGCCCAATCTCGGTGAAAAAGCCCCCGAATTCTGCCTGCCCAATCAGGACAATGAAGAGGTCTGCTTGCGGGATCTGCAAGGCAGTTGGGTGGTCCTCTACTTCTACCCCAAGGACAATACTCCCGGCTGTACCACCGAAGCCCTGGATTTTACTGCCCATTTGAGTGATTTTCAAGCATTGGGAGCTACGGTACTGGGAGTGAGTCCTGACAGTGTGCGCAAACACCAGAACTTCATCGCCAAAAAGGAGCTCAAAGTGACGCTCCTGGCTGACGAGGAAAAAACAGTCTGCCAAGCCTACGGCGTCTGGCAGCTCAAAAAGAACTACGGCCGGGAGTACATGGGGGTCGTCCGCTCCACCTTCCTCATCGATCCCGACGGTATCATTCGCGCCAAATGGGAAAAGGTCAAAGTCAAAGGACATGTCGAAGAGGTCTTGAACACGCTCAAAGAGCTTGTTCAAAGTTAGGAGTGAGATTGCGTCGTTTGTCGTTTGTCGTTTGTCATTTGAAAGAGGTCGGCAGTCGGCAGTCGGCAGTTGGCAGGAGAAAAGTTCCAAGTTGTAAGTCGCACGTCGCAAGCAGTGCCGCCTTCGGCGACGTTATTGGTAATTGGTTATTGGTTATTGGAAGCGTTGCAAAGCAACGCAAACCGAAATCATTCACCGTTCATCATTCACCATTCATCATTCGAGAGCGTAGCTTTCGTTTTCGGTTCCTTATTCCTCATTCCTCATTCCTCATTAAGAATCTCCCCATTCTTTGCATCTTTCTTGTTTCATTTCATACAGCCCTTGGAGCTTCGGAACTAAAACTGAGCGACACAGAGGCCAATCGGATCGCCCACAAGATCTGGCTCAACGAAGGTTCGGGCCAACGCCGCCAGCTGGTCTGGTGGAACAAGGGCGAAGAGTTCGCCTCCTGCGGCATCGGGCATTTCATCTGGTACACCAAAGACAAACCGATGTGGTTCCGGGAGTCCTTTCCTCCGATGCTGCGTTTTCTCATTGCCCACGGGGCCCAGCCGCCCCGCTGGCTGAGCCCCGAAACTCACTGTATCTGGAAAAGCTACGAAGAGTGGAAGCGGGCGAAAGCAAAGCAGACAAAACGGATGCGGGAGCTGACCGAGTTTCTGGACCGGACCAAGGGACTGCAGGCCCGCTTCATGCTGCAGCGTCTCAACCGGGCCTATCCCAAAATCCTGGCCTACGCCAAAGCCCACGGTCAGGGTCGGATTGTCGAGAGCAACTATCGGCGGCTGCTCTACCGCAAAGAGGGTAGTGTCGATCCTCAGGGAGCCTACATCCTCATCGATTACATCAACTTCAAAGGGGACGGGATCAACAAAAGCGAACGCTACCGGGGCAAAGGCTGGGGCCTCTATCAGGTGCTGACCCGGATGGATCCTAAAGATCCTGATCCCCATCACGCCTTTTATGTGGCGGCCAAAAAGGTCTTGACCCGTTTGATCCGTATCGCACCGCCCGAGCGACGGCTTTGGCGTTTCAAACAGGGATGGTTCAGCCGTCTTGACACCTATTTGAAACCTTGAAAGTGATGCATAAGGTACGATAGTAGCTTCTCGATGATCCATTTTTAAGCGATCATTGGGTAAAATCGCGCTTCCTATCTCTGTGGGTAGGCGAAATTCTCATGCAGTTATTCCTTGAACAGGTTGTGCCGTCAGGCATTAAGGGCTGCAGAGGTTCAAACCTGAGGTGATCGGCTGACGATCCGAAACGATTTGCGATAAACCAAGGAGCAAACTTATGGTAACCATGAAAGACCTGCTGGAGTGCGGAGTACACTTCGGACACCAGACACGCCGCTGGAACCCCAAAATGAAGAAATTCATCTTCGGTGAGCGGAAAAATATCTACATCATCGACCTGCAGAAAACCCTGCGCTACTTCAAGTACACCTACAATGTCGTCCGTGACGCCGCCGCCGAGGGACAGACCATCCTCTTCGTCGGAACCAAAAAACAGGCCCGCAGCGCCGTCAAAGAGCACGCGCAGCGTGCCGGGATGCCTTTCGTCGCCACCCGCTGGCTGGGCGGAATGCTGACCAACTACCCCACTATCAAAAAGTCCATCCGCAAGCTCGAAATCATCGAGCAGATGGAAGAGAACGGACAGATCAACCTCTTGACCAAAAAAGAGGCTCTGATGCTGCGCCGCAAAAAAGAGAAGCTTCTGAACTACCTGGAAGGGTACCGGCATATGAAAAAGCTTCCCGACATGATGTTCGTCATCGACGCCGTCAAAGAGCACATTGCCGTCAACGAAGCGCGCCGGATGGGCATGAAGGTCATTGCTCCCCTGGATACCAACTGCGATCCCGATCTGATCGACTACCCCATCCCCGGTAACGATGACGCCATCCGTTCCATCAATCTCTTCTGCCGTGAGATTGCCGATGCGATCCTCGAAGGCAAAGCGATCTACGAAGAGGAGCATGGTGCCGTCGAAGGCGAGGGGGAAGCTCCTGCCGCCATCAACGAAGAAGCAGCCGCCGCTGCCGGCGTGAGTGAAGAGGAAGTGAAGCAGATTGTCGACGAAGCGAAAGCCGAAGCGGCAGAGGCTCCTGCAGAGACAAAAGCGGAAGAAAGCAAGGAGGCGTAACATGGCAAACTTCGGACCCAAAGATGTCAAAAAACTGAGAGAGATGACCGATGCCGGTATGATGGACTGCAAGCAGGCCCTCACCGCGACCGACGGTGATATGGAAGCGGCGGTCGAGTGGCTCCGCAAAAAGGGCCTGGGGGCCGCCGCCAAAAAGGCGGATAAAGTTGCCGCTGAAGGTGCCATCACCATCAAGATCGAAGATCATGCCGGACTGATGGTGGAGATCAACTCCCAGACCGACTTCGTCGCCAAAAACGAGAAGTTCCAGAAATTCGCCGGTGAAGTGGTCGAGCACGCTTTCGCCCAGGGCCTGGCCAGTGCCGACGAGATCCTTGAGAGCGAGATCGACGGCCAAAGCTTCAAAGAGTATCTGGCTCTGCAGATCGCGACCATCGGAGAGAATCTGGTAGTTCGCCGCGTCGCCCGGATCGAGGGGGCGGACAATGTCGCCGTCAACGGCTACGTTCATGCCGGCGGCCGTGTGGGTGTCCTCGTCGCCGCCGAGTGTGACAAGCCCGAGACCTGCCCCGCCGTCAAAGAGGCGCTCAAAAACATCGCCATGCACGCCGCGGCGATGAACCCCTCCTATCTCAACGAAGCGGCCGTCCCCGCCGAAGTGATCGAGAAAGAGAAGGAGATCGCCCGAGAGCAGCTCCTCAAAGAGGGCAAGCCTGAGAACATTCTGGAGAAGATCCTCCCCGGCAAGATCAAGCGCTTCCTCCAGGACAACACCCTGGAGAACCAGAAGTTCGTCATGGATGACAAGATCACCGTCGGTGAATATCTTGCCAAGGCGGCCAAAGAGGCCGGCGGTTCCGCCAAGCTGGTCGATTATGTCCGCTTCGAGCTGGGCGAAGGCGTCGAGAAGGTCGAAGAGGATTTCGCCGCCGAAGTCGCCAAGCAGATGGGGAAATAATCCCTGATTCTTCTGCCTGTTTTTTGAAAGGGCTGCTCCGACAGCCCTCTTTGCCTCACTTCTTTTTTCCACTTTTTTCCTGTGATATAATCCAACACCATTTTTACTGCTTCAAGGAAGTCGATGTCTTCACCCTATCTCGTTGCCACTCAATTGGCTCACGCTTTTGATTATCCCCTCTATCGGGAGGTTTCCCTTGCGATCGGTCCTTCGGAGAGTGTGGCGGTGATGGGGCGCAGCGGCAGCGGCAAATCGACACTTCTGCATACCCTGGCCGGCCTCATCGAACCCCTGGAGGGAAAAGTAGAGCTGATGGGGCGTGATCTCTACCGTATCAGCGAATCGGAAAAAGAGATCTTGCGGCGTAATCAGACCGGGATCGTCTTTCAACAGCATTATCTTTTCAAGGGAATGACGGGGCGTGAAAATGTAGAGATCGCTGCGATGCTGGCCCGACAGGAGATCGAGGAGACCCTTTTTGAATCGCTGGAGATCGACACAGTGATCGATCAGAAGGTGAGCGAGCTGTCCGGGGGGCAGCAGCAACGGGTCTCTCTGGCCAGGGTTCTGAGTAAAAAACCCAGGGTTATCTTTGCCGATGAACCGACGGGAAATCTGGATCTGGAGACCTCCGAACTGGTCATGCGGGTGCTGTTAGATTACGTCAATAGACATGAAGCGGCTCTTTTTATGGTGACGCACGATCCTCTCATTGCACGAAAATGTAACCGGATTTATTTGCTGGAGGGAGAGCATCTCCTCCCCTATGAGAGTACAAGCTCATAGCGGTTATAATTCTTTTGATAAAATCAGATTTTGATAAAGCAGAGGAAGAATGATGAAAAAAATTTACTGGCTTTTCACTTTGCTCTTTTTTGTCAGCGGATGCGCGGTGCAGGGACCTATGCTTTTTGGAAATTCGCAAAAACAGCTGACGTTGAGTGATCTGGATGAGGGATGCAAAAAAGCGCTTCCCAAAACCGGCAAAGGGCGATTTGGTCAGGTCAAAGTCCTTGCAGCGGTGACCCAGAGCGGTGATCAAAACAATTCATTGAGCGTTACCGCCCGTTTTGTTATGACCAGTTTCGAGATTCCCGAGGGGATTGAGGGAATTGTCCGATATAACGGAACCCTTCGCTACGATCCCAAGACAAATATTCTCTATTTTTCAAAACTGCAGCCTGAAAACCTCACCTTCGGGGGGGATCCCTCTTTGCAGGAGTATATTTCGATGGCGGCCCGGCAGGGGATTCCTCCGTTGGTGGCCCGTATCCTGGAAGGAATCCCTCTTTACCGGATGGAAGAGGGATTCCGTGCCCATGTGCTTCAGTCGGTTAAAGTGGACAAAGAAAACCTTCTGCTTCAATTCCGCTAATTGGGATTTTCTTACTCAGCCTTTTCGCCTTTTTGTCCCTGGCTTGCCTGAGCGATCAGGACCCCTTCGAGCATCTTGTCGATGTCACCGTCGAGGATGGCGTCGACATTGCTGAAAGCCTGGCCGCTGCGGCTGTCCTTGACCTGCTGGTAGGGTTGCAGCACATAGCTGCGGATCTGATGTCCCCAGCCGATCTCGCTCTTTTCGATTCCGTCGAGCTCGGCCTGCTTTTTGGCCATTTCGTATTCATAGAGGCGTGATTTGAGCATCTTCATGGCCGCGGCTTTGTTTTTGTGCTGGGAGCGGTCGTTCTGGCACTGGACGACGATCCCGGTGGGTTCATGGGTGATTCGGATCGCCGATTCGGTCTTGTTGACGTGCTGGCCGCCGGCCCCGCTGGCCCGGTAGGTGTCGATACGGATATCTTTGTCTTCGATTTCGATTTCGATGTCGTCGTCGATCTCGGGAGAGACCATGACCGAGGTAAAGGAGGTGTGGCGCTTGGCGTTGGAGTCGAAGGGACTGATACGCACCAGACGGTGGATGCCGTTTTCGACCTTGAGGTAGCCGTAGGCGTTCTCCCCTTTGATGATGAAACTCACATC
>NZ_WFQN01000071.1 GCF_015487065.1 Nitratifractor sp.
GTGGTGACCGACATGCTGGAGCCTCGGATCATCAATACCGCGATCGAGGAGGAAGGGCGTCTTTGGTGGCTCCTCGATACCGGGGTTCCTCACCTGGTGACGGAAGTGGAGGATCTGGAGGATTTCGATCTGGCTATGGCCCGCCGCCTGCGGGAGGAGTATGACGCCAATGTCAACATCTATACCATCGCGGATGACGAGCTGCGGGTACGGACCTATGAACGGGGGGTGGAGGATGAGACCCTGGCCTGCGGCACCGGAATGACCGCCTGCTATGTCAAAGCGAGAGAAGAGGGCAAAGCGAGAGATCTCTGTGTCGTTTTCCCCCGCAGCGGCGACGAGCTCTATCTGGAGTTCAAAGAGGGACGCTATCGTTTCGGCGGCAAGGTCAGCAAGACCTTCGTCGCCGAATTGACCCTCGATATTCCCCACTATATGCTCTAAGCACGAGGCGTAAGTGTGGACAATCTCCTGACGATCATTCTGACGACGGTCGTCATTGCGACGCTCTTGAATGTCTTTTTCAAGCGTTACGAGATCCCCACGGTCATCGGCTACATTTTCGCCGGGGCCATTATCAGTCAGATCTTCGGCCTGAGTCACGCCAAGCATGATGAATCGCTTCATCAACTGGCGGAGTTCGGCATCGTTTTTCTGATGTTCACGATCGGGTTGGAGTTTTCCGTCCGGCATCTGAAGAAGATGCGGCGGGAGGTCTTTCTCTACGGCGGCCTGCAGATGGTGGTGACGGGCAACCTTTTCGGAGCCTTTGCCCATGAAATTCTGGGTCTGGAGCTCAAAAGCGCCATCATCATCGGCTTCTCCCTGGCCCTCTCCTCGACGGCCATTGTCCTCAAGATGCTGACAGAGCGCAATGAGATCCACAGCGGCTACGGTCGGGTAGTCCTGGGGGTGTTGCTGCTTCAGGATATCGCGGTGATTCCGCTTTTGCTGATGCTCTCCCTCTTTACCGCTCCACAGCGTTCCGTGGCCGATATGCTGCTCTGGACGACACTGGATGCGGCGATGCTCCTGCTGATTATTTTCGTTCTGGGACGCTATGTGTTGGAGCGTTTTCTGGCTTGGACCCTCTCGGCAGATTCGGAAGAGATCTTTTTGCTGGCGGGTTTGACGATCGTGGTGGGAGTCTCCTATCTGGCGCACCGTCTCGGCTTCAGCTACTCTCTGGGGGCTTTTTTGGCGGGGATGACTTTGGCTGAAACCCGTTTCAAGTATCGGATCGAAGCGGATCTGATGACCTTCCGGGATCTCTTTCTGGGGATCTTTTTTGTCACCATCGGGATGCAGATCGAACCCTCGATACTCTGGCAACACTGGTTGCTGATCCCTCTCCTGTTGATCGGAGTGATGTCGGCCAAGGCCCTGGTGATCTTCCTGCTGCTGAGCCGTTTTCTGCAGCGGCGTACCGCGCTCAAGAGCGCGCTGGCCCTGATGCAGGTAGGGGAGTTCGCCCTGGCGATCTTTGCCATTGCGGCCCAGAACCGGCTGATCGATCCCGAGGTGGATCAGCTGCTGATTGTCACGGTGGTTTTGAGTATGATCGTCACCCCTTTTATCCTCAACCATCTCCGTACGATTGCCGATCGTCTTTTCGCTCGGGAGCCGGAGGCAGATATCCCCATCGTCTCCAGCGGATATCGGGATCATGTTTTGATCCTGGGATACGGCCCTCTGGGGCAGAAGATTGCCGCCGGTCTCAAAGCACGTTCGGTTCCCTATCTCATTATCGAGCATGATTACCGACTGGTGGAAGAGGCGCGAGAGCGCGAAGAACCGATCCTGCTGGCCAATGCCGCGTCGGATGTGATTCTCAAAGAGGCGGGGGCTCCTCGGGCGATGGCGGCGGTGGTGGCCATAGAAAACGCCGAAAAGACTCGGATGGTCGTCGATGCCCTGACCCGGGTGGCCCCCGGGATTCACACCGTTGTAGCGGTACGCAATCGGAGTCAACAGGAGATTATCGAGAGTTTCGGGGTGGACCGGGTCATCAATACTGCTGAGTTGGTGGCCAAAGAGATTCTGGAGGATGTGCTCCGCTGTACAGTGGCAGGGCTGACAGAGAGGGGCTGCAGTGTTTCATCGTAATTTAAGGATTCACTGTCTATAATTCCACTCCTTCGAGAGCGGTCCCATAGCTCAGTTGGTAGAGCACCACCTTGACATGGTGGTGGTCACAGGTTCAAGTCCTGTTGGGGCCACCATTTCCTCCTAATTCTCATAATCTCTATCAAAGTTCCAGAGTATTATGCTTTTTCAAAGCAATCGGCCTTAAAGATATTGAGCATATTGGGCGGTACAAATTCGGAATTACAGGTATTCTAAGTAGAAACTATAATATATTGCAGTGTTTTTTCAGAATCGCGCATTTGGGGAACTTTAGTCCCCTTGCAGGGTTAGTTGCCTTGTTTGTCGAGCTGTTTGCCGATGATGGCTCCGGTGACGGCTCCGGCAGCGGCACCGACGGCGGCAGTTTTGGAATTGCCCAGCATTGCCCCGCCGATTCCCCCGATGGCGGCTCCGGTCAGTGCCCCGGTTTGAGTTTTGGTAGCACAACCGCTCACTCCCAACACTGTCGCTATTGCCACAGCGAATAATGTCCTTTTCCCAACAGTAATCCTTGACATCATTTCCTCCCTTGTGTTGATAAATTATCTATCTATTATATACCATTTTCGATAGGAATGCGATAAGGCTCCCTCTCGAGACCAAAGTGACATAGGTTGCTCTTCCAAAAGGGGCTGCTGATGCTATAATGTGCAAAACGGAGTAAGGAGAATGAAAATGAAAAATGTCAATGAACTTTTGGATAGCCTGATTGTCGTTGGGGACCTGGGTGAGGTCAAAATCTATCGTGTGTATGAAGAGACCGTCATCAACCCCAAAGATGACGCTCAAACCAGCCACAAGCACAACCGGGGTACGCTCATCGAGGCGTTGCGCACGGAGCTGGTGAAGGCGGCGGATTTTGTGGATGCCCACCGCAAGATCTCCGAAGAGGTCAGCGACAAAGTCGGACGCAACAAAGCCCCTCACGGAGCCGGAGAGAGTGGAGAGCCCCACAACCTGAAATTGGAGATTGAAGAGCGGCTACTTAAAGAGATTGCCGATTTCATTATGAAGACGATGCGTGAAGAAACTCCCAAGCGTTGGCATCTGGCTTTCCCCGCCGAGCATAACAAAGCGTTGCTGGACCGGATCGATCCCGACGTGAGTCAAAAGCTGGATCAAAACATTCCCGAAGATCTCACCAAGCTCAAACCCGAGAAACTCCTGGAGCGCTTCGGCGCCTGAGGAGGTTTCCATTAACTTTTATCTGCTGCTTTTCCTGCTGATTATAGGTATCGGCAGTGTGCTGGCCTATATCTATTACCTCCGTGAGAAAAATGACCAGCTTCGGATCATTCAGTCGGGCACCTGCCCCAGATGCGGACACCGAAGCATCTCACTCACCGATGAACGGGGCGGCGGCTGTGGACCGAAACTGGTGACCTTCAGCTGCCCTGAGTGCGGCTATCAGAACAGCTTCAGTATCCAAGGCGGTTGCGGTCTCTGAAGTTGCGATTTTCTCTTCTCTGGCTTTTTATTAAATCGTGTGATTTTGCTTTTATGCAGTGGCCGGGAGAGTGGGATTCGAACCCACGGTAGCTTTCACTACGCCGGTTTTCAAGACCGGTGCCTTCAACCGCTCGGCCATCTCCCGGAAAACGTTGGAGGATAATTATATTCGGAGGTTTGGAGGCGCCACCCGGATTCGAACCGGGGATCAGGGCTTTGCAGGCCCGTGCCTTACCACTTGGCTATGGCGCCGAAAATAACAAGGATGGTGCCCGGAGCCGGACTTGAACCGGCACAGCCGCAATGGCCGGGGGATTTTAAGTCCCCTGTGTCTACCAATTCCACCATCCGGGCTCCGGGAACATCGTAAAAGTTTCCGATTTTTTATGAAAGATCGATATTGTGATTCTGGAGCGGGAGACGGGATTCGAACCCGCGACCCCAACCTTGGCAAGGTTGTGCTCTACCCCTGAGCTACTCCCGCGCTCAAAAATCGGACTGCAATTATAACAGAGAATTCTAAAATGTCAAAGCTAACCTGAGTATAATCATCGGGAATCTATATTATGACAAAGGAGCGTGCAATGCGCAGTGATGAGATCAAAAAAGGTTATGATCGGGCGCCTCACCGGAGCCTGCTTCGGGCCATCGGGCTCAAAGATGAGGACTTCGATAAGCCCTTTATCGGGGTAGCCAACTCTTATACCGATATGGTTCCCGGGCACTTCTTTCTCAACAAAGTCGCCCAGATCATCAAGGAGGAGATTCGGGCCAACGGATGCGTCCCTTTCGAATTTAACACGATCGGTGTGGATGACGGTATCGCCATGGGGCACGACGGGATGCTCTACTCTCTCCCCAGCCGGGAGATCATCGCCAACAGCGTCGAGACGATGATGAACGCCCACAAGCTCGATGCCATGATTGCCATTCCCAACTGTGACAAGATCGTCCCGGGGATGATCATGGGAGCTCTGCGGGTCAATGTGCCTACGGTTTTTGTCAGTGGGGGACCCATGGCGGCGGGACATCTGGCGGACGGAACGCCCATCGACCTGGCGACGGTCTTTGAAGGAGTCGGACAGTACGAGGCGGGAGAGATCGACGAAGCGACCCTGACGGAGATGGAGTGCAACGCCTGCCCCGGCGGCGGCAGCTGCTCGGGGATGTTCACTGCCAACTCCATGAACACCCTCATGGAGGCCATGGGAATCGCCCTGCCCGGCAACGGTACCATCCCGGCCCTGACACCGGAGCGTGAGGAGCTCTACCGCCGGGCGGCCCGCCGGATCTGCGAGATCGCCAAGAGCGAAGAGGCGACCGAGAAGTTCCGCCTGCGAAATATCCTCAATGAAAAGGCGGTGCGCAACGCTTTCGCCGTGGATATGGCCATGGGTGGCAGCTCCAATACCATCCTGCATATGCTGGCCATCGCCGATGAGGCCGGCGTGGACTTCGATATCGCCGAGATCAACGAGATCAGCAAGCACGTCGCCCATATCGCCAAGATCTCTCCCTCATTGACGACAGTCCACATGGAGGATATCAACCGAGCCGGCGGTGTTTCGGCGGTGATGCACGAGATGAACCGGCGTAAAGATGGAGTCCTTCAGGATAACCTGACCGTGACAGGGGAGAGCCTCTTCGAGCGGATCGCTGATGCGGAGATCAAGGACGAAACGATCATTCACCGGATCGAAAACCCCTACTCCGAGGTTGGAGGGCTGGCGATTCTTTTCGGCAATCTGGCGGAACAGGGGGCGGTCATCAAAACCGCCGGCATCGTCGGTGATCGGGTCTTTACCGGCAAGGCCATCTGTTTCGACAGCCAGCAGGAGGCGATCGAGGGAATCACCGCCGGCAAGGTCAAGCCGGGTCATGTGGTGGTGATCCGTTACGAAGGTCCCAAGGGAGGACCGGGTATGCAGGAGATGCTCGCTCCCACCAGTCTCATTATGGGGATGGGTCTGGGGGACAAGGTGGCGCTGATCACCGACGGTCGCTTCAGCGGGGCAACCCGTGGCGCCAGTATCGGCCACGTCTCACCTGAAGCAGCCGAAGGAGGGATGATCGGACTTCTGGAGGATGGAGACGAGATTCATTTGGATGTAGACAACTACATCCTGGAGGTTCGCCTCAGCGACGAAGAGATAGAGCGCCGCCGGGCTGCCTTCACCCCCAAGGTCAAACCGCTGGAGAGCCGCTGGCTGCGCCAATACCGTGCCCTCGTCACCAATGCCAGCAAAGGCGCAGTCCTCAAGGCTGACTAGATCTCCTCTCCTTTACTCCACATTATTTTCACCCTCTCCCCTTCGTTCGAGAAAGGGGAAGGGCCAATAGCTTCCGACGGCACGACTCTTGTGATCCCAGGTAAATTTTGGAACGAGTCGATGAAGAAGAAAAAAGAAAAGCGTCATGAAAAAGAGTTGACAACTATGTCAAGTAATGTCAAACTCAGCACTCAGCACTCAGCACTCAGCACTCAGCACTGACTTAATTGATCCGGCGTCCCCACTTGAAGCGTGCCCGGTAGAAGGGGCGGTTGAGGCTGGTGATGACTACCCGGTGACGGGCGGAACTGGCGTGGATGAATTTGTTGTTGCCGATGTAGATTCCTACATGGTTGACATAGCCTCTACGGCGGTGGGAGGTATCGAAAAAGATCAAATCTCCCGGCTTGAGATTACGGCGGCTGACATATTTGCCGTAGTAAGCCTGCTTGCGAGATACTCTCGGGATGCGGACCCCTTTGGATTTGCGCATGACATATTGTGTAAAGCCCGAACAGTCGAAGGTATTGGGCCCTTCGGCTCCCCAGACATAGCGGCGTCCGAGATAGCGTTTGGCGATCCGGATGACGTTGTAGTCTCCCCCTCCTGATCCATGACTGCTCCCTTTCGCATTGAGAGCGGCCAGGGCATTGTGGATGCGACGGTCAGCTTTGCCGTGTTTGGATCTGTTTTTCTTGGCTTGGGCCAGACGGGTCTTCTTCTTTTGAGACTTTTTGACCGCGACTTTGACCTTTTTGGCAGGCTTTTTGCTTTTTTGGGCGAGACGGGTTTCAGGAATGTCGGTATAGCCGACGGTCAGTTTCATCCCGCTATGGATAACCGCCTTTTTGTCCATTTTGTTGAGTTGCCGGAGTTTGGCGACTGTCGTTTTGTGCTTGTGGGCAATGCCCCAGAGGGTATCCCCTCGTTTGACGGTATAAATCTGCGCCTTTTTCTTCTTTTCCGCTGGTATTGCTCTCTTGCCTTTTTCTCCCTCTTTCAGGACGAGCTTCATCCCGCTGTGGAGGGTTTGTCCCGCTTTGAGTTTGTTGAGTCGGCGGATAGTTGCAATTGAAACCTTATGCTTATGGGCAATGGCCCAGAGAGAATCACCATGCTTAACGGTATAGATGACAGGCTTGGAGGTTTCGGCAATCTTTTTTGTCTGTTGCTTCTCCGCTTTGCCTTGGGTGGCAACGGTGCGATAGGTGATACCGGGGATCTTGAGTTTCTGTCCGGGATGGATCAGATCGGTGGGCGCAATTTTGTTGAGGCTCATCAGATCCTTGAGAGGGGTGTGGTATTTCCGGGCAATGGAGAAGAGAGTATCTCCGGATTGTACTTCATAAAGAGCGGGAGTGTTTTGGGCGGAGGCTTTTTGACGGCTATCGGCCTTCTCGGTCTTTTCCTTCGAAGCCTTGGCTACATGTTTCTCGCTCTTCTTGGCGGTAGCCGGAGTCTTGACGGGGAGGATGAGGGTCTGTCCTACACGAATCAGCGCCTCGTTTCCGAGATGATTGGCTTCTCGGAGTTCACGGGTGGAGAGTCCGTGTTGCTGTGCGATCACCGAAAGGGTGTCTCCGGCTCGAACTTTGTAGGTTTGTGAAGCTTTTGCCACGGAGGACTGATGACGTTTGCTTTTGTTTGAATCTTTGCGGATGCCCTTTTGTGCAACTTTTTGTTTCTTTTCACTGTGCTGGAGAGAAACCGCCGCCCTGGTGGAGGCAGCGGTCCCGATGGAAGGGATTCTGAGTTTCTGCCCGGGGCGAATGAGATTTTGCTCACCCAGATTGTTGGCTTGGCGAAGGGTCCCGACTGTAATATGGTAATGATGAGCGATAGTATAGAGAGAATCACCGCTTTGAACGGTATAGAGATTCTCTCTCTTCTCTGTCGGATGAGAAGGGAGGCGACTGGCAGAGAGGAATGAAGCGGATACTGTCCACAACAGCAGAAGTGGTACGAAGGTATGTCTCATAGTGTTTTTCCTTTATCAGCAAACAGTCCGAGAAACAGTAACTGTCCAATACTAAAAAATATCATCATTCAAGTATAACATAGTTTTTTATTAGGTTACAAATCAATCCTGTTTCTTCAGCTTGTCTTTTGTCTGTCACAGGAGCTTTGGAGAAACAGGAGAGTTCTGGATGCATGCCATTAGTGTGAATGGAAATATATCAGGGAAAAAATAACGGTTGACTAATTGTTGATTAATCTCTTGTAGACAGGGAACACATATTGAGAGGTTATAATGTAGGAAAGAGAAGGAGTAGGTATGGCGAAGAAGCAAATAGTGACAATTTTTATCTGCGGGTTTCTCGTAAGTGCCTGTGGAGGTACCAAAGAGGACCAAAGTACCAAGGTGCCCTCCCCTCCTCACCTGATTTCACCGAACTCCATGCCGGTTGCGCTCCCCTCTTCTTCCCGGACTGTGCCCTCTTCCAAAACGTTCCAATCGCATGCCCCCGCTTCGGGATTGGAAAAAATGGGCATAGAGGTGGAACCGGGACGGCTCATCATTGATACGCGCCGGGCCAAAACCTACCTGGATGCTCTGGGCCGCCAACTGGAGAGCGGGATCCGTCAGGGGGTCCAAAAAGCCGGACAACACGCACCGCAGGAAACCGATCTGGGGATCCGTGTTTCGCCGGACAGGGTGGAGATCGATCTGAACAGAACACGCCACTTCATGCAGGAGTGGATCGAAGCGGTGAGAATATTCGGGGAGGAGTTGAACCGTTCCCTGGCTCCCCTGCCCTGACGACAGAGGGAGGGATGCGGCGTTATTTCGCCAGTGCGGCTTTGGAAGTTTCCGCCAGCTGGGTGAAAGCGGCGGGGTTGTTCATAGCCATATCGGCCAAAATTTTGCGGTCCAGTTCGACGCCGGCGAGTTTCAGGCCGTGCATGAAACGGGAGTAGTTCATGTCGTTCAGGCGGGCGGCCGCGTTGATCCGGATGATCCAGAGCTTGCGGAAATCGCGCTTGCGCTGTCTTCTATCTCTATAGGCATAGACCAGAGAGCGCTCGAGCTGCTCTTTGGCCTTTCTGAAATGTTTGCGGCGTCCGCTGTAGAAACCGCGGGCCTGCTTCAGGAGTTTCTTGTGCCGCCGATGGCGGGTCATTCCGTTTTTGACTCTCATAGGTGCTTTCCTTTACCTTGATTTTCTTTTGCTGCGAAAAGTCAGGTGTCGGACATTCTCTCTGTCCGAACTTGCCCCTGATCGGGGGAGCATAACCGATCGCCCTTAGGCGATCATCTCTTTGATGTTCTTGGCATCGGCCTTGTCGACGTATTTGGCTTTGCGCATCTGGCGATGATGCTTGCCGTCCACTTTGGTCAGAATGTGGCTGCGAAACGCGGTACCGCGTTTGATCTTGCCGCTCTTCTTGACCTTGAAGCGTTTGACGGCGCCTTTGACGCTTTTCATCTTCGGCATGACGGTCCTTTCTTAAATTGAATATATTCTCTATAGAGATAGAAAATGGGACGGTATTATACCCAACTGTCTTTAAGGAAAGCTGGATGGGAGAGGGTCAGAGCGCCGGCCGCCAGACCAGGGCGATCTCTTCGATATGGATATCGCTCTTTTTCGGCCGCAGCGCGAAAGGCTCGATCGGATAGTTCTCCAGCGAATATTTGGCATCGATGGCGTCGATCTTCTCCTCCAGCTCATCGGCGAGGGCCTCGAGCTTCTCCCGGACTGCTTCGACCCGTTCCTGGGCTCGGCTCAGATCCCCCCGCTCTCTCAGGACCCGGCCGCTGCGGTTGATGGCGGTGCCGATTTTGCTGGCAGAGGGCCCGCGCCCGCCGAAAAGGGCTCCCAGGATGGAGGCCCCCACACTGATGAGGGAGCTGGTCTGATCGTTTTTCTCTTTCTCTACCCGATCCATGGCCCGTTTGAGCTGATCCTGCAGACGGGTCTCTTTGGCGCCGTAGCGCTCCTGCAGCTTATCGATTTCCGCCTCTTTGAGTTCGTCGAGCTGTTCCCGGACCCGGACCTTGAAATCGGATTCACTCTCACCCGGCGTGGATTCCAGACGAAGTTTGCGGCAGCGGAAGAGGGAGAGCCGTTCATTTTGGTAAAGAAGATCTTTCAAAGCGGCGGCACTTTTTCGCAGGCCCGAATCCTGGCTGATGAAACCTGGCAGTGGAGCGAAACGGGCCTGGCTGGGTGCCTTGATCGGCCAGCGATCAAAGGGAAGATCCTCCACCTGGCGCCCTTCCCACTCGGCTTCGTTCATGGCCGGATCCAGCTCCAGCCAATCGGTCTCTGTGACATTCTGGTCAATACCCCGCCGTTGATCGTGATATTCGATAGCGCAGCGGGCGGCCAGCCAGGGGCGGTAACGATGGCTCCCGGAGGGATCGGGTTCGTAATGTTGGGGGATGGAGGCCTCCAGGACCGGAGCGCTGCCGTATCCGTCGCTGCTTTCGCTTCGGGCAGCGGCGGTATCGGAGGATTCGGCTTGTTTTTTGCCGCCCATGAGCCGCGAGATCTCCTCCTTGGTCAGCGGGCCTTTGAGATAGCTCATGACCCAGCGGGTGACGAAGAGCCGGATCCCCTCCAGGTGGGCGCTTTTGAGGAAGAA
>NZ_WFQN01000072.1 GCF_015487065.1 Nitratifractor sp.
GGTATAAAATTATCGCTTCGTTATCTACGAAAGAGAAAAAGGACATCGATGCTACTTTGGATCGTCGGAATCTATACCCTCTACACGCTCGTCAAAATCTACCTCTCGGTGATGGAGATCGGTTATGTCAACGTCGAAAAGCGGCGAAAGCCGGTGCTGATGCCCCAGGGGCGTTATTTTGTCGCCGGTAACTACGCCATCGCCAAAGAGCGTCTCGCCATCGTCCAGAATTTTGTCGAGTATCTGCTCTTTCTCTGGTGGGTGTTGGCGGGATTTCGCTGGCTGCAGGGGATCGTGGGGATCCAGGAGAGTGTCGGCAACGCCGTGCTTTTCCTCTTCGCCTTTTTCGGGATCAACTGGCTGGTAAATCTTCCTTTCGAGATCTACGCCAAATTCAAGATCGACCAATCCTTCGGCTTTAACAAAACGACTCCGAAGATGTACCTGATCGATACCCTCAAATCGATTGCCCTCTTTGTCGTGATCGGAGGGCCCATTCTCGCCGTTTTGGCCTGGGTGATCGCCGAGTTCCGCGACTGGTGGATCTGGGGATTTGTGCTGCTTTTCGCCGTGGCGCTGCTTGCCAACGTGATCTACCCCACGATCATCGCGCCGATTTTCAACAAATTCACTCCGCTTCCCGAGGGAGAACTGCGCGACGCGATCGAAAAGATGATGGCCGAGGCGGGGCTGCGCAGCGATGGGATCTTCGTGATGGATGCCAGCAAGCGCGACAGCCGGCTCAACGCCTACTTCGGCGGCCTGGGAAAGGCCAAGCGGGTCGTGCTTTTCGATACGCTGCTGGATAAGCTCAACGACAAAGAGTTGCTGGCGGTACTGGGCCACGAACTGGGCCACTACAAACACGGGGACATCTGGAAAAACATCGCGATGATGGGCGGGTTTCTCTTTGTCGCCTTCTATATCTTCGGCCATCTGCCCCAGCGGCTCTATCTGGAGATGGGGGTCGTCCCCACCGCGGGCGTGACCCTGGCGACGATCGCTCTGCTGCTTCCGGTGCTGGCTTTTGTCTACACGCCGCTGATGAGCATGCTCAGCCGGCACAACGAGTACGAAGCCGACCGTTACGGGGCCGAGGCGGGGGGACGACAATCTCTGATCTCCGCCCTGCTCAAGCTGGTGGGAGAGAACAAAACTTTCCCCAAATCCGATCCGATCTATTCGCGCTTCTACTACAGCCATCCCCCGATCCTCGAACGCCTCGAAGCTCTGGGCTACGACCCGGAGCGTGTCGATATGGATGCTGAGCTGCCCAAAGAGGGGATCTTCGAATTTCTCGAGCAGATCGACGATGCGGACGATGACGGCCGCTGAAGCTTTGAGCGAAGCCTCCGTACGCCTGAGAGGGGTTGCGCAGCGCCCCCGCCTGGAGGCGGAGATTCTGCTGGCGTATCATCTGGGCTGTGAGCGCAGCCGCCTGCTTCTGCGGGATCGGGAGATCCTGGAAAAGCCGGAAGCCTTTTTCGCCCTCGTGGAGCGGCGACGGGCTTATGAACCGGTGGAGTATATCACCCGCGAGGTGAGCTTTTACGCAGAAGAGTTCTTCATCGCTCCCGGGGCTTTGATTCCCCGCCCGGAGACGGAAATCCTGGTCGACGAAGCGGCGGCACTGATCCGGGAGAGGGGCTATCACCGCATCGCCGAGATCGGCGTCGGCAGCGGAGCGGTTTCGGTGACGCTGGCGCGGCTCTTCCCCGATCTGCGGATCGTCGCCACCGACATCAGCGAAGAAGCTCTGGCCGTGGCGAGGGAAAATCTGCGCCGTTTCGAGCTGGAGGACCGCATCGAATTGCGGCACACTTCGCTGCTGGAAGGAGTCGAACCTTCCGCGGCGGAGATGATCATTTCCAATCCCCCCTATGTGGCCGAAAGGTGCGTGCTGGAGCCCAATGTGGCAGACTACGAACCCCATAGAGCGCTCTTCGCCCCCGATGAGGGGACACGGTTGCTCAAAGAGATCGTCCTTCTCGCCCGGGAGCGCGGCGTTCCCGTCCTCTGCGAGATGGGATACGATCAACGCGGGCCGATGGAGCGCTTTTTCCAAGAAGAGGGGATCGGAAACTATCGCTTTTACAGGGATCTGGCCGGCTTGGATCGGGGATTTATAGTGATGGAGAATTGAGGATGGAGAATGGAGAATGAGATGATTTTGGATGGTGAATTTTGGATGATGGATGTTGGTTTGCGTTGCGGAGCAACGCCTTTATTAAATTGTCGCCAATGGCGACACCAAACACTATCGACTATTGACTAGAGACCAACGACTAATAAAAACTAAGGATATACAATGAAAAAAAACTTTCGAATCGCCACGATGGCCTATCTGATCTGGCTGGGCGCGATGCTCGGCGCCGTACTCTACGCCGGGGCGGTAGTGGCCCCCGTGATCTTCCACAGTGCCCAATGGCTCGGCGCGGATCTTCTGAGCCACTATCAGGAGGGGTTGATAATGACGCGCAACTTCGTGCTCCTGAGTTACGCGGTGACGCTGACAATCCTCTTCGTCTTTCTCTACGAGGGGTACAAGTACAAAATGGGAGAGCGGGACAAATGGACGATTGCCGCCGCTTTCGTCGTGATCTTTACCGGAGCGATGTTCAACTGGTACTATCTGCCCGACATCGTGACGATGCAGATGGCGGGAGAGAAGATGACGCAGAGCCAAGCCTTTTTGGCTACCCACAAAGGGAGCGAGCTCGATTTCAAGATTTTCGCCGTCGCGATTTTGTTGCTGATGGTGCAGAATATGCGCAAAGCTTGTAAGTGAGAGTGGGTAGTGCGTAGTAGGTAGCGAGTAGAAGTAGAATATGATGGCAGTTTGAAAGTGAATAAAAATGAAAGAACGATTAGCACATCCATTCGATCCCATTGTCTTTCCCGATACGGAGATCCTGATCCTGGGGAGTTTTCCCAGTATCGACTCTTTCGAGAAAGCTTTCTACTACGCCCATCCGCGCAACCAGTTCTGGCCGATCCTCTCGGAAATCACCGGTTATCCGGTCAACAACCGGGATCAGAAGATCTGGCTGCTCAAGCGCTCGAAACTCGGGCTTTGGGATATGGTCGCCGGCTGCCGGAGGGAAAACTCCCTCGACAGTTCCCTCAAAGGGATCGAAGTCAACGATATCCCTGGACTGCTGCGACGCATCCCCACGATCCGGAAGATCCTCTTCACCGGCCGCAAAGCCCAGGAGCTTTTCGAAAGGAACTTCGGGGATCTCGAGATCGAAAGGGATTATCTGCCCTCTCCGTCGCCTGCCTATGCGGCGATGAATTTCGGGGAGAAGGTGCGGGAGTATGGTGAGAAATTGGAGATTACAAATGACTAGTTATTGGTTATTGGTTATTGGTCATTGGGGGCAGGGTTTCAGCCCTGCATGCGGGAATGAATTCCCGCTTCCTGTCAGTCGCGTCGCAAAGCGACGCCCCGAAATTCTCCATTCTCCATTCTCCATTCTCCATCCGAACTCCGTAGGAGTTCGCTAATGATCTGGGCTATCGGCGATATTCAAGGGTGCTACGATCCGCTGATGCGGTTACTGGAGAAGATCGATTTCGATCCGGAGCGCGATACGCTCTGGCTGGCGGGGGATCTGGTCAACCGGGGGAAGAAGTCCAAAGAGGTCCTGGAATATCTCTATGGCATCCGTAAAAGTCTGCGAGTGGTGCTGGGCAATCACGACATCGCATTGCTGGCGGCTTGGTGGGGGATCAAAAAGTCCAATCCGACCCTCGATCCGATTCTCGAAGCCCCCAACTCCGAGCCGTGGCTGGAGTGGCTGCGCAGGCGCCCTTTTGTCCAGCTCGATCACGAACTGGGGTACGTGATGGCCCACGCCGGGATTCCACCGGAGTTTGGCCTGGGGACCAGTCTGCATTACAATCGACTACTTATGCAGAAGCTGCAAAGCGAGCGCGCGAGCGAGTGGCTGGCGGTGATGATGGGGAAAAACGAGGATCATTTCGACCCGTTAGGTGATGATCTGCAACATCAGCGCTATATGCTTGCGGGTTTTATCCGGATGCGCTACTGCTACCCCGACGGCCGCCTAGACTTCGATCAAAAAGGCGCCCCCGGCAAAAAGACCCGGGCGAAAGGGCTGCTGCCCTGGTTTGAATGTCCGGTGCGCAAACGGGTCGAGGAGAAGATCCTCTTCGGCCACTGGTCGACGCTGGGATATTTCGAAAACAATGACGTCTGCTGCTTGGATAGCGGATGCCTCTGGCAGGGGAAACTCACCGCACGGCGCCTGGATACGAAAGAGCCGCAGATCGTCCAGGTGGAGTGCCCGGAGGGGATTCGGCCGAGGTAGCCCTCCTATTCAATAAGGAAGGCCGAACCGATCGGGAAAAAGCTGGGGGAGACGGGGCTCAACATCGCTATCCACCTGATGGGGATACTGCTGGCTGCTATCGGTGTGCAGATAATCGCCCACGGCCTGGCGAAGCTTCTGCCGGGCCTGGCGGGTTGAACGTGACCCTTAAGTGCTTTTAAGGCATAATTAACGAAAACTGTACAAATTCTAAACAAGGAGTATCTATGGCCATCGATCCGAGAACGCTGGACTTCGTGGCGCTGGGGGTCCTCGTGACCGTTGCCATTGTCCTGGTCTACGCGATTATCTACATCCACGACATTCCTTATGAGATGGCGAAAAAACGGAACCATCCCCACCGTGACGCCATCCACGTGGCGGGGTGGGTGAGCCTCTTTTTGATGCACACGATCTGGCCTTTCCTCTGGATCTGGGCCTACCTCTACAAACCGGGCGAAGGGTGGGGGACCGAAACGGTGCAGATCGAGCCGTCGGAAGAGTTGAAATCCGACATCAAAAAGCTCGAGGAGCTCGAAAAAAAGGTCGAAGAGCTCGAAGCGAAACTCCATCATGTCGCCGGTGAGGTACAGAGCCGGTCCACCGGGCCGGTTGACGGGAAGAAAGGAGGGACCGCCTGATGGAAACTTTAATGCTCCTGACCTATGCGGCACTTTGCTGGATCGTTTTCAAAGTCTTCCGTATTCCTGTCAACAAATGGTCGCTCACCACCGCCATCCTCGGCGGGATCGTGATGATCGGAACGATTCTGGCCGGAATGGCCTATTTCCATCCCGGCTCGCAAAGCGCGCGGATCTACTACGTCACGACGCAGATCGTCCCCAACGTCCGGGGCAAAGTGATCGAAGTGGACGCCAAACCCAACGTTCCCGTCAAAAAAGGGGAGATTCTGCTCAAGCTCGACCCGACTCCCTATCAGGCGGTGGTGGATGATCTCAAGGCGCAGCTGGCCTTCGCCGAGCAGCGTCTGAAAGATACCAAACAGTTGGCCGAGACCGCCGGAGGATCGAAGTTCGACGTCTACAAATGGGAGAAAGAGGTCGCATCGCTCAAAGCCAAACTGGTCAAAGCGCAGTTCGATCTGGACAGCTGCGTCGTCCGGGCGCCTTCCAACGGCTACGTCACCCACGTCCGGGTTCGTCCCGGCCAGATGGCGGTCCCCATTCCCGCGTTGCCGGTGATGACCTTCGTCAACAGCGATTCGGCGACGTTGATCGCCGGCTTCGGCCAGGAACCGGCTAAGAACATCAAAAAGGGCGATCCCGCCGAAGCGATCTTCGTCTCGACGCCGGGGCGGACTTTCCAGGGAAAGGTCAAAGAGGTGATCCCCGCTCTGGCCGAGGGAGAACTCTCCGTCAACCGAAATATGGCTTCTTTGGGCCAACAGTTGCCTATCGGCCAGATTCCGGTGATCATCCAGCTGGATAAAAACATCAGCCAGCTCGGCCTGCCCCTAGGTGTCGACAGTACTGTGGCGGTCTACGGAGCCCAGAAGGGGTTCTGGTCCCATGTTGCCATTATCCGGCAGATGCTTTTGCGGATGTTGGCATGGAGCTACTTTCTGCGTTTCCACTGATGAGGAGAGATAGAGAATGAACGTCGAGAAAAAAACGGCCACGCTACTGGCTTCGTCGGCGGTCGCGGCCCTGCTGCTGAGCGGCTGCGCCCACAACGTCGTCCCGAGCAAGAGCGTCACGGCCGAAGTGCGCAAAGCCGGCCCCCACGCCCCCTCCCACTATCGCAGCAGCTACGTCGGGGGCCCCGTCCGCGACGGATGGCTGCAGAGCTTCCGTGATCCCACCCTCGACAAGCTGGTCGTCGAAGCCCAGCGCCAAAACCCCGACCTGATGCTTGCGGCCAGCCGGGTCGAAAAAGCCGCGGCGATGATGCAACTGACCCACGCGGGGATGATGCCCCAGCTGGACATCAACGGCAACGCTCTCGAGCGAAACTGGGACTACAACTACAAAGATCGCGACAACCGCCACTACCGCGCTTCCGCCTACTTCAGCCTGAGCTGGGAGCCGGACCTCTGGGGCCGCCTCGCCAACGAACTCAACGCCGATGCGGAGACCACGGTCGCGACCCTCGCCGACTACGAATGGGCACGCCAGACCCTCTCGGCCAGCACCGCCAGAGCATGGTTCCTCCTCGGTTCGGACAAGATGATCGCCGACTTCTACGCGCAGCTCGTCCGGATCCAGAAAACCGCCCAGAGTGTCCTCGAAAAGCGGGCGAAGATCGGGCAGGGGAATATGCGTGACGTGCATATGATCCGCGGGATGGTCGCCGAAGCCGAAGACGGCCTCCAGAGCGCCCGGATGGCCAGAGAGCAGGATACCCGGGCCCTGGAGACGCTGATCGGGCGCTACCCCGGCAACCTGATCAAAGCCCACAACCTGCGGGCCGTCTCGGGCCGCGTCCCCGCCGGCGTCCCTCTCGAGCTGCTCAACCGGCGCCCCGACATCATCGCCGCCCAGTACCGTGTCGCCTCCGCTTTCCACAATACCGAAGCGATGCGCCTGCTGCGCCTGCCCAGTATCCGCATCTCCGCACAGCTCGGTGTCGATACGATTCAGCAGACACTCGCCAAACTGATCGGCGGCCTCTTTATGCCCGTCTACGACGCCGGAAAGATCCAGGCCAAGATCGACGCCGCTACCGCCGACCAGAGAGCAGCCCTCGCCGCCTACAAAAAGACGGTTTTGAACGCCTACCGCGAAGTGGAAAACGCCCTGGCCAACGACCGCTACCTCGCCCGTCGCTACCACTATCTCAACACAATGGCTACAGAGTACAAAACCGCCTACGTGATGACCGACAAAAACTACAAAATCGGCCAGGGGAGCATCCTCGATGTCCTCCAGGCCCAGAGCAAATGGATCAACGCCAAGATCTTGCGCACCCAGGTGATGAAAGAGCGGCTCATCAACCGCGTCAACCTCCATCTGGCTCTGGGGGGAAGTTTCGATCGAAAATAGTTATTGGTGTATTGGTATATTGGTGTATCGGTGTATTGGGGCTAAAGAGAACTTATCCTAATATACCAATAACCAATAGACCAATTACGCCGCCGTAGGCGGTAGAAGGATTGCCCATGAACCTCGTCATTGCCCTCGATCTTCCGTCTTCCGCCGAAAACCTCAAACTCGCCGAATCTCTCGCCGTCTACGACGATCTCTGGATGAAAGTCGGTTTCCGGACCTATATCCGGGACGGCCGGAACTTTCTCGATACTCTCAAGACGATCAATCCCCATTTCA
>NZ_WFQN01000073.1 GCF_015487065.1 Nitratifractor sp.
CCAGCGGTAGGTGAAGGCTTCGATGAAGATGGGCCCATGGCCTTTCTGGATATAGGCCTGGGCCTCCTTGATTGCTTCGTAGACCGCCACGGCGTCGTTGCCGTCGACCTCCATCGTGGGCATGTAGGGTTCGGCTTTTTTGGCCTGCTCCAGAAAAGGAGCCACCCGGGTGATCTCGGTGCCGATGGCATAGCGGTTGTTTTCGCAGAGGAAGAGAATCGGCAGTTTCCACGCACTCGCGATATTGAGCGATTCGAAAAAGGCGCCCCCGTTGGTGGCCCCATCGCCGAAAACCGCCATGACCCCGTGTTCGCTCTCCTGGAATTTCCGGGCGTAGGCGCAGCCTACGGCGTTGGGAAGATGACCACCCACGATGGCGTCGCCGCCGTAGAAGAAGTGGGTCGGATCAAACAGGTGCATCGACCCGCCCCGCCCTTCGCTCACGCCGGTCTTTTTGCCAAAAAGCTCCGCCATAACTGCCCGAGGCTCGATGCCTCTGGCGATGGCCATGATATGCTCCCGGTAGGTGGTGAAGACGTCCCCGTGGTCGAAGGCCTTCATCGCCGCCACGCTCAGCGCCTCCTGCCCGATATCCAGGTGGAGAAATCCGGAAATCTCCCCCGTCATATAGTGCTCTTTGGCGGCGTATTCGAACTTCCGCCCCAGACTCATCGTGTAGTAGATCTCTTCGGCTGTGAGTTTGTCCATGGCTGTTCCTTGTTATTGGTATATTAGTGTATTGGTGTATTGGTAAAAGTCAGGTTTCACACCCAATATACCAATAACCAATACACCAATTACAAAATTTATTTTGCCCCAAATTCATCCAACGCCTCGATCACCGGCGTCATGTACATCAGCGCCGGTCCCCCGTGCATCAGCACCGCCTGTAGGGCCGCGTCGATGATCTCGGCCCGGGTGGCGCCGGCGTCGAGGGCCCCTTTGGTGTGCAGGGCGATGCACCATTCGCACTGGGCCGCCACCGCCAGCCCCACGTTGACCAACTCTTTGGATTTGGTATCCATGGCTCCGGGCTTCTCCACCGCCTCCATGAAGGTGTGGAATGCCCCGATCGCTTCGGGGGCCTCTTTTTGCAGATCCCCGATGAGCCGTTTGATCTCATCGAGTTTCTCAGTGTAGCGTCCCATAACATCCTCCTTTTGTCGGACTTTCCTCAATCATAACTCTCCAATCTTTCCGTGTCAAGCCAACACCTTCTTCTCCTGCATCAGCAGCGTCTCGTCGAACCGGTAGAGAATCGGTATTCCTGTAGGGATTTCCACCTTGACGATCGCTTCGGGGCTGAGATTTTCGATGGCCATAGTCAGGGCCCGCAGGGAGTTGCCGTGGGCGCTGACGAGCACCGTTTTGTCCCGCGCCAGTTCCGGGGCGATCGCTTCGTAGAAATAGTTGAGTGTCCGTTGCCGGGTATCTTTGAGCGATTCGCTGCGGGGGAGCTCCTGCGGGTCGATGAGGCGGAATTTGGGATCCTTATCGGGGAGTCGCGGGTCGCCGTCGGGCAGCGGCGGCGGGGGTGTGGCGTAACCCCGCCGCACGGCGACGAAGGCCTCCTCCCCCACTTCGGCTTTGACTTCGTCCTTGTTGCGCTGCTGCCAGGCGCCGTAGTGACGTTCGTTGAGTTTCCAGCTTTTGACGCAGTCGATCTGCTCCCAATCCATCTCCCGCAGTGCCAGCTGGGCGGTATGGATCGCCCGTTTGAGCCAGGAGGTGAAACAGAGATCGGGCAAAAGCGCGTTGCTTTTGAGGATCTGCCCGGCCCGTTTCGCCTCGGCGATCCCTTCGTCGCTCAGCTCCACATCGGTCCAGCCCGTGAAGATGTTTTGCTTGTTGTAGACGCTCTGTCCGTGTCGAAGTAGAATCAGTCTTCCCATGTCGTTACCTCTTTTGAAATCGGCAGATAGAATTTGCCCAGATACTCCTGCATCATCCTGCGGCTTCCAAAGTGCGGGGCCACACTGCGGATCGACTCCCGCATCCGGGCGATCCAGCCGGCGGGGCGTTTGTGCTCGTCCAGCGTATAGTAGAGGGGGACGATCTCTTTCTCCAGGAGCGTATAGAGAGCTTCGGCGTCTTTGGCGTCGTCGGAGCTCTCCCCGCCGATGGCCCAGCCGTTGTGACCGTTGTATCCCTCGGGCCACCAGCCGTCCAGCGTCGAACAGTGGAGCGTCCCGTTGATCGCCGCCTTCATCCCGCTGGTACCGCAGGCTTCCATGGGAATCTGGGGATTGTTGAGCCAGACATCGCAGCCGCGAACCAGATATTTGGCCGTCCCTTCGCCGTAATCTTCGACGAAGGCGATCCGCCCCCGGAAACGGCGATCCTGCGCGGTTCGGAAAATCCGCTGCAGAATCTCCTTGCCCGGCTGGTCTGCCGGATGGGCCTTGCCGGCGAAGACGATCTGCACCGGTCGGGAGAAGTTGTTGATGATCTTCTCCAGACGGTCCAGATCGTGCAGGATCAGATCGGGGCGTTTGTAGGCGGTCATGCGCCGGGCGAAGCCGAGGGTCAGGACATCGGGATCCAGCATCACCCCCTCGGCCATCGCCACCACCGGATCGATATGTTCGTCGGACCATTTGCGCCGTACTCGCTCCCGGATGAAGTTGACCATTCGCACCTTGTAGGTGTAATGGAGTTGCCAAATCTCTTCATCCTCCATCTCGTCGATTCGGGACCAGAGATCGGGATCGGCCTGGAGACCCAGCCAGTTTTCCCCCAGGATGCCGTCGATCGACTCCCGCAGTTCGTCCCCCAGCCAGGTGGGCAGATGCACGCCGTTGGTGATCCCGACAATGGGGGTTTGGTTTTCCGGCTCCCGGGCAAAGAGGCTCTTCCAGATTTCCCGCGTCACCTCAGCATGCTTTTGACTCACGGCGTTGCGTTGGGCACAGAGCTTGAAGCCCAGGACCGTCATATTGAAGCCCGCCTGAGGAGCATCGGGATTGAGCCCGAAGCTCATGAAACGTTCTTTGTCCATCCCCAGCCGCTGCCAATAGTCGGAAAAGTAGTGACTCATCATATCGAAGCTGTAGACATCCGTTGCCGCCTGCAATGGCGTATGGGTGGTAAAGATTGATGTCTTGCGCACCCGATCGATGGCATCATCGAGGGAGAGTTTGTCGTTTTCCACACAGGAACGCACCCGTTCGAAAAGAGCGAAGGCTGGATGCCCCTCGTTCAGATGCAGGATCGAATATTCGATCCCCAGCAGTTCCAGGGCCCGATAGCCGCCGATCCCCAGGACGATTTGCTGACGGAGTCGCTGGTTGGGATCGGGGACATAGAGGTGGGAAGAGATCTGCCGATCCCAGGGGTCGTTCTGTTC
>NZ_WFQN01000074.1 GCF_015487065.1 Nitratifractor sp.
ACTATTTGATAAAATATTTCTTTAACGAATAAAACATATAAGATATATATTTTCTATATAGAAATATACTGATAAACAAATTTGTATGAAACCTGGATCAGTAGAGAGAAATTCCCGCGAAGTAGAACGCCACCTCCGTCGCGATCCCCGCCAGGAAGATCCAGAGGATGTTGAGCTTGAGATAGCGCACGGCGATCAGGGCTCCTACGGCCCAGATGTAGGTGGCGGGGGAGACGAGGCTGACCCGTCCCAGGCTTAGCACGACGAAAAAGAGCATCCCCGTGAAAGTGGCCAGGATGCCCCGCAGCGCCTTGCGGATCCAGGGGTTGCGCTTGATCTTTTCGTAGAGCTCGGTCATGACGAGGGTGTAGAAAAAGGAGGGGTAAAACATCCCCACCGTCGCCAGAGCGCTCCCCAGGAGCCCCGCCACTTTGTAGCCGATGAAGGTGGCGGTGATGAGGAAGGGCCCGGGGGTGATCTGCCCGAAGGCGATCCCGTCGGCGAACTCTTTGAGCGTCAGCCAGTGGTGGGAGACCACCGCCTCCTGCTGCAACAGCGGCATAATGGTCATCCCGTTGCCGAAGGCCACGGCCCCCACCTTGAACATCGACCCGAGCAGCCGCCCAGCTTCACTATGCCAGAAAAGCCCCAACGCCAGCAATCCGACGAAGAGCGCTCCGCTGAAGAGTAGCCCCGCCAGACGCCACTGCCATTTTCCGGGGATCGGCACGGCCGTTTTGGGACCTTTCTTCATCTCGGGTTTTTGTTTCCAAAAGAGCGCCAATCCCAGGGCAATGGCGAGCAGAATGATCCAGAAAGCGTTGACGTGAAAGAGCATCAGCACGAAAGCAAGCCCCGCCAGAAAGGCCGTCCCTGCGCCGGAGAGGTAGCGTCCGGAGAAGTCGGTGGCCACGTGAAGCACGATCCCCACCACCATCGCTTCCAGAGCGATAAAGAGAGGATGGACCCAGCTCACCTGCCCGTAGCGGAAATAGAGACAGGAGAGCAGCAGCATCAGTAGATAGGAGGGGAGGACAAAGAGAAAGGTGGCGAGAAAGGCGCCGGTGAAGCCTTTGATACGGTAGGCGGCATAGGCGGCGAGGTTGAAGAGGATGGGACCGGGATAGAGCTGCACCATCGCCAGCCCCTCGTCCATCTCCTCCTGGCTCAGCCAGCGTCTCCCGATGACGAGGGCCTTGAGCTGCTGGAGCATCGCCATACTGTAGGCGGTCAGGCCGATGAGGAAAAAGGCCCAGAGCAACTCCCAAAGAGAAGGAACGATCCGTTGGGGGATCTTTTGGGAGGATACAGGATCTTCTACTGCGTCTTTGGATTGTGGCATTTCCGCTTCCGCTCTTCCTCGATCTCTTTGACCCGTTTTTCCAGGTCTAGCAGCATCTCATACTGTTCGGAGTGGGTTTTCCCGTGGGCTTTCATCCGCTGTTTACGCTCCTCGATGGTTTCGAGCCACTCGTCGATGATCTCATCGGGGATGGAACAGCTTTCCGCCTCTTTCTCTTCGTGCTCGACGATCCAGTCGGCGATCTTTTTCATAATGTGCATCATAATAGATCCTTTAGAAATGGAGCTTCAGAAGCCCCATGATCATTTTGGCCGCCAGCAGCAGCAGGAGCACGGCGATGAGCTTTTTGACCTGGACGGGGGTGAGTCTATAGTGCATGATGAAGTCCCCCAGATAGCCTCCCAGCACCGCCGCGACGGTGACGACGCCTAGGAGCACCCAGTCCATCTGCACGAAGCTTAGGTAGGTGAAAAAGGCCCCCAGGGAAGAGAAGGGGATGATGAAGCTCACGGCATAGGCGGCCTTCTTGGCATCGAAGCCCAGCAAAATCAGCAGCGGCATGATCAGCGCTCCGCCGCCCACGCCGATCATCCCCGAGATGATCCCGACGACGAAACCGATGAGAAAGAGGATCCAGGCTTTGTCGTAGACCACCTTGGTTTCCCGCTTGGTATAAAGCAGCAAGATCGCCGCCGTGATGAGGAAAGCGACCAGGATCCATTTGACCACCACCACCGGGACGTACTGGGAGCTCCAGGCCCCCAGAGGCGTGGCCAGCAAAATGGCGATGACCAGAGGCAGGGCGAATTTGATATCCAGCACCCCCCGGAAGAAGTTCATCACCGAAGCGGTGATGGTGGAGGAGCTGTTGATGAAAAGCCCGATCGCCTTGGCCAGATTCAGGGGCATCCCCATCATATTGAAGGTGGGCACCAACACGATGGCCGAACCCACCCCGCCCATGGCAAACAGCGTCGAGAGCCCCAGGGTCAGGAGAAAGTAGATCCCGTAGTGGATCAGCTCCGGTGTGCTCATGGCTTAGAGTTTCAGATCTTTGGCTTTGCCGCCCTTGAGGCGATCCATGAGCCCCAGCAGGCCTCCGACGAGATATTTGACGTTGTAACCTTTGGAGGCGAGGTAGGTGCGGGCCATGTTGGAGCGGTCAACCTTGGGGCAGGCGACAACGATGAGCTTGTCTTTGGGGAGCTCCTCCAGGCGTTCGGGGAGTTCGTTGGCCGGGATCTGCAGGCCGAAATTGACCCGCCAGACCTTGGTTTCGAAGGGCACGCGGACATCGACCAGCTCCGCTTCGCCTTTGTTGTAGAGCTCGATAAATTCCTCGATCTCGATGCGCATGTTTTTCATTTCGCTGGGGACGATGTTGAGGGGGAAAGTGTTCACTATGTTCTCCTTGTTTTTGTGTTAAGTGCTATGTGTTACGTGTTACGATTTTTGGCGGAAAATCCGCTAAAAATGCCGTTGCCGAAGGCAACTCACTGCCTCCTGCCGATCCGCGAAGCGAATCTCAATGCCCACAGAATCTATCGGATTTTCTCCATATAGTTCTTCGCCCGGTCTCCCCGCAGGTAGTCGACGATGCCGAGCATTCCGTCGATGAGGTAGCGGGCATGGAACCCTTTGAGGGTCAGATAGAGTCGGGCGATTTCGGCCCGGTCGTAATGAGGGCACATGGCGACGATGGTTTTGCCTTTGTCCAGTTCGTCCAGACGATCGGGGAGTTCGTTGAGGGGGATGTGCTCTCCGAATCCGATGTGCCACGCTTCGTACTCCTCCTTGAACCGGATGTCGATCACCTGGGCTTTGCCCGCGGCGTAGAGCTCGAACATCTCGGGGAGCTGGATCTTCATCGCCTTGCGCTCGTCGTAGTCGAAGCCGCGCAGGTAGTCATCAAAGTTCATGATGCTCCTTTTATTATTTCGGTATCAAGATATCTTGATTTTAAAAGTATAGAGAATTTTACTTAATAGTAAGTAAATAGATTGGGCTTACCCACGCTTTTCGTCTGTTTTTTTCGGTTTTGCAAACTGTTCGAACGCTTTTGTAATCTGTTCGGCGGAAACGAGCCCCTCCAGAAAGATCTCACCATCCAGCACGAGGGTGGGGTCCTTGGCGATGCCCATGTCTATCGCCTCTTCGATGGAGTGGTTGTAGCGAAAGCGCAGGCGGATCGGCAGATGCTTGATGGCGCAACTGAGGCGTTTGGAGAATTTGGCCGTGAGGATCCGGTCGCCGTAGAGCACCGCCTCATGCAGCGGCAGATCGCTGAGCTGGGGGTTGAGGATCTCCCCTTCGTTCATCACGTGGCAGGCGTCGAATTGCTGGGAATTTTCGGGCATTTAGATTCCTTCATTGAAAGGTGAGAAGGTAGGATCGTACTTCGTGCTGGTGGGAGGTTGGAAGTGATTGCCGAGAAAAATCCATCGACCTTCTCACCCTCTCACCTTCCCACCTTCCCACCTCTTACCCTAGACCGCCTCCTCGATTTTCTCAATAGGATTGGTCTTTTTGTTCCTCGGATCGGTGGCATAAGCATAGAGCGGCACGTAGACTAGGGTCAGCAGCGTACCGACCAGCAGTCCGCCCACGGCTACGTCGGCCAGGGGGCTGAGGCGCTCGAGGCCGACGGCCTGCTCCAGGGCGATGGGGATCATCCCGGCGATGGTTCCAAAGGCGGTCATCATGACGGGGCGGAAGCGGACCCGTACCGACTCGATGGCGGCATCGAAGGGGGTCTTGCCCTCTTTTTCATACTCTTTGTAGAAGTCGATGAGCAGGACGGCGTTTTTGATGATGATCCCAAAGAGCAGCAGCAGCCCCACCATGGAGGGCATACAGCTGGGTTTGTGGAAGATCAGCATCCCCCAGGCCGCCCCGATCATCGAGAGAGGCAGGACGAGGATCATGATCAGGGAGAGCCGCACCGATTCGTAGATGGCGATGAGCACCATCAGCAGGATTACGACCCCGAAGCCGATCGCTTTGATCATCCGCTTGAAGCTGTCGTTGAGCTGGGCGATGTCCCCCTCCTGGGTGACGATGTAGCCGTCGGTATTGACCTTTTGCAGCGCCTTGACGGCGTCGTCGGTGATGTGGGTGACGGGGCGTTTGGCCCGGAAGCCGTTTACATCGACACTGTAGAGCATCTGATCCCGTTCGATCTTGGCGGGAACCAGGTGGGGGTTGATCGTGGCAAACTGGCTCAGGGGCACTTCGCCGAATTTGGTGGAGATGGGAAGCATCTTGAGGGTCTGGATGTTCTGGCTGAACTTGCCTTTGAGGTAGATCCGCACGAACTGGGTTTTCATGGAGGTGAAGTTGGCCGCCAGGGAGGCCACGGCACCGTGCAGAGGGATCTGGGAGATGATCTGCAGCGGGGTGATGCCGTAGCTGAGGGCTTTGTTGTTGTCGATGCGCAGCTCGATCTCGCTGAAGTCCCGATCCCAGCTGGTGGAGACGGAGGTGAGGCCTTTGATATCCTTGATGGCGGCCAGGACCTCTTTGGACTTGGAGGGCAGATGCTCGTAGTCGCTGGACTTGAGGCGGATATCCAGCGGTGCCTTGATGGTGGAGAGGGCCGTGGCGCCGAAGTCGAAGACATCATCCCGTTTCAGCCCCGGCAGGAGTGAGAGGTGGTCCCGGATCTCGTTTTCGAGCTGCCAGATGGATTTTTTTCGCTCGAAGCGGTTGACGGCGGTGATGGTGATGGTGGCTTCGGTGGGGAGGTTCCCGCTCCCCAGGCTCAGCACGCCCGGCTCGGAGCCGAAGGCGATGGAGCTGCGCACCAGCCAGGGCTGTTTGTTGAGCCAGGTGAGGAAAGGATGAAGCTTCTTCTCGGCGGTTTCGACGTTTTCGTTGGCGCTGAAGGCGATCTGAGCCTTGATGATGCCGGTATCCATGGGGGGCATGACATCTTTGCCGATGAGGGGCATGACGTTTTTGAGGCTCAGTATCAGGGTCAGGATGACCAGAGCGGTCAGGAACATCCGCCGCAGGGCCCACCATTTGCCGTTGGAGAATTTGAGGATGCCCACATAGGGGATGACCAGCCGGCCGATGGTGTTTTCATAGAGTTTTTCGAACCACTGCTCGATTTTGGTCTTGCCGGTGCCGTTTTTGTAGAGCCAGGCGGAGAGCTTGGGGATGAAGGTGATGGAGAGGAAGTAGCTCACTAGCAGGGCGATGATCAGGGTCTCGATGAGGGGACGGAAGATATGCTGGGGAAAGTCCCCGACGAACATCAGCGGGAAGAGCACGGCGATGGTGGCCAGGGTCCCGGCGAAGACCGGGGAGATGACCTCTTTGGTCCCTTTTTTGATGGCGGTCTGGAGATCTTCGTGCTCTTCGTTGAGGTGCCGTTCGATATTTTCCAGGACGACGACCGCGTCGTCGGTGAGCATTCCCAGCGCCAGGATGATCGCCGTGTAGATGACGATATTGAGTTCGCCGCCGGTGAGCCAGATGATGGCCATCGTGGCGAAGAAGACCATCGGGATCGAGAGCCCCGCGGCGATGATCGCCCGGAAGTTGCCCAGGAAGATCATGATCACCAGCAGGGTGTAGATGATGGCGTCGCGCAGGGCTTCGAGCATGTTGGTATTGGCGGTCTCGATAAGGTCGCGCTGGGTATCGGAGATGGAGAAGTCGATCTTGGGATAGAGTTTCTGCAGCTTCTTCATCTCGGCCCGGGCGGCTTTGGAGACGGCCAGGACGCTGCCGCCGGGGGCCCGTTGGATGGAGAGAGCGATCCCCTCTTTGCCGTTGCCGATGTAGCCGCTGGTGCGCTTCTGGTAGCTCCAGCTGATTTTGGCGATATCTCCCAGACGCAGGTTGGGCTGGATCGGCAGTTGCTTGAGCTCTTCGATCTGATCCCGCTCCCCGTAGTAGGTGATGGTGTAGAAGCTGTCTTTGCCTTTGGTGAAGCCGACGGGGGTGTCCTTGTCGATGGAGAAGATCGCCTTGGCCAACTTGTCGAAATCGACCCCGTATTTTTTGGCTTTGAAGGGGTCCACTTCGATGTTGATGGCGCTCTGATATCCTCCGAAGACCTCCACGTTCCCGATGGCCGGATTGCCCAGCAGATAGGGTTTGAGGAAACTGTCGGCGATTTTGCGGATGTCGGCGACGCTGATATTGGCGTCTTTTTTGGGCGTCAGGGTGATCACATCCACCGGCAGGGTGAAGTCCCCGGCGGTATAGACGGCGGGGGTGACGTTGCGGGGCAGACGGCCTTTGGCGATGGAGAGAGCGTTGGCCACGTCCACGGCGGCGGCTTCGAGCCCTTTTTTGTATTCGAATTCCGCTTTGACGATAGACATATTGGCGACGTTGACGGAGCTGACATCCCGGACCATGGCGATCCGGGCGATCTCCTCCTCGATCGGTTTGCTCACCGTATTGGCGGCCACTTCGGCGGTGGCGCCGGGGACCTGGGTGATGACGACGACCTGGGGACGGTTGGCGTCGGGGAAGAGGTTTTTGGGCAGGAGCACCAGCGCCGCGATCCCGATGATGAAAAAGGCCAGGATCAGACTGTAGAGCTGATAGGGGCGTTTGTAGAAATAGTCAAACATCGCTATCGCTCCCCGCGTTCGTCACGAATCGGCTCCCGAATGACCGGATAGCCGCCCATGAGGCGCAGCAGAATATCCGGCTTGGCCTTGACGATCTCCTTGCCGGCGAAGCGGTCATCCACCAGGACTCCCTCCTGACCGCTGGCCTTGAGGGTGACGGGGACCGGTTTGACCTTCTCTTTGCCGCTGAAGAGGAAGAGATAGCTCTTGCCGTCGCGGTTGAGCAGTGTATCCACGGGCAGCAGCACCCCTTCGCCTTTGTAGACCACCACCGAGACCTCTTCCCGGTTGCCGGTGGGGATGTAGCGGTCGATATCGGCCCGGAATTCGTTGAGTCCGTTGAAGGTGGAGTGGAGCGGCGTGAGTGCGTACTCTTTGCCGGCGAAATCGATGCTCTTGGCGCTGCCGGGAAGGCGGACCAGCAGATAGGTCCCCTCGGTCGCCGCCAGTTTGATGAGCGGTTTGCCCGGCATGGCCAGGTCACCCGGGGAGACGAGACTCTTGGAGACCAGGCCGTCGATAGGGGCCTTGATGGTGGTGTAGGAGAGGCTGTCTTCGATAGAGGCTTTTTCGGCCTGGAGTTTGAGGATCTTGGCCTTGACCCCGGCGAGCTTGGCCCGGGTGACAGCAATCTTGACCTCTTCGTTCTGGTACTGCTCCTGGGAAGCACCGTTGACCTTGAGCAGGGCGGCGGTGCGTTGATGGATCGCCTCGAGGTTCTTGAGGGTCGCTTCGGTGGCGATCAGCTCCTCTTTGGCCCCCTCGATGGAGTTCTCGATCGCCTGGAGATTGGCTTTGAGTGAACTATCGTCCAGCTGGACCAGAACTTCCCCTTTCTTGACCCGTTCCCCCGCTTTTTTGACGGAGAGGACCCGGGCGGAGACCTTGGAGGCGATGACGGTGTCGTTGTCGTTCTGGGCCAGGGCGATGTAGGGGAGGGTCAGCTTGACCGGCCCTTTTTTGGCCCGGAGGGTTTCGACGCTGACGGCATACTCTTTGGCCACAGGGGTTTTGGCCTCCTGGGCCTTGCGGGCTTTGACGAGCCGGACGGCGCCGATTACCAGCAGGGCGACGATGATCAGGAAGATCAGGATTTTGAGGAGTTTTTTGGACGATTGCATTTTTATCCTTTGTTCAAATTTCTTGGTACCGATGGAGTTTTCTGGAAAACCGTCGGTTTCACTCGATAGCTCTGGCAGTCGCTAATTCCGTTGGAACCCCTTCGGGGCAAGCGCTCCTTTGTCGCCATCGAGTGAAACCTCTTCTTAACTTTCGACATTGGCAAAAGGTCTTCGGGAACAAATCCCAATGACCAATGACCAGTGACCAATAACCGAATTGTTCGACAATGCATCATCGGACGATCCGTTCCAGATCGTTGCCGTAGAGGAAGGCCAGCTGGGCCAGGGTCTGCCAGTACTGGGCCTTGCTCTTGTAGAGGTTGGCCCGGGCGTCGAAGAGGGCATCGACGTAGCGCAGATACTCCTCAAGGGTCATCCGACCGTCGTCATAGCTGGTCTTGGCGATGGCCAGGAGTTTTTTTTGATTCGTGATATTGTGGCGGTTGAGTCGGACGCTTTTGGCCAGCAGCCTCAGCTGACGGGAGAGGGCGTCGGCTCTGCTTCGGAGTTCCTCGGCGGTTTTGGCCAGTTCGGTGCCGCTTTTGAGAGCGTGGATCCTTGCCTGTTCGATGCTTTTGTACTGGTGCATGTCGAAGAGGGGTAT
>NZ_WFQN01000075.1 GCF_015487065.1 Nitratifractor sp.
CATCATCGCCATCCTCGATAACGACAACAACGTCATCGCCACCATCACCCATGATGAGAGCATCGACACACCGCTAAGCATCACCAACGCCAACGGAACATTCTACTACCACCGAGACCACCAAGGCTCCATCCTTAGCCTCACAGACCAAGAGGGCAACGAAGTCGAACACTTTACCTACGATAACCACTATGGTAGAATAGTTGCACATACCAAAACCGTAGAGACAAACAACCCATACGGCTACACCGGAAGAGTCGTAGACACACAAGATCTCTACTACTACAGAGCCAGATACTACGATCCCACGATCCAACGATTCATCTCAGAGGATCCGATAGGGTTTGCCAGCGGGAATTTTAACTTTTACAGGTATGTAGCCGATGATCCGGTGGATTTGGTGGATCCAAGTGGGGAATTTTGGAATTTTATTATTGGTGCAGGCTTAGGTGCAGGCTTGGATTTATTCATTCAACTTGCTACCAATGGATGGAATATTCACTGTGTAAATTGGTATAGCGTAGCTGCTTCTGCTGCATTGGGGGCTTTAGGCGTTCGCTGGGGTGGAGCAGCCGGAAAAGGCAAAGAGTTTTCCCATTGGATCCCAAATAGAGCAGGTGGACCAAGAAGTATATGGAATGGGAATTATGTTCCTAAAAGTACACATGCACTTTCTGATCCTTATCGATATAGGTTTATGCCTAGAAGCTGGAAAGGAAGTAATCCTATGTATAATCCTGTTAGAAAACATTGGGTTAGGTTTCCTAATGCACTCAAAGGAGTAGGGGGACCGTTAGAAATTTTGTGTCAGTCCGATAGAATCTAAAATTCTAAAGGATTGACCATGAACGACAAGTTTGATTTGAACGAGGCCCTGGAGCAGATCAAGGCCGGGGCTAAAATCGACGGAAAAGACGGGGTGCTGGCTCCGCTCATAAAACAGCTTACCGAGGCGGCTCTGGAGGCCGAGCTGGAATCCCACCTATCTCAGGAGATCCGAAACCGTAAAAACGGTAAAAGCTCCAAGCGGATGAAAAGCTCCGTAGGGGAGTTCGAGCTGGAAGTTCCCCGAGACCGTAACGGAACCTTCGAGCCCCAGATCGTCAAAAAGCATCAACGCAGTATGAGCGATCAGATCGAAGAGAAGATCCTATCGCTTTATGCCTTGGGTAACAGTTACACCCAGATCCGAGGACATCTGGAAGAGATCTACGGGGTCAGCTTCTCCACTGCCGCCATCAGTGCCGTAACCGATAAGATCATCCCCCTGCTCAAAGCGTGGCAGCAACGCCCCTTAGAAGCGATCTATCCTTTCGTCTGGCTTGACGCAATCCACTACAAGGTCAAAGAGGACGGACGTTACGTTTCCAAAGCCGTCTACACGATCCTCAGCATCCGGTTGAACGGGAAAAAAGAGGTCCTGGGGCTCTATCTCAGTGAGAGTGAAGGGGCCAACTTCTGGCTGCAGGTATTGACCGATCTGAACAACCGGGGCGTAAAAGATATCCTGATTGCCTCCGTCGATGGGCTTAGCGGCTTTCCCGAGGCCATCAACGCCATTTTCCCCAAGACGGAGGTGCAGCTTTGTGTCGTTCACCAGATCCGCAATTCCCTCAAATACATCGCTTCCAAAAACAAAAAGGAGTTTAGCAAGAATCTCAAGTCGGTCTATCAGGCCGTTTCAAAAGAGGCGGCCGAAACGGAGTTGGATCGATTGGAAGAGAAGTGGGGAGCGAAGTATCCCATCGTCATTCAATCCTGGCGGAACAAGTGGGAGAACCTCTCCAACTACTTCAAGTATCCTGAGGATATCCGACGGATCGTCTACACGACCAACATCATCGAATCGATCCATCGGCAGTTTCGCAAGCTTACCAAGACCAAGGGGGCATTCCCCAACGAAAACAGCCTGCTCAAACTTCTTTATCTGGGGATTCAGAACGCCCAGAAGAAATGGACGATGCCGATACAAAATTGGAGCCTGACACTCTCACAGCTGGCCATCTTCTTCGAAGGCAGGTTGGACGATGCTTTGGATCTATGATATGATCCTATTCAACTATCGGGTGCTGACACAAAATTCTGAACAGTCCCCTTGTTCTTTATCTACATATTAGAGGTGCCCTCAATATTTATTAACCGATATCACGTATGGCGCCGGTAGCAAAATGGTATAATCGCGTATTTCTCAATAGAGGACCCTTATGGAAATTTTGCTGGCGTTTGTAGGGATGGGGATCGGTGCGCTCTCCGGATTTTTCGGGATCGGGGGAGGGACGGTTCTTGTACCCGTGCTGCTTCTGATGGGCTATGGGATGAAGACGGCGGTCGGGATCTCCGTGATGCAGATGGTCTTCAGCTCTCTGTATGGATCTTTCCTCAACTGGCGCAGGGGGACTCTGGTACTGGGTGAGGGGCTTTTCGTCGGATTTGGCGGGTTCATGGGCGGCTATCTGAGTGGCTATCTGACCTCTTTCGTTTCCGGGCGCTTTTTGCAGTTCGTCTTCATCGGTTTTGTCCTTTTTGCCCTGCTGCGGATGATAACCTCCAAAGTCCACGAAGACGCCGGCGAGAGTAAAACCCTCCAAAAATGGCTGCTTTTCATCATTGGGATGGGGATCGGTGTCATCGCCATCAGTATCGGGGTTGGCGGGGCGATCATCCTGATCCCTCTGCTTTCGGGCCTTCTGCACTATCCGGTCAAGAAAGCGGTCAGTGCCGGACTCTTTTTTGTCGTGTTTTCCTCCGTCGCAGGGATGCTGGGACGCCTGGTGCACGGAGAGATCGACCTGCTGCACGGGACGATCATCGGGGTAGGTTCTCTGCTGGGAGTCTATCTGGGTGTCTGGCTCAAAGAGCACGTCAGTAACAAAAGTCATAAGAATTTCATTGTGATTATGTACGCTTTTATCCTGGCGATAATGGTCTATAAGATGTTTTTTGCGCAATAAAAAAGTGGGTAGAGGGTAATACGTAGTGGGTAGGAAAGCAATTTCTTATTGGTATATTTGTTGTTGGCTATTGGGTGGGTTTTCCAAACATTAATATGGTTTTATGAGTTTATGAAACGTAGGTTTGGTCCCACCAAACGTATCTGTCAAAGATACTGTGTAATGGAAGTCATAAAAATACAGAAGATCGAAGGAATGAAGAATCTATGAGCAAAAAGCACGACATCATCGACGTCAGAGGTGCGCGCGAGCACAACCTTAAAAGCATCGATGTGCAGATTCCCAAAAACAAGATGGTTGTTATCACCGGGATCAGCGGGAGCGGTAAATCGACACTGGCCTTCAGTACTCTCTACGCGGAGGGGCAGCGGCGCTACATCGAGTCGCTGAGCTCCTACGCCCGGCAGTTTCTGGGGCGGGTGGGCAAGCCCGATGTGGACAAGATCGAGGGGCTCACTCCTGCCATCGCCATCGACCAAAAGACCACCTCCAAAAACCCCCGCTCCACCGTGGGGACGATCACCGAGATCTACGACTATCTGCGACTTTTCTTCGCCCGGGTAGGGCGGCAGTATTGCCATCAGTGCGGCAAACCCATCTCCAGTATGAGCGCCAGCGACATCATCACCGAAGTGCTGCGCCTCCCCGAAGGAGCCAAGCTGGTGATCATGGCACCGCTGGTCAAGGAGAAAAAGGGAACCTTCGCCGATCTGATCGAGTCCCTGCGTCACAAAGGCTATGTTCGGGCGATGATCGACGGAGTGATGGTACGCCTCGACGACGAGATCGAGCTGGCCAAGACCAAAAAGCACAGCATCAAAGTGGTCATCGACCGGGTCGTGGTCAAAGAGGGCTCGAAAGAGCGGATCGGACAGGACATCGAAAAGGCCCTCAAAGAGAGCTACGGTGAAGTGGAGATCGAAGTGCTCAACCACGAAGAGTTGGCGCTGGAGCGGAAAGACTATCACTATTCGGAGCATCTGGCCTGTTTCGACTGTAAACTGAGCTTCGAGCCCCTGGAGCCGGTGAGCTTCTCCTTCAACTCCCCCAAAGGAGCCTGCCCCGCCTGCGACGGCCTGGGGATCCGCTATACCCTCGACCTGAGCAAGATCATCGACTCTTCACGGACGGTTTCGGAGGGAGCGGTGCGGATCATGCATGGCTTCAACAAGAGCTATTATTCCAAATTTCTCACCGCTTTTTGCGAGCAAAACGGCATCCCGACCGATGTCCCCTGGGAAGAGCTTCCCGAACATCAGCGCAAGCAGATCCTCTACGGGGTGGGAAGCGAACCGGTGAAATTCCTCTGGAAGCGCCACACGCTCAAGCGGGAGTGGCCCGGGGTCGTCAAATTTGCCCATGAGATGTTTACCGACGAAAAGGATCTGGCCGACTATATGACCGAAAAGGTCTGCGACCAGTGCGGTGGAAACCGTCTGCGCCCCCGTTCCCTGGCGGTCAGGATCGAGGGGAAGAATATCGCCGAGATCATCAACATGCCGATCGAGGAGAGCTACGCCTATTTCGCCGACGAGGGCAATTTCTCCCATTTCACCGAGCAGCAGAAGCTTATCGCCGAACCGATACTCAAGGAGATCAGAGAGCGGCTTTTTTTCCTCTACGATGTTGGACTGGGTTATCTGACTCTCAGCCGGGATGCCCGGACGATCAGCGGAGGAGAAGCCCAGCGAATCCGTATCGCCAGCCAGATCGGCTCAGGACTGACTGGGGTGATGTACGTCCTCGACGAGCCCAGTATCGGCCTGCATGAGCGCGACACGCTTCGGCTCATCCGCACGCTGCAGTCTCTACGGGACAAGGGCAACACCGTCATCGTCGTCGAACACGACAAAGAGACGATCTTGGCCGCCGATCATATCGTCGACATCGGCCCCGGAGCGGGGGAGTACGGCGGAGAGATCGTCTTCTCCGGAAAAGCGGAAAAACTGCGCCGGGCCAAAACCCTCACCGCTCAGTACCTCTACGGTAAGAAGGAGATCGCCTATCCTCACGCCGAGCGCCCCAGAGAGCAGTGGCTGGAGATTCGCAACGTCACCATCAACAACATCGAAAATCTCTCGGCGAAACTTCCCCTGGGGAACTTCGTCTGCGTCACGGGCGTCAGCGGCAGCGGCAAAAGCTCCCTGATCCTCCAGACCCTCCTGCCCACCGCGAGGGAGATCCTCAATCGCGCCAAAAAGGTCAATCGGGTCGAAGGGGTGGAGATCAATGGCCTGGAACATCTGGACAAGGTGATCTATCTCGATCAGAGCCCCATCGGCCGCACCCCGCGCTCCAATCCGGCCACCTACACCGGGGTTATGGACGAGATCCGCAAACTCTTCGCCCAGACCAAAGAGGCGGAGCTGCGGGGCTACAAAGTGGGGCGCTTCAGCTTCAACGTCAAAGGTGGGCGTTGCGAAAAGTGCCAGGGAGAAGGGCAGATCAAGATCGAGATGCACTTCCTCCCTGATGTGATGGTCACCTGCGACGCTTGCGGGGGAGCCCGCTACAACGAGCAGACCCTGGAGGTACGCTACAAAGGCAAAAACATCGCCGAAGTCCTGAATATGAGTGTCGCAGAGGCGATGGAGTTTTTCAAGGCAATCCCGGCGATCGCCGCCAAACTCAAAACCCTGATGGCCGTCGGCCTGGACTACATCAAACTGGGCCAAAACGCCACGACCCTCTCCGGAGGCGAAGCCCAGCGGATCAAACTGGCCAAAGAACTCAGCCGAAAGGATACGGGCCGGACGCTCTACATCCTGGACGAGCCCACCACGGGGCTGCATTTCGCCGATGTAGACCGGCTGACGGGCGTACTGCATCACCTGACGGAGCTGGGCAACAGCGTCGTCGTCATCGAGCACAATCTGGATATGATCAAAAACGCCGACTATATCGTCGATATGGGCCCGGAAGGCGGAAACAAAGGCGGGAAGATCGTCGCGACGGGAACCCCTGAGGAGTTGGCGGCTACCTGGCACGCAACCGGAAGCTACACCGGAAAATACCTGGCGCAGGAGCTGGGGATGGATGAGGAAGAGCCGGAGTGAATGGCTTCATTCAGTACAGAACCCTAGCCAGATAGAGTCCCTCGGGCGGGGCGAGGCCGGTGCAGTGCCGCTTGGCGGTAGCAAGCTGCTCTTCAAGCTCATAGAGGGTCAGGGTGCCATCGGCGACGGCAGCGGCGGCGTGGATCATCATCCGTACCTGCGCGCGGAGGAAGCCGTTTGCGTGAAAATAGATGAAGCCGTAGCCCCGCCGCTGCAGGGCGTAGGCCTTGTGGATATCCCGAACGCTGCTGCGGATATCGGATCCTGTCTTCATAAAGTATCTGAAATCGTGTGTCCCCCGGAAAAGGGCGAGAGCTTCCTGCAAGTTTCCCCAA
>NZ_WFQN01000076.1 GCF_015487065.1 Nitratifractor sp.
GAGTTTCTGCAGTTCATGGACAGCGAGACCTTCGATCAGATCGGTCTGACCCATGAACAGGTGGGCGAGGTCTTCGATTTCATGATCGACGGGATGGAGGCGGATATCCTCTTCCACAACGGCAAGCCCATCACCGTGGAGATCCCCCAGACCGTGGTCCTGGAAGTGGTCGAGACTCCCCCCAACTTCAAGGGCGACTCCCAGGGGGGCAAAAAACCCGCCACGCTCGAGAGCGGTGCCGTGGTCCAGGTCCCTTTCCATATCCTCGAAGGAGACAAGATCAAAGTCGATACTGCCGAAGGGAAGTACCTTGAAAAGGTGAAATGAAACAGTAACTAGAAACGAGTAACTAGTAACTAGGAATTTTGGTATGCGTTGCTTTGCAACGCTTTTCATTAAAGAAATAGAAAAGAGCAAATCTCCGTTCAAGCAGCTTGTAAACTAGAGACTATCAACTATTGACTATCGACTAACTACTGTGCCGAAGGCGCTCTCAAATCCGTTATAATTTCCAAACACCCATATTTCATTGTAAAGGAGTTTGTCATGGCACGTGCATTGGTACCGTTGGCCGAAGGATTCGAAGAGATCGAAGGGGTCACGATCATCGACATACTGCGTCGTGGCGGGGTGGAGGTCAACAGCGCCTATCTGCCCGGGGAGTTCGCGACGGACCTGATCACCGGAGCCAACGGCATCACCGTCCAGGCCGATATGCCTCTGGCCAATGCGGTGGTGGACGAGTATGACATCATCGTCCTGCCCGGTGGCTGGGGCGGGACCAACCGGCTGGCGGAGAACGAACTGGCCCAGAAGCTGCTCAAAGAGTTCAAAGCCCGCGGCAAATGGGTCGCGGCCATGTGTGCCGCTCCCTATGCGTTGCACGTGGCCGGGGTGCTCAGCCCCAAATACACCTGCTACCCCAGCGTGGAGGAGCAGATCCGGCCCGAGGACTGGATCAACGAAAAGGTGGTGGTGGATGAGAAGGTGATCACCTCCCAGGGGCCCGGTACGGCGATCTGTTTCGCTCTAGAGATCGTCCGGCAGCTGGTGGGCGAGGAGAGCTACGAGACGGTCAAAAACGGCACGCTGGCGAGTTACTGCTGAGAGGGAGCGGAGACTTTTGCGCTATGAACGGATGACTCCCTTTCGGGTCATGGATCTGGTACGGCAGGCCCAGGCTTTTGACGATACGATCCATTTCGAGGTGGGGCAGCCGGATCTGCCGCCTCCGCCCGGCGTCAAACGGGCTTTGGGGGAGGCGGTGGAGCGTGAGCGTTTCGCCTATACCGAAAGCATGGGGCTGCGGGAACTCAGAGAGCGGATCGCAGCCCACTACCGGCACGACTACGGGGTGGAAGTGGATCCGGTGAGGATCCTGATCACCCCCGGCACCAGCAATGCATTTCTAGTGGCCTATCTGCTGACCCTGAAGGCGGGGGGTCGGCTGGGGTTGGCGGATCCCTCCTATCCCTGCTATCCCAATTTCGCCGTGATGGTGGATGCCGAACCGCGTTTCTACCCCGTGGATCAAAGCAACGGCTACCTGCTGAGGCCCAGGGATCTGGAGGGCACTGCCCTCGATGTCCTGCACATCTCCTTCCCCTCCAACCCCACCGGGACCCTCTACGACGCCGAAGCCCTGAAGTGCCTGGCGGACTACTGTTGCCAGGAGGGAATCACTCTGATCTCCGATGAGCTCTACCACGCCCTGGTCTATGAAAAACGGGCCCACACGGCGCTGGAGTTCAGCAACGAAGCGATCGTCATCAACGGATTTTCCAAATATTTCTGCATGCCGGGACTGCGGATCGGTTGGATGATCGTCCCCGAACGCCTCATTCGTCCGGCGGAGATCATCGCCCAGAACCTTTTCATCTCCGCACCGACGCTGAGCCAGTATGCGGCGCTGGAGGCTTTCGATTACGACTACCTGGCGCAGGTGCGGGAGATCTTTCGCCAACGGCGTGACTATCTCTACGAGGCATTGAATCCGCTTCTGCCTGTCGATGCCAAACCCGACGGAGCTTTCTACCTCTGGTGCGACGTTTCGGAGTACACCGAAGACTCCACGGCCTTCAGCCGTGAGCTGCTGGAAGCGATCCACATCGCCGTGACCCCCGGGATCGATTTCGGCCGTCACGGCACCGCCACCAAGCTTCGCTTCGCCTATACCCGCAGTATCGAACATATGGCCGAAGGGGTGGAGCGGCTCGAAAACTATCTGAAGGAGAGACGATGATCAGAGTCTACGGCATCAAAACCTGTGATACGGTACGCAAGGCGTTGAAGTATTTGAAAGAAAAGGGGGTCGACTTCGAATTCGTCGATTTCAAAAAGACCCCGGTCGGCTGTGAAAAGATCGATCAGTGGCTGGCCAAGGTTCCCCTTGAGACGCTGTTCAACAAACGGGGAACCAAATACCGAATGCTCAAACTCAAGGAGCTGAATCTGGACGAAGCGGGGATGCGGGAGTGGCTCTGCAAAGAGAACCTCCTCATCAAACGGCCGGTGATCGAGCTGGAAAATGGAGAGGTCGTCGTCGGTTTCGATCCGGAACGCTACGGGGAGCTCTTCGGATAAGCGGCATTTCCAGCCTTTGCTTGCCGGTCTTTCGGCCCTATTAAATCTTCCATCTTCCATCCTCCATCTTCCCTCAAACAAACTGTGCTATATTTAGCCTCCAAAGCCAAGACAAAATATAGAGGTAGCCATGTCCGACAGACCCCGATTCACCCATCTCCATCTGCATACCGAGTATTCCCTCCTGGATGGGGCCAACAAGATCAAAGCCCTGGCCAAAAAGGTCAAAGAGCTGGGAATGGATGCGGTGGCCATGACCGACCACGGCAACATGTTCGGGACCATCGACTTCTACAACACGATGCGCAAAGAGGGGATCAAACCCATCATCGGGATGGAGGCCTATCTGCACAACAGCGAGGAGCTGGGGGACAAGAGCACCCGCCAGCGCTACCACCTCTGTCTCTTCGCCAAGAACGAAATCGGATACAAAAACCTCATGTATCTCAGCTCCCAGGCCTATCTCAATGGCTTCTACTACTACCCGAGGATCAACAAGAAGCTTCTGCGGGAACACAGCGAAGGGCTTATTTGCACCTCCGCCTGCCTCCAGGGGGAGGTCAACTGGCATCTCAATCTGAGCGAGCGTAACAAAAAGTTCGGCGCCGGCGGCTACGAAGAGGCCAAGCGGATCGCTCTGGAGTACCAGGAGATCTTCGGCGAGGATTTCTATCTGGAACTGATGCGCCACGGCATCGGAGACCAGCAGCGCATCGACGAGCAGATCATCCGTCTCTCTCTGGAGACCGGGATCAAGATCATCGCCACCAACGACACCCACTACACCAACCCCGAGGATGCCGAGGCGCATGAGGCCTTCATGTGCATCGCCATGAACAAACAGTATGACGATCCCAAGCGTCTGCGCCACTCGGTACACGAATTCTACGTCAAATCCCCCGAAGAGATGGCGCGGCTCTTCGCCGACATCCCCGAGGCCCTGGAGCATACTCAGGAGATTGCCGACAAATGCAACCTGGAGATCAAGCTGGGCAACCCCACGCCCCCCAACTTCAAATTTACCCGGGAACGGGCGGCTCTGGAGGGGCTGGAGCTTCCGGAGCCTGAGAAAGAGTACTCCTTGGCCAACGACATCGTCCTCTTCGAGCATGAGGCCCGCAAGGGACTGGCCAAACGACTGGAACACGTCCCCGAGGAGAAACACGCCGAGTACCGGGAGCGTCTCGAGACCGAGATCGGGATCATCAACTCCATGAAGTTTCCCGGCTACATGCTCATCGTCTGGGATTTCGTCCGGGCGGCCAAGGAGATGGGAATTCCCGTCGGGCCCGGTCGGGGATCGGCGGCGGGAAGTCTGGTCGCCTATTCCCTACAGATCACCGACATCGATCCCATGCCCTACGGCCTGCTCTTCGAGCGTTTCCTCAATCCGGAGCGCGTCAGCATGCCCGATATCGATATGGACTTCTGCCAGAGCCGCCGCCAGGAGATCATCGACTATGTGGTGGAGAAGTACGGCCGAGTCAACGTCGCCCAGATCATCACCTTCGGCAAGCTTCTGGCCAAAGGGGTCATCCGGGACGTCGCGCGGGTCATGGGGCTGCCCTACGCCCAAGCCGATGCCTTCGCCAAACTGATTCCCGACGAATTGAAAATCACCCTCAAAGATGCCTACGAAAAAGAGCCCAAGATCAAAGAGCTCATCGAGCGGGATCCCAAAGCGGCTCAGGTTTGGCAGTTCGCCCTGGCACTGGAGGGGCTCAACCGCAACGCCGGAACCCATGCCGCCGGCGTCGTCATCTCCAACGAGCCCCTCTGGGAGAAGACTCCGCTCTTCAAACCCACGGGCCAGGAGACCCTGGCGACCCAGTACAGTGGGAAGTATGTCGAGGATGTGGATCTGATCAAGTTCGACTTCCTGGGGCTCAAGACCCTGACGGTGATCGAAGAGGCGCTGCAGCTCATCGAGAAGCGCCACGGCAAACGGATCGACTTCAAGCAGGTGGATATCAACGATCCCAAGGTCTACGACTATATCGCCACCGGCAACACATTGGGGCTTTTCCAGATCGAATCGGCGGGGATGCAGGATCTGGCCAAAAAGCTCAAACCCAGCACCTTCGAAGATATCATCGCGATGCTGGCCCTCTACCGCCCCGGCCCCATGGAGTCGGGGATGCTGGATGACTTCGTCGAGCGCAAGCACGGCCGGGCAGAGATCACCTATATGTTCCCGGAGCTCGAGCCGATCCTCAAACCTACCTACGGGGTTATCGTCTACCAGGAGCAGGTCATGCAGATCGTCCAGACCATCGGAGGCTTCTCTCTGGGCGGGGCGGACCTGGTGCGCCGGGCGATGGGAAAGAAGATCAAGGAGGAGATGGACAAACTCAAAGGGGAGTTCGCCGAAGGAGCGGCTAAGAAGGGCTTTGACAAGGCCAAAGCTGCCGAGCTCTTTGATCTGATTGTCAAGTTCGCCGGCTACGGCTTCAACAAATCCCACTCCGCCGCCTACGCCATGGTCACCTTCTACACTTCCTACCTCAAGTGTTACTACCCCACCGAGTTCATGGCAGCCCAGCTGACCCTGGAGAAGGACAACACCACCAAGGTAGTCCGCTACGTCGATGCGGTCAAGCACATGGGGATCGAGCTGCTGCCCCCCGACGTCAACCGCTCCGACCTGGCTTTTGTCGCCGATGAGATCGAGGGCAAACCGACGATTCTCTTCGGCTTGGGCGCCATCAAGGGGGCCGGGGATATCGCCGTGCGTTCCGTTCTGGAAGCCCGCCAAGAGGGTCCGTTCCGGGATCTGAGCGACTTTGTCTCCCGGATCGACACCGCCAAGGTCAACAAAAAGGTGATCGAAGCCTTCATCAAAGCCGGGGCACTGGACAGCCTGGGCTATACCCGCAAGGCGATGCTGACCCAGATCGAAACGATCATGGAGACCGCTGCCAAAGCTGCCCAAGCCAAGAAGATGGCCGAAAACTCCCTCTTTGGCGGCGGCGAGGAGATGACCCATGTGGAGCTGAGCCTCGATCCCATGGAGGAGTTCGAGCCGCTGCAGATCCTGGAGTTTGAGAAGGAGACCCTGGGCTTCTATGTCTCGGGGCACCCTCTGGACAAGTACCGCGACGAGCTGGCCCAAATCGACTACACCCTCAGCTCCGAGATCGACGAGCTGGCCGACGGCTCCCAGGCGCTTTTTATCGGCAAAATTGAATCGATCACCGAAAAGATCTCCAAAAAGGGAAACAAATTCGGTATCGCCAATGTTATGGATCTCCATGGTAATATCGAGCTGATGCTCTTCGCCGACCGGCTCAAGGAGCTGGAGGAGGAGTTTGATCTCTCCCGTCCCATCGCCTTCAAGGTCAAAGTGACGAAAGACGGGGACTTCACCCGGATGAATATTCTCAAGATCGAGACCCTCAAAGAGGCGAAAAAAGAGAAGGTCAAGGTGAAAAAGGAGCAGAAGCACACCGAAGCCCCCGAGGAGCAGCCTCCGGTGATTCTGGCTCTGGATCTAATGCCCGATCCCAAGATCGTCGAAGAGCTCTACTGCCTGGCCGAGCGCAACCCTGGCCCCCACCCTCTGCAGCTGCAGATCCGCACCAAACTGGCGGATGTGGTGATCGAATCCAAAGTCCATGTCAGCCGGGCGATCATCGAAGCGGCCAGGAGTCTGGGGATCCAGCCGGCGGAGCTGAGTGCCTAAAGGCTTCTTCCGTTACCCTCCTACTCATTTATTGCACGGCCAATCCTTCGGCCTCTCCTCCTTTTTCTCCGTTGTGATTTGATATCGATTGGCATTTGTGTAGTAGAGAAACACTTTGAGCTTCTTTTACTTTTGCGCTTTCGGATCCCTGCAAGCTTCAACGTCACTACCGATATAATGAGCTCACCAATAACAATCCCAATATTCCAGGAGAAGTTCCCATGAGTACGCAACCCACGATCGTCTGGTCCAAAATCGACGAAGCGCCGGCTTTGGCCACCTATTCCCTCTACCCTATCGTCAAGAAGTACGTCGGCAAAGCCGGTGTGAACATGCGTCTGAGCGATATCTCCCTCGCCGGACGGGTTCTGGCCGCCATGGGCAAGCGGGAGGATGAGCTTGCCAAACTGGGCGAGCTGGTCCATCGGCCCGAAGCCAACATCATCAAGCTCCCCAATATCTCCGCCTCCGTGACCCAGCTCAAGGAGTGTATCGCCGAGCTGCAGGAGCACGGCTACGATATCCCCGACTATCCCGAAAATCCCGAGACCGAAGAGGAGAAGCAGATCGCGGCCAAATACGCCACCTGCCTCGGTTCCGCCGTCAACCCGGTCCTGCGGGAAGGCAACTCCGACCGCCGCAGCGCCCACGCGGTCAAAAAATATGCCCAGGAGCATCCCCATCGTCTCAAACCCTTCGCCGAGGATTGCCAGGCCCGTGTCGCCCATATGGACGGCAAAGGAGATTTCTACGGCAACGAGCAGTCGGTCATCGTCCCCAAAGCCCAGACTGTCAGTATCAAACTTAACGGCAAAACGCTCAAAGAGATCGAAGCCGAGACCGATGAGGTTCTCGATGCGACTTTTATGTCCGCCAAAGCGCTGCGTGAGTTCTATGCCCAAACCATCGAAGAGGCCAGAGAGAAGGATCTGATCTGGTCCCTGCACCTCAAAGCGACGATGATGAAGATCTCCGATCCCATCATGTTCGGTCACGCGGTTGAGATCTTCTTCAAGGATGTTTTCGAGAAGTACGGTGACGAACTGAAAAAGCTGGGGGTCAATCCCAACCTGGGACTGGGGGATCTCTACGACAAACTCAAAAACTCCGACAAAAAAGAGGAGATCGAAGCGGCGATCAAAGAGGTGATCCTCAACGGCAAGCCCGATCTGGCTATGAGCGACAGCGACAAACTCATCACCAACCTGGATGCTCCCAACCTGGTGATCGTCGATGCTTCCATGCCCGTGGTCATCCGCGAAGGCGGCAAGCAGTGGGATAAAAACGGCGACGCCCGTGAAACCCTGGCGGTCATTCCCGATAGCAGTTACGGACGCTTCTACGAAGCGATGATGGAGGATTGCAAGAAAAACGGTCAGTTCGACGTGACCACCATGGGTCGGGTCTCCAACGTGGGACTGATGGCGAAAAAGGCCGAAGAGTACGGTTCCCACCCCACCACCTTCGAAGTGGCCGAAGACGGTGTGATGGAGGTGGTCAGCGAGAGCGGCGAAGTGCTGATGAAGCACGAAGTGGAAAAGGGCGACATCTGGCGTCTGGTGCGGGCCAAAGACGAAGCGATCCGCGACTGGGTCCGACTGGCCGTGGAGCGTGCCCGTATTGAGGGTGTTCCCGCTGTCTTCTGGCTGGATGCGAACCGGGCCCACGATGCCAATATGATCAAACTGGTCGAAAAGTATCTCAAAGAGCACGACACCACCGGTCTGGAGCTGCCCATCATGGATGTGACCGCGGCGACCAACTACACCAACGAGCGTGTCCGTGCCGGTCTGGATACCATCTCTGTCACCGGAAACGTTCTGCGGGATTATCTCACCGACATGTATCCGATCCTGGAGCTGGGAACGTCGGCCAAGATGCTTTCCATTGTTCCTCTGCTGGCCGGCGGCGGGCTTTTCGAGACCGGTGCGGGCGGATCCGCCCCCAAACATGTGGAACAGTTCCTCAAAGAGGGGCACCTGCGCTGGGACAGCCTGGGCGAGTTCCTGGCCCTGGCCGAATCCCTGCGGATGGAGTATATGAAACACGAGGATGAGAAGATCGGGGTCATGGCCGATACTCTGGACAAAGCCAACGAAGGCTATCTGGGCAACGACAAAGCTCCCAGCCGCAAGTGCTGTGAACCCGACAACAAAGCGAGCCACTACTGGCTGGCCCGCTACTGGGCGGAAGCATTGAGCACGCAGACCGTGGACAAGGAGCTGGCGGAGACCTTCACTCCGGTGGCCGATGCCCTGGCCAAAAACGAAGAGAAGATCCTGGAGGAGCTGCTGGCCTCCGAGGGAAGCCCCAAAGATATCGGCGGATATTACGATCCCGACGATGCAAGGGCCGAGGCGGCCATGCGTCCCAGCCAGACCTTCAACGAGATCATTGACCGGGTCTAAGTGATCAAAGTGTCGCCGGGTTTCGCTACAATGATCCGGAAAAGGACGGCGTCGATGAGGATGCCGTCATTCAATTTTCGGCCTGATCGGAGTATCGCTGAGCGCAAAGCATAATTGAGAAGTCGCTTCTGAGTTATGTTTTGCAGTAGTACTCCGGAGGGCCTTCAAAGGAGTGCTATGAAAAAACGTGGAAAAAAAGTTACGATTATCGGGGCCGGGAACGTCGGGGCGACTGTCGCCTACTCCCTGGCGATGAAAGGGACCTGCCATGAGGTGATGCTGCGGGACCGGGCGCCCGAGATCGCCAAGGGCAAAGCCCTGGATATGTCCCAGGCGGCCAATGCCGCCCGGCAGCATACTCTGGTTTGTGTCGCGGAAAAGGCGGAGGATATGGCCGGCAGCGATGTCGTCGTCATCACCGCCGGCTCTCCCCGCAAGCCCGGAATGAGTCGGGACGATCTGCTGATGATCAATGCCGAGATCACCAAAGAGGTGGTCAACGACGTCAAAACCCACGCCCCCGACTCCATCATCATCATGGTCTCCAACCCCCTGGATGTCATGACCTATGTGGCCCTCAAAGAGAGCGGTTTCCCCAAGGAGCGTGTCGTCGGCATGGCCGGGATTCTCGACAGTGCGAGGATGGCCCACTTTATCTTTGAAAAGATCCGCTACGGAGCCGGACAGATCCGGGCCTCGGTCATGGGAGGCCACGGTGACGATATGGTGCCCCTGCCCAAATTTTCCACCGTGGCCGGTGTGCCGCTCACCGATATCCTCAGCGAAGAGGAGATCATCGATGTGGTGGAGCGGACCAAACACGGCGGTGCCGAGATTGTCGGCTATCTCAAGACCGGCTCCGCCTACTACGCCCCGGCCAAAGCGACGGCGATCATGGTGGAAGCGATCCTCAAGGACACCAAGCAGATTCATCCCTGTGCCGTCTATCTCGACGGCCACTACGGCTATCGGGATGTGGTTTCTGGCGTGCCTGTGGCACTGGGGGCCAACGGCGTAGAGAAACTTTTTGAAGTGACCCTCAATGAAGGGCAGAAGAAAAAATTCGCCAAGAGTGTCGCGTCGGTACGCAGCATGATCAACGTCCTCAAACGCAATCAGTTCTTCTCCAACCCCGAAGACAACATCATCACAGAAGAGTAAAGGATACCCATGAGAGAAATAGCCTATGACGATCTGGTCAAATCGGTCAAAGCGATGGTGATGCACACCGCCTCCCATCTTCCCGAGGATGCCCTCAAAGCCATCGAAGAGGCCTATGAGAATGAAAAGAGTGAGGTGGCCAAGTCGGTCCTCAAGCAGATCCTGGACAATGCCCATCTGGCCAGTGAAGAGGATCGTCCTCTCTGTCAGGACACCGGTCTGGCGGTCTACTTCATCAACGTCGGTGAAGAGGTGAAAGTGGTGGGCGGTTCCATCCGCGATGCCATCAACCAGGCCACCGAAGAGGCCTACAAAGAGGGGTATTTGCGGGCTTCCACCTGCGACTGTTTCGACCGTCACAACCTCAAGGATGAAGTGGGCTACAACCTCCCCGCCGTTATCCATTTCGATATCGTCCCCGGTGACAAGATCGAGATCGAGTACGCCGCCAAAGGGGGCGGAAGCGAAAATGTCTCCCGTGCCACCGTTTTGGCCCCTGC
>NZ_WFQN01000077.1 GCF_015487065.1 Nitratifractor sp.
AGCAACGCCACAAGGCCGACGGCGAAGATCGCCAGCGCCGCCACTTCGGAAGTGTAGACCACTTTGCTCGTCTCCTCCCCTTCGTATTTCATCGACTGGTAGATCGCCACGAAGCGGTAGAAGATCACCGAGAGCAGCACCAGCAGCAAAGTGATCGCCCCCAGCATCGCCAGGAGATGGTGGCTGGCTTTGGCGTTGTCGATCATCGCCCCGAAGCCGTAGAGTTCGGAGAAAAACATCGGGCTGGGAGGGAGCGAAACGATCGCCAGCATAAAGAGCCCCACCAGAAACCAAAAGAGCTTGCCCTGCACTCCGTGATAGCCCCGGAGCGCCCCGGCGAAGCGATAGCGACCTCCCGATTCCAGGACCCCGGTGGAGAGGAAGAGCGCCGGTTTGAGGAAGGCGTGGGCGCCGAAATGCAGCAACGCCGCGAAGGTCCCCCCGCTGACCCAAAAGAGCGCGATCAGTGCCATGTGCTCGACGCCGGAGAGGCTGAAAAGACGCATAAAATCCTTGGCCCGGAAAATGAGAGACGAGACGATAAAGAGCGTCAGCAGGGTATAGACGAAGACGAAGAGGAAGAGATGGTCGTAGTTGACCTTTTCGGCGATCCGGCTGAAGTGGAAAAAGCCCGCCATTACTCCGCTCTCCAGAATCCCGCTAAAAAGCGCCGCCACCGGGTAGAAAGCGGCCCGCTCGATATGGGCCAGCCAGAGGTTCATGGGGAAAAAGCCCATCTTGACGAACATCCCCAGCGCCGCCAGCGCGAAGCCCATCTCGAAGAGAAAGGGCGAAGGGATCCGGTGGGCTGAATGCAGCAGCGCGTCAAAGAGCATCGCCTTCTCTCCCAGCAGCGGCTTGGCTGAAGCGTAGATGAGGATGATGCCGAAGAGCACCAGCGAAATGGCGATGGCTCCTACGATCATGTAGTTCCAGGCCTCCTTGTGGGCGGCGGGAGTGTGGTTGGTCTTGATCATATAGACCGTCGAAAGGGTCGCCATCTCCAGACCGATCCAGAAGATCCCCATATGGTTGGCCAGGATCGAAAGGCTCAAGCCCACCCAGAAAAGCCCGAAAAAGCGATAGAAGCGATAGAGCGCCTTTTGGCTGATGCGCACGTGCCGATCCAGCGTCAGGAGCGCGAGGGTCACCCCGATGCCGACGACCGAGGCCAGCAGGAGGATGTAAGTGTTCAGATCGTCGGCCACCAGGTAGTCGCCCCACAGGGCGTAGGGTTTGGGGAGACGAAAGAGGATCGCCACAGGGATCAGCACGGCGAAGGAGCTGATCGGCAGCAGACGCCGGGCCCAGACGCTTTGGGAGAAGCTGGCGGCGAACATCAGCAGCGGCGGGAGCAGAAGCCAAAAGAGCATCATGACTGGGCCTCCTCACGATAGAGCAGCAGGTTGATCACCACGATCGCCATCAGCAGATCGAAGAAGATCCCCAGCTCCACCAGCATCGGCATCCCCTCCGTCGCCGTGGTCCCCAGCAAAAACAGGGCGTTTTCCATACAGAGGAAGCCCACGATCTTCGGCGCCACGTTGCGGTGCTCGATCATCAATAGCAGCGAGAGAAAGAGCGACGAGATGCTCACCGCCACGTAGTTGGCGTTGCCCTGGACCATGTGGCTGATGGGCTCGGCCAGGTAAAAGGTAAAGACCAGGATCGCCGGCACCAGCATGATGGCATACTGGGTTTTGATGCCGGGGGGAATCTGCCGCACCAGCGCAAATTTGCGGCTGAGCATCTTGAGGATGTAGGGGATCGCCCCGGCTTTGAGCAGGATCGTCAGCGCGCCGCTAAGGAGCATCGCCCGATCGTGCAGCCGCGTTCCGATGGTCAAGGCCAGCAGTCCCAGGGTCAGGGAGTTGAGGGCGTACCAGAAAAGCAGCCGATAGAGCCGCGTGGTAAAGAGCGCCGTAATCAGCGTCGCGAGGAACAATCCAATCAGAAAATCGACCATCTCAGGCTCCCAACACATAAAAGGTAATCAGCGACAAAAAGGCGAAGACGATGGCGATCCCCAGCAGATTGGGGACCTTGAAAAGCCGCAGCTTGGCGGTATGGACCTCGATCAGCGCCACCGCCAGGGCCACGGCGAAGAGCTTGCCCAGGAAAACGAGCAGCGCCAGCGGCCAGGCCAACTCGGGCCCGAAGGGCAAAAAGAGCCCCGCGAAGAGGCTGGCGAAGATCACGAACTTGATCGACGCGGCGCTTTCGATCAGGGCCAGATAGACCCCCGTGATATCCAGGATCATCGCTTCGTGCACCATCGTCAGCTCCAGGTGGGTTTCGGGGTTGTCCACCGGGATCCGGCCGTTTTCGGCGATGAGGAGGATGAAAAAGCTGATGGCGGCAAAGAGGAAGCTGGCCATATGTTCCGCGGGGAAGTGCTCGGCCAGGTTGACCCCCGCCTGCCCCACGCCCAGATCTCCGGCCATCATCGAGACGCTGAAGATCGTCAGCACCATCGCCGGTTCGACCAGGGCGGAGATGAAGGCTTCCCGGCTCGATCCCATCCCCCCGAAACTGCTGGCACTGTCCAGCCCCAGCAGCATCAGGAAAAAGGTCGAAAGGGCCAGCAGCCCCGTGATGGTGAAGGCGTCGACGAAGCTGACGTAGTAGGCCCCCTTCACCGCCGGCGGGAGGTAGAAAAGCACCACCAGCAGCGGCGAAAGGACCAGAAACGGGGCCACCCGGGTGATGGCGCTCGCCTCCCGGCTGACGACGCTCTCTTTGCGCAGCAGCTTGGCAAAATCCCGATACCCCTGCCAGATCGAAACGGGGCGTTTATACAGCAGCCACATCTTGACCCCTTTGATGAAAGAAAGCAGCAGCGGAGCCACCAGCAGCATCAGGACGATCGTCAGGAAGTACAGCAGCAGCGCACTCATCGTCTCTCTCCGATAATCAGGACTTTGATGGAGATGATCATCACCACCGACTCCAGGGCGAAAGTGGCCCAGCTGAACTGATGGGCGAAGATCCGGTAGCTAAACAGCACCAGCAGCATCAGGTTGAAGATCATCGCCGCGTAGCGGGTCTGCTCGAAATGGGCCAGGCGGTAGACCCAGTAGCTCACCCAGTTGGCCAGCCGGGCCGTCCCGTCATAGAGGGAGCGCTCGAAGAGGGGTTTGACGTGCACCGCATAGTGGGAGGGGGTCAGCGCCTTCTCCTCCGCGTCCGCGTGCCCTTCGTGCCAGTGCTCCTCGGGGCGGTAGAGCCAGTTGAAAAAGCGGCGGATCGGCCCGGCGAAACCGGTGGCCGAATACTGGGTGCGCGCCCCGGTGCGGTAGCCGCAGGCCCAGGTGCGGTGCATTCGTTCTTTGACCCCCAGGGCCCGGTAGGCCCAGACCAGCAGCCCCGTCACCCCCAGGAGGGAAATCAGCAGAATCAGCGGCGAGACCACCCCGCCGTTGATCGCGACCGAGTGCATGTGCCAGATGCCTTCCGGGAAGATCGCATCGTAGGCGGGGACGCTTCCTAGGACCACCAGCGCCCGGTCAAAGAGCCGGATATAGGCGGGCGCGAAGAGCATCAGGGAGAGGACCACCCCCGCCATGGCCAGCATCCCCAGGCGCATGAGACTGTTGACCTCCCGGGCGTGTTTGGCGTTGGCGCTGCGGTGCAATCCCAGGAAGGTGATGCCGTAGGCTTTGACGAAGCAGGCAATGGCCAGCCCTCCGGTCAGCGCCAGGGCGAAGATGGCGAAGGGGATCGCCAGTTTGAGCGACATGTCGGTGATGGTGTTGGAGCTCAGCAAGGATTGGAAGATCATCCATTCGCTCAAAAAGCCGTTCGTCGGCGGCAAAGCCGAGATGGAGACCGAAGCCAGCAGAAAGGTCCAGGCTGTGATCGGCATCGCCTTCATGAGTCCCCCGTAGGCTTCGATGTTTTTGGTGTGGGTTTCGTGCAGGACGCTTCCGGCCCCCATGAAGAGCAGCGATTTGAAGCTCATGTGGTTGAAGGTGTGAAAGAGCGCCGCGATGAAGGCGAAGGAGCTCAGGATCCCCAGCCCCAGCGTATCGAAGATCATCCCCATCCCGAAGCCGATGAGGATGATGCCGATGTTTTCGATGGAGTGGTTGGCAAGCAACGCTTTGATGTCGTGTTCGCTCAGGGCGTAAAGGACCCCTACCAGGGAGCTGAGCGCTCCGATAACCAGCACCAGGATCCCCCACTCCAGGGGCCAGGGGTGCAGCACCTGCAAAAAGAAGCGAAACATCCCGTAGATCGCCACTTTGAGCATCACCCCGCTCATGAGCGCCGAGACGGGACTGGGGGCCGCCGGGTGGGCATAAGGAAGCCAGACGTGCAGCGGCACCGCCCCGGCCTTGGAGAGAAAACCCAGAATCAGGAGGAAAAAGAGCAAGGAAGGGTAGGCGAATCCCGCCACCACCGTACGCATCCCATCAAAGCCCATCTCCAGATCGCCGTTTGTGGCGATGAGGAAAAAGAGCAGCAAAAAGACGAAGCCAAAATGGGTCATGAAAAAGTAAAACCGTGCCGCAGGGATCGTCCCCTCCTCTTCGGGCTCGGTCAGAATCAGCTGCCAGCTGGTCAGGCTCATCAGCTCCCAAAAGAGCAGAAAGGTCAGTCCGTTGGCCGCCGTCACCACCCCCAGCATCGAGAGGACGAAGCTCCAGTAGTGGACCCGATAGTGGGCCTTGCGCCCGATATGCGGCAGATAGCCCCGGGAGTAGAAAAGGTTAGGCACCACCCCCAGCAGGATCAAAAAGACAAACAGGATCGACAGGGCATCGAACTGAAACGCAAACGGCATGAGCGACGACTCCGGCAAAAATGATTCTCCGTCAAAACGGATCGGATGACAAAAAGCACAACGCAACAATGAAACGTCTTTGGAAAAATGCGCCGGCAACGCGGCGCGAAAGAGGGCTTGCCCGGCCTTGAGCCGAGTCGGGTAAGTCCTGATTTGGGGCGATTATACTCCGGAAAGCTTAGAACAAATTGACAGCAAAATGGCTTTGGGGAAACTCAAATCATTCCGGACTGATCCATCTGCCATGATCAAATATTCCTGTTTTTGCCGTCTGTCCCCAATCGGATTCAGGATGGCGTAGAGAGCTCCTTTTGGTTTTCAAAGAAGCGCTTGATCACATTTTGGAAGCGATCAGATCTGCCAGCTCCAGAAGCCGTCCGGAGTAGCCGAACTCGTTGTCGTACCAGGCCATCACTTTGACCATTTTGCCCCCCAGTACCTGGGTGGAGAGGCCGTCGATGATGCTGGAGTGGGGATTGCCCAGGATGTCGGTGGAGACCAGTTCCTCGGTACTGAACTCCAGGATCCCTTTCAACTCACCCTGAGCCGCTTCGGCAAAGGCGGCGTTGAGCTCCTCGACGGTGGTCTCCTTTTTGAGGTTGGCGACGATCTCGGTGATCGCTCCGTCGGGTACCGGCACCCTCAGCGCCATGGCGGTCATCTTGCCCTGGAGATCGGGGATCACCTCCACGGTCGCTTTGGCCGCACCCGTGGTGGTGGGGATGATGTTGACTGCCGCCGCCCGGCCCCGGCGGTGCTTGCCGGGCTTTTTGCGGTCGATGGTCACCTGGCTGGAGGTGTAGGCGTGGGTGGTGGTGATGTGGGCGCTTTCGACCCCGAAGCGCTCCTCCAGGACCTTCATGGCCGGCGCCAGAGAGTTGGTGGTACAGCTGGCGTTGGAGAGGACATGGTGCTCTTCGGGCTTGTACCAGGATTCGTTGACCCCCAGGACCACGGTCAGATCCACGTTTTTGCCGGGAGCGGAGATGATCACCTTTTTGGCTCCCGCTTCCAGATGCTTGGCTGCGCCGTCCCGATCGGTGAAGTGCCCGGTACACTCCAGGACGATATCGATCCCCATCTCCGCCCAGGGGAGTTTGGCGGGATCCCGCTCGTCGACGATGGCGATCTTCTGACCGCCGACGGTCAGACTCGTCTCGTCGTACTCCACCTCCGCGGGGAAGCGTCCGTGGACCGAATCGAATTTGAGCATATAGGCCAGGTCTTCCGGCGTACCGCTGCCGCCGTTGGCCACGACGATCTCCACATTGTCGGGCCGATGCGTGACATAGTGCCACAGCACCATCTTTCCGATCCGCCCCAGTCCGTTGATCGCTACCTTTTTCATCTCTGATCTCCTTCAGTGCAGTGTGATAATGAAAGTATAATCTTTCTCGCTTAACCGTAAACCAACGGCCCGGCGGCTCAGTGGCGATGCCCCGGGTGCCGGTCCAGATCCCCGAAGAGCTGCGCGGTATCCAGATTGTAAAAACTCCGATACTCATGATAGAGATCCGGGAAATGCTTTTTGAGGGTCTCGCCCCGCTGAAAGAAGAGCTCACTGGTCACGGCGAAAAACTCCGCTTCGTTGGTGGCGGCATAGTCACCGATGAGGCGGTAGTCGCCCCAGTCCCGGTTCTCCTCGGCCCGTTTACGTAGCTCTTCATAGCGCCGGGAGACCACGTCGATCCACTCCCGATAGTTCCGGAGCATCAGCGGCGGCACGCCGTCGGCACTGCCGTCTTCGAAATCCAGCACATGGGCGAACTCGTGGATGATCACATTATGGGGCCAGGTGTGGTAGGCGTCGCGGCGCGCCTCGTGCCAGGCGATCACCACCGTATCTCCCGCCGACTCCCCCTCCAGCAGCGCCTCCTCTTCCCGGACGATCCAGCCGTTCTGTTCCTTGCGGGGAGCCACCACGACGTTGGGATAGACCAGGACGCTGCGCAGAATGTCATAGCACTCCTCCGGCTTGCCCAGCACCGTCAGGCAGGCATAAAAGGAGATCAATACCCGCATCTCGTCGGTCAGCTCCGTCTTCACTCCTTCAAAGGATTTGCTCTCCATGAAGTAGCGCAGACGCTTCTCCACCTGCTGCTGCATCGCCTCGGGAAGCAGCGGGTAATGGGGGGTCTGCTTCAGCCAGGCCCGCCAGGACTCTGGAAAAGGTTCCTCCTCGATGCGTTTGAGGAGCCGCATCCTCCGATACCAGCGCCACGCCTGCCAGATCAGAAAGAGGGCCATCACCGCCAGGATGAACTCCATCATTCCCAGATAATAGGCCATACTCTACCTCTCTTTCATGCAGGAAACGCTGTTACACTGAATCATAACATTATTTGCATTGCCTCTTGGGATACAATGTCATCATGAAACGTCGTCATTTTCTCATCCTGAGTTGCTCCGCTTTCTCCCTGCCGGGATGGACCC
>NZ_WFQN01000078.1 GCF_015487065.1 Nitratifractor sp.
ATATCCGACAATCGATCAGAATTTGGCAATGCTGAAGCTTACGCTGGCCTTCCAGCCTTTCAAATCGTTGTCTCCGGTTGTGCCCTGGAGATTGAAGGCCAGCTCGGTGTCCTTGAAGATGTTGTCAAATATCGGAATTATCGGACCGACCTTCCAGAGCAGGCTGGCGCCGGCGTAGTAGGCGTGGTCGAAGCCGGTGACGTCGGAGAGGTCATGATCCAGGAAGGTCGCGGCGACATAAAATTTGGCCCGAACCGGCAGGTCCATCCAGGTCGTGAGGGTGGGGGTATAGATTCCGGCGCCCAGGTCGGCGCTCCAGCCGTCGGTATCGGCGAGATCGAAATCGTAGTCGATGCTCAGATAGTGGAGTGTCAGCTCGGCATAGGGTTTGTAGCCGTCGATTTCGGTGTGATAGTTCGCACCGGCAAAGAGATCGTAGAGTGCGGTATCGCTGTCGTGACCGAAGTAGCGCTCCATGGCGGCATCGGTTCCGGAGTAGTCGCCGTCACTTCGCATCCAGAGGCCGGAGGCTCCCAGGATCAAGCCGATTTCAGGGCTGGGGTTGACGTTGATCCCGCCGCCTAGTTTGAGGTAGGTAGCGTCGAGTTTGACATCTCCCAGATCTCCGCTTCCCAGATCGACATGATCCTGGGTGATCTTGCTGAATCCGAAGCCCCCCAGGACAAAAGGGCGCCAGGTATCCCCGAGTTCGCCGAAATAGTAGCTGCCGACAAAGTTGGCATTGCTCAGATCGGGATCGTCACCGGATCCGCCGCCATTGAGGCTGTACCATCCGGTCTCGAGATAGGCATTGTCAGCGCTGAAGATCTGGCTCCCGGTGAGGTGTTGGTAGTGTTGTGCCGCTGTTTCAGCCAAGGAAACGCCGCTGAGCAACACCGAAGCGAGAGCCAGATTTAACAGAGAGAATTTTTTCATCCAATTCCTTTGGGGAATGCAGAAGCGTCGTGATCTGCAGGTTTACAGGATTATAACAGAAACATCGTTTCAGACCGAGCCGGCTAAAGTCGGATCCCTCCCGTGCAGACGTTGAGGAGTCACTCCGCCTTGAGGGCTTCGGGATTCTCCAGCTCCATCACCTTCCAGGGCAATCCCTGACGGTTGAGCTCCTCCATGAAGGGATCGGGGTCGAACTCTTCCATGTTGTGCACGCCTGCTTCGTACCAGACCTTCTGGAGCATCAGTTTGGCCCCGATCATCGCCGGGACGCCGGTGGTGTAGCTCACCCCTTGGCTCATCACCTCGGCGTAGCACTCCTGATGATCTTTGACCTGGTAGATATAGACGGTGCGTTCCTTGCCGTCTTTGAGGCCGTGAACCACGACGCCGATGTTGGTCTTGCCCTTGGTGCGGGACCCCAGGGTCGCCGGATCGGGGAGCAGGGCCTTGAGCACGTGCAGGGGGATCACCCGGCAGCCGTCCACTTCGATGGGATCGATGCGGGTGAGCCCTACGTTATCCAGCACCTTCAGGTGGGTCAGGTAGCTTTCGCCGAAGGTCATCCAGAAGCGGATTCGTTCCAAGCCGGGAATGTTTTTGACCAGGGACTCCTCCTCCTCGTGGTAAAGCAGATAGCTCTCCTTGGGGCCCACTTCGGGGTAGTCCCAGACCATCTTGATCTCCATCGGTTCGGTTTCTTTCCATTCCCCTTTTTCCCAGTAGCGCCCTTTGGAGTTGACCTCCCGGATGTTGATCTCGGGGTTGAAGTTGGTGGCGAAGGGGTAGCCGTGATCCCCGGCGTTGCAGTCGAGGATGTCGATGGTCTTGATGGTGTCGAAGTAGTGCTTCTTCGCGTAGGCGACGAAGACGTTGGTCACCCCCGGATCGAAGCCGCTGCCCAGCAGCCCCATGATCCCGGCTTCCCGGAAGGCCTTGTCCCGGGCCCACTGCTCCTTGTATTCGAATTTGGCGGTATCGGGGTGCTCGTAGTTGGCGGTATCGAGGTAGTCGGCCCCCGTGGCGACGCAGGCGTCCATGATGGTCAGATCCTGGTAGGGCAGGGCAACGTTGATGACGATGTCGGCTTCGGTTTTTCGGATCAGGTCGATCACTTCGTCTTTGTGATTGGCGTCGACCCGGGCGGTTTTGATGGTAACCCCGGTCTTTTCCTTGACGTTTTCGGCGATGGCGTCGCACTTTTCCTTGGTTCGGCTCGCCAGGGTGATCTCGCCGAAGGTTTCGGCGTTCATGGCGCTTTTGAAAGCGACCACGTTTCCGACGCCTCCGGCGCCGATGATGAGGGTCTTGGGGGACATCTTGGGCTCCTCTGGGTAAAATTTGGATAATTATATCCCGAAAGAGGCAAAAATGGGGCAAAAAGTGTGGCGCTACGGCGGAGTCCTGCTGGGGGTGATTCTTTTCCTCTCTTTGATCCGTCCCTACCGTGTCAGCGATATCAGCATGAACGATACCCTGATGGATGGTGACTTGGTATGGGTGGAGAACCTCACAGCAGGGATCCACGTCCCCTCCTGGGGCTTCTATATCGACCGGCATCTTCTGAAGCGGGAGCAGGGGATCCACCGGGGGGATCTGCTGGCCTTCCGCCATCCGCTGGATCGGCGGCTCTATCTCAAGCGCTGTGTGGCCCTGCCGGGAGATCGGATCTTTGAGAAGAACAAAGATCTCTATCTCCAGATCGCCGGGGATTCGCAGCGTACGAAAGCCTATGCCCAGGCCCTGCATCTGCCGCTGGTCAAAATCGAGGGAGAGTGGTGGCTCAAAAACCCCTATGCCCGCTATTACAACATCATGCACGATCCCGAAGTAGTGGGCCCCAAAGAGCTAATCGAAATGTCGGTTACGACCATACCACCCCACCGTTACTTTCTCATGGGGGATTACCGGGACAACTCTACCGACAGCCGTTTTTTCGGTCCGGTTCCCTACGACTACATCTACTATCGGGTCTTCTGGATCTGGCATCGGCCGCTCGATCTAGAGGCTGTGGGAAAGATCCGACGTTATGACCTTGAGCATCCGATGGTGATCCGAAAAAAATATTAATTACTATTAAACGCTTTTTCTGTTATACTCTGGCAAGAGAAATCTCCGGATATACGGCGGGGAAAAAGGAAATGCCATGAAAAAGATTCTTCTAGCACTCTGTGCGGTCTGGAGCCTGCAGGCCGCCGATCATGATCTCTATAACCATTCGGTGGAAGCGGTAGGCAGCTACTCTTTCAACGATGACGATATGTATCTCAAAGACAACTGGGGCTGGGGTCTGCGCTACAACTACAATATGCCCACCGAGAACTTCTGGGAAGTGGGGGCGATTCAGTTTGCCTTCGACTATCAGTTCAATGAAGATTATGTCGGCGGGGGGGACAGTTCGGTCTACCGCTGGGGGCTCAACGCTCTCTGGTATGCGGATAATGCCAGCGAGATGACTCCCTACGCGCTGTTGGGGGTCGGAGCGCAGTTCTTCTCCCACAACGAACACGGAGCGGATGATGGCGTATTCGCGGCCGTCGGCGGCGGGCTCGAATATCAGCTCCGCGGGGATTTTGCTTTGGTCGGTGAGGCCAAATACCTCTACGGCGGAGACGAAAGCGCGCTGGTCACCTCCGTCGGCATCAAATACAGCTTCGGCCAGTAGTAAACTCCACGGCTGAATCTTGGAAGAGATCCTTCATAACCTGGCCCTCTACGGCTATATCATTCTTGCCTTTTACTCCTTCGGAGGAGGGATGCTGGCCCTGGCGGGTGCCGGAATCCTCTCGGCCCTGGGCAAGATGGATATCGGCCTCTCCATCCTCGTGGCGACCGTCGCCAACTTCGTCGGGGATACCTTCCTCTTCTATCTGGCGCAGACCAACAAAAAAGAGGTGTTGAAATACCTCCGCAAGCACCGCCGCAAGATCGCCTATACCAATCTCCTGATGCGCAAATACGGCTGGATGGCGGTTTTTCTCCAGAAATATATCTACGGGGTCAAGACCTTGGTCCCTATTGTCATGGGGCTTTCCCGATATGATTTCAAAAAATTCGTCGTCCTGAATTTCTTTGCTTCGATTCTCTGGGGATTGGTGGTCGGGTTGGGGAGTTACTATTTCTCGGCGGCAGTCAGAGCCTGGTTTGGTTGAGCTCTTCGGAGCAACGCCAATATTCTAAAAAATCAAGCGTTAAGTTTCCGTCATCCTGAACTTGATTCAGGATCTACGGTTTCATGGGTATTTCAGGCCCTGGATTCCGGGTCAAGCCCGGAATGACGGCTGTTTTCAGAAGGCTAAATTTTGAATGACAGGGATCAGCTCCGGAGCTCCTGAACGAACTTCTCAATCCGGCGAATCCCTTCACGGATCGTGACGATGTCGGCGGCATAGGAGAAGCGGAAGTAGCCTTCGCTGCCGAAACCGATTCCGGGGACCACCGCCACGCCGTAGCGCTTGAGCAGCTCCTGGCTGAATTGCATGGAGTCGTTGCTGATATCCTTGATATTGACGAAGAGATAGAAAGCCCCCTGAGGTTTCAGAACGCTGATCCCCTCGATCTCGTTGAAGAGTGTTACCGCTTCGTGCATTCGGGCTTCAAAAGCTTGACGCATGGTTTCGATCTCTTCGTCGACCTCACCCAGCAGGGGAGGGATGGAAGCATACTGCGTGGGGGTGTTGACGTTGGAGGTGCTCTGGGACTGCAGAGAGATCATCTTTTTGACCAGTTCCGCATCGGGGGTTGCCAGATAGCCCATTCTCCAGCCGGTCATGGCGACGGACTTGCTCAGACCGTTGACGGTCACGGTCCGTTGATAAAGATCCTCGCTGACAGAGGCCGTGGCGGTAAACTCGGTCCCGTCGAAGACCAGCTTTTCGTACATCTCGTCACTGACGACTTTGATGGCGGTTCCTTTGAGGACTTCGCCCAGGGCCTCGAGCTCTTCACGGCTGTAAACCGAACCGGTGGGGTTGGAGGGGGAGGTGAGGATCAGCATTTTGGTCCGGGGGGTGATAGCCGCTTCCAACTGGGCCGGTGAGATCTTGAAGCCGCTGCGGTCGTCGGTATCGATGATGATCGGCTTGCCTCCGGCGTATTTGACCAGTTCGGGATAGGTGACCCAGTAGGGGGCGGGGATGATCACCTCGTCTCCCTCGTCGATCAGAGTCTGAGTGAGGTTGAAGAGCGACTGCTTGGCTCCGTTGCTGACGAGGAGATGCTCCCGTTCATAGTGCAGACCGTTCTCTCGACGGAATTTCTCTTGAATTGCATCGAGCAGTTCGGGAATTCCGGCGACAGAGGTGTATTTGGTGCGTCCCTGGCGGATGGCTTCGATGGCGGCCTCTTTGATCCGCTCCGGGGTGTCGAAATCGGGCTCTCCGGCGGAGAAGCTCAGGATATCCTTACCCTGGGCCTTCAGCTCCCGGGCGAGGGTGGAGACAGCGATGGTCATCGAAGGCGAAAGCGCCTGGATTCGTCTGGAAAACATCAAAAGACCTTTCTTTCTTGGTTAAAGGAATTATACACAAAGAGTGATCAGAACCAACCGAGCTGTTGTGTAACAGGCCGGAGAGGCAGGTTCTTCCCTTCAAAGTAGTTTAAAGGAAAATATGTCAAGATGGGACGTTCGCGTAATGAGAGCCAAACCTGCCGTAAGACGGGAGGAAACCGGGATTTATCCTGAGAATTGGGGAAGGGGACTGGAAGCGGTGGGAATTGCAGAGTAGCAAATTTCTACTGCGGGCTATCTTCCGGTCTCATCGGTATCATGAGCCTTTTCGGTTTTACCGGATAACAAAATGATCTCAGATGAGAGATAAATGGGAGTAAGGAGATATCAATGAAGAGAACGAAACGAACAATCGGTGTGCTGTTTGCCTTATGTGTGGCGGCGACTTCCGCCTATGCGATAGAGATCAAAAGTCTCGCACAGGCCGTCAATGAAGCGGGCCGCCAACGGATGTTGACCCAACGGATGCTCAAAGATTACTCAATGGTGGGAATGGGGAACACTTTCGACAACCCCAAAGAGGATCTCAAGAAAACCGTGGAGATGTTTGACGATCATTTGCAGGGGCTGTCCGCGGCCGCCGACAAGCCCGAAATCAAAGAAAAAATTGCTGAACAGCGAAAACTTTGGGAACCCATTAAAAAGATGCTTTCGGAGCCTCCCAGCAAAGAGAAAGCCACTGAGCTGCAGGAGAAGCTGGATCAACTGCTCAAAGTCTCGGATGATGTCACCAAGCTTTTTGCCAAAGAGACCGGCAAAAAATCGGGAGAGATCATCAATATCTCGGGACGACAGCGGATGCTTTCCCAACGGATGGCCAGCCTCTATATGCTGAGAGTTTGGGGAATCAAAGATCCCAAATTCAAAGAGAAGATGGATGCGGCGATGAAGCTCTTTGAAGATTCTCTCAATCGCTTGATGGCTTCGGATCTGAATACACCGGAGATCAACAAACTCCTGGCACGTGTCAAAAACAATTTCATGTTTTTCAAAATGATGAACCGGTCTCAGACCAAATTCATCCCTTCGCTGATTTATAAAAAATCCAATGAGATGCTGAAGGATATGAATACGGTAACCGGCCTCTACGCATCGCAAAAAGTGCAATAAACATAATCAAATCACAAAAGGAGTGAGTACAATGAAACAGATGATGAAACAAATCGGCCTGGCACTGGGGATTCTGCTTTGGGTCGGGGGGGCGACAGCGACAGCTGCCGAGACGGCTAAACCGGTCAATAGTCTGGTGAAAAAAGATGCGATTCAATTGATTAATATTGCGGGGAAGCAACGGATGCTCTCCCAACGCATCGCCAAAGACTACCTCTATTTGGGGAAAAATATTGCGGCTGACAAGGCCCGAAAAGAGCTCAAGGCCTCATTGACTGAGTTCCGAAAGAATCTGAAAAAGATTGATGTGATGGTCAATGATCCCGAGATCAAGAACCTCCTGGCTTTTGTCAAGATGAGTCTGAATGAGCTGGAAGCAACGGTTCAAAAGCCTTTCAGCCTGGACAATGCCCAGCTGGTATTGGATTTGAGCGAGTCGATGTTGGAAGGAAGCCAATATGTGGTTGATTCCCTCAAAAAGCTTGCCAACATCAAAGAGTCCAAAGTCGTGGCTATCTCCGGCAAACAGCGGATGCTGGCTCAGCGGATCGCCAAATACTATATCGCCTATCAGGCCGGGATCAAAGACAAAAACACTGTCGATCAGATGAAAGCGGCAGTGGCGGAATTTGACAAAAACCTCAAATTCCTGATGCACAACAAGGACAATACGGCGACGATCAATCAGAAACTGGCCAAAGTGGAGAGTCTCTGGAAAATCGTCTACAAGTTCTATCTCAATATTGAAAAAGGAGGGCTTCCTTTTATCGTTTATACGACGACCAACAATATTACCGATGAGATGGATGCCGTGACGAAGCTCTACGTAGAACTCTACAAATAGGGTATGGGCTACAGCGTGATAACAGTATCAAAGGAAAGGGATCGATGAAAAAGTTCATAGCGGGATGTCTGATTGCGGCAGGAATGCTACTGCCCTTGTCGGCAGAGACGCGGACCAACGTCCATATTATCGAAGCGACAGAGAATATCCGCTTTTTGAGTCAGGAGATCGCCAAAGATTATCTCTATTACTATGCGAATCCTCGCAAGCGAGAGATCAGTCGTACCATACGGGCTGATTTGCAGGCTCTGGTCAAAAATATCCGAACCATTGCGGTTTATACGGAGAGTGAAGAGACCAAAAACATGTTGGAATTTCTGGTCTACAGCAAAAACCAGATCGATACGATCATTGCCGAGAAACCCAGCAAGGAAAAAGCGGCTTTGATGCTCGACTACAGCGAGACGCTTCTGGAGGGTGCCAACTCCATCGGCAAGGAGTATGCCTACAACTACAGTGAAAATGAGAAGATGCTGATCAAGAGTAAACAGGTTGAGTTTCTTGTCGAGCGAAGTGCCAAATATTATCTGGCGCTCGGCGCAGGGCTCGACAACGAAATCAACCGGCGTCAGATGCTGCAGGCGGTGAAAGAACTGGAACAGGATCTCAAAGAGATAGAGAACTATCCCTATCCGCTCTTGCTCTCGCCGATCAAAGAGCGTCTTTCTCAAGCCTGGAACGTGACCAAAAGTCTTATCGACCGTCGGCAGAAACTTTTTGCCTCCAATCTGCTTGTACTGGCAGGACGGGAAACAGAGAGTGTGGCAGAGCAGTTTGTGATCTACCATCGCAAAGCCAAATAAAGCAGAGGAGACACAATGAAAAAAGTAAATCAGAAACTCCTTTTCGCCCTGCTCTTTATCCCGACGCTTGCTATCGTCGGTGCCTTGGGATGGTTCGCCTACCAAAGTTATCAGGGACTTCATGTTGAGGAGAAAAATCTTGCGCAACTGGAGCTGATCGGCCAGGGGCACGAATTGCTCGATACCTTGGAGCAGGAACGTTTGCAGAGTGCACTTTATGCCGCCTATTCAAGTGCCTTGCAGAAAAAGGAGCTGGCTAAAATCCGACAAAAAACGGATCGCCTCTTTCATGCGCTGAAATTGAAGATGCAGGGGTCCCGACAAAATCCCCTCGATAACGTCGGTAATGTATTGCATGATTTCAGAAACAATATTGATGCGCAAAGCTCTAACTATCATGATCTTTTGGTGGATCGTTTCCAAAAGCAGATTTTGGAGCCGCTGATCCGTCTTTATCCGACAGAGCTCTCACAACTGCACAGTCCGGTCAGTCAAATGATTTTGGGCTTTGACAATCAACTGCTCGCTCTTTCGATCGACAACGATTTGGAACGCAGTCTCGTCACCTATTTGCTGAAATCGGGCAAGGCGATGTCGATCAAAGATCTTAAGAGTTGGGATCAAAGCATCTCCTATGATACGCTTCCGGACTTGACGTCGATCACCGATTTGAAAATGCGGCAACGAATCGATCAGATTCTCAAACCCGATGATTATACGACTCTGCTTGATCCAAGTCGTAAAAAGGTTCTCTACGGGATCAATGACGGTGAGTATCAGATTCCCGTAGAAAACTGGCTCAAAATGACATCCCAAAGGATGGAACGGATAGCCAAAAGCAGTCAGCTGCTTCAGAAGTATGCCTTCGAGTCCGTCAGTAAAAACAAAGAATTGATGCATTCACTACTTCTGAAATACCTCATTGCAGCCGCATTTTTCATCCTGCTTCTGATCATTCTTGCCGTGATTTTCCACCACACCAGCAAAGAGTCCAAACTGTTGGATGAAACCCTCAAAAACATCCAGTTTGAGTTGGATCCGCAGAAAAAGCGTGAGCTGCAAAGAGTGGTTGCCAGTCGCGATATGGTGGCGATCTACAATTTCCTCGGTGAAACGATTGTCGAAGCCAACAAAGCCAAAGACCTCTTCCTCGCCAACATGTCCCACGAGATCCGTACACCGTTGAACGGAATCGTCGGCTTTACACAGCTGTTGAAAAACACGCCGTTGAGCCCGGATCAGCAAGAGTTCATTTCCGTCATCGAAAATAGTTCGGAGAACCTCCTCAATATCGTCAATGATATTCTGGATCTTTCCAAAATCAATGCCGACAAAGTGGAGTTGGAGGAGATCTCCTTTGATGCCATCGAAAAGTTTGAAGAGGCGGTAGAGTCCTACGGCGCCAAAGCGGCAGAGAAAAACATCGAATTCGGTGTTTTTGTGGATCCCACTATCCCCAAAACGCTTGTGGGTGATCCGACCAAGATTTCGCAAGTCATCGTCAACCTGGTCAGTAACGCTATCAAATTCACCAATACCAACGGCGAAGTCGAGGTGATTATCGAAAAGCGTCACGAAAGCCAAAACGATGCGACGCTCTATTTCGCGGTCCAAGACAACGGAATCGGAATTTCCGACGAACAGAAAGAGAAGATTTTTGAGGCCTTTGCCCAGGCCGATGCGGGAACCAGCCGCAAATACGGGGGAACCGGACTGGGGTTGGCCATCTCCAGTAAGCTGGTGGCCCGGATGGGCGGGAAGCTCAATATCGAAAGCGAATTGGGCAAAGGGACTACTTTCTTCTTCACTTTGACATTGCCCAAGGGACCGGATCAGGAGAAGGAGACTCCGGACTTCAGCGGTATGACCGCCGCCGCAGTCCTGCCCGATACGGTCAATGAACGTATTACAGCGGAAAACCTGCGACGCTATGCCGAATATCTGGGAGCGGATTTCAAGATTGTCCACTATTCGGATGTCTTTGAAAATGAGGCATTCGAACTGCCGGATATCCTTTTTGTCGAGCATTATTATGTCCGTCGCGGCCAGGAATTGGAGAAGTTTCTGAATCTCGATACCAATGTGGTTCTCGTGACGACCGGCGTGATGAAAAAGGCAGCGGAATCGGTAAGTGACCGGGTCAGTCAGGTTCTTTACAAACCGATCAATTACCACAAAACCGTCCGGGCTTTTGAAAGTAGCCTCAAAAAAGAGAAAAAGCCCAAAGTCTCTGCGCCGGTCAAAAAACCTGTGACAAGTCTCAAAAATGTGAGGATTCTCGTTGCGGAGGACAATCCGATCAACCAGCGTCTGATCCGAACGACGCTGGAGCAGTTTGGGGCGACGGTCACACTGGCCTCCAACGGAAAGGAGGCATATGAACTTCGAAAGCAGAACGATTATGATTTGATCTTTATGGATATCCAGATGCCGGTGATGAACGGAATCGAAGCGACTAAAGAAATACTGGATTACGAACAGGCCAATCATCTTCCCCATATCCCGATCATTGCCTTGACAGCCAACGCTCTGACCGGTGACCGGGAACGCTATCTCGAGGCGGGAATGGATAACTATATGCCCAAGCCGATCAACATTCCGGAGCTCAAAAAGATGATTGAGCTTTACTACACACAAAAGCAGTCGGAGGAGCGTGCGTCTCAAGTAAGTACCGAATCCGAAAACCGTCTGGAAGATACTTCTTCGGAAAATGCTCCTGAAGCGAAGAAAGAGGAGTCGGCACGGCAGCCGGAGGAACTTCTGACGGTTTGTAATACTCGGGAGAGCGAAAAGAGCTCTTCCGAAGCCTCTCAGGGAGAAGAGGGGGCAGATATTATGCTCTTTATTCGATCGCCCTTTTTGGAGAAAATTTACGAAAAGATGCTTCGGTGTCAGGGCTTTAGCGTCGAAGGGGTCACAGATGAAAACGAGTTGATCGAAGCGATGGATCGCCGTCATTATCGTTATGTACTCATTGACGGAGGTAGTCTCGATTTGGATGATCCGGAGTGTCTGTTGATCGAAACGCTGAAAGAAACCGGTGTCAAACCCTATGTGCTGGTCAACGAGGAGGATTCACATCCTCACCCTTGTGCCGAAACCATCTCCGTTCCTCATTTTGCGGAGGAGGTTCGTAAGAAGCTTCAACCGAATGCCTAGGATCCTCTCGGATCCCGATCCCTCCTTTTTTAAACATTCAATCAAATTTTTAAAATCATTCTCTCCCGAATTTATCACGACACGAGCCACCATTGAAGGGGCTGAAACCTCTATCACTTTGGGTCTGTACGGAGTAGTTTGAGCGAGCTCTATGCTATACTCCTCCAAAATTTTCCAAGGAGCCCTCTGTGACCGATCCCTCCGTCGACGATCTGTTGCAAAGTTTGGAAGGCGGGAATCTTTTCCTTACCGGAGCGGCGGGAACCGGCAAGAGCTGGATGACCAACCGGATCATCGAAGCCTATCGGGAGCAGGAGCGGGGAGTTGTGGCTCTGGGTTCGACCGGAGTGAGTGCCGTCAACATCGGGGGGGTGACTCTGCACAGCTTTTTTGTCCTGGGGATCTGCAACAGTTTCGAAGATCTGCGGGAACATGACCGGCGCAACAGGAAACGCCTGGCAGATCTGAAACGGCTGCTGAAGGCGACGGAGCTCATCGTCATCGACGAGGTGAGCATGATCGGCGTCGAGACCCTGGAGATGATCCGCTACCGTTTGGAGAGCCTGGGGTATCAGGGGCGGGTGATGTTCGTAGGGGATTTCTATCAGCTTCCGCCGGTGGTCCGTAGTGACGGCCCTTCCGCTTCCCTTTTCGGTGAAGCGGTCTACGCCTTCGAGAGCGGAGCCTGGGAGAGCTTCGCCCCGCAGACGGTGGAGCTGAAGCAGATGCACCGAACCCGGGATGAGGCCTTTACCCGGATACTCTCCAGAATCCGGCGCGGGATACGGGACCGTGAAGTGACGGACTACCTGCTGCGGCTCTGCAACAACGAAGCGGTCTACGGCTCCGATCCCACCTGGCTCTTCGGCCGAAACCAGGAGGTGGAGCGGATGAATCGGGAGTCTCTGGATCGGCTGGAGGGGGAGGAGTATCTCTTTTTTGCCGAGTTGGAGAAGGAGAAAGCCCTGCACGAAAAGCGCCTGGAGAGCTGGAAAAAGATGCTGCCGGTCCAGGAGCAGTTGCGGCTCAAGGTGGGGGCGCCGGTACTTTTTACCGTCAACAAGTGGGGCCGTTATGTCAACGGGGAACGGGGAATTCTCCGTGGGGTGGAGGAGGAGTTTCTGATCGTGGAGAAGGCAAACGACTTCGTCCGGGTGGAGCCTCACGAGTTTGTTCTGGGAGAGCCGACACTGGACGGCGAGGGCAGGGTGGAGATGCGTCCGCTGGCGACCCTGAAACAGTTTCCTCTCAAACCCGCCTATGCGGTGACGATCCACAAATCCCAGGGAATGAGCATCGACCGGCTGGTCTGCAATGTCGATACCCTCTTCGTCCCCAGCCAATTTTACGTGGCCATCTCCAGGGCCACCGACCCCAAAGGGCTCAAGATCGACTTCAACCGGGGTGATTTGGAACGCTATCTGGAACGGGCGATCCGGGTGGATGAGAGGGTGGAGCGTTTCTACGCTTCGTTGGAAACGTAGAAATGAATGAGGAATGAAGAGTGAAAGTAAACATCTATATCGTTGACAAAAAAGGCAAAAAAGAGCTTTACGAACCCCTGGTGGAGCACTACCGCAAGCTCTGCCGTCCCTGGGCGCAGGTGGAGGTGCATGAGGTTTTTACCAAAGAGATCGCCCGGGCACAGGAACAGAATCCGGAGGCGGCACAACGATCCTACACACAGGCCCTGGAACGTTATCGGGGAAGCGGCTACGATGTGGTCCTGGACCCTGAGGGGAAATCGATCAGTAGTTACGATTTTGCAGATTTGCTTAAGGATCGGGCAGTCGTCAACTTCTTCATCGGCGGTGCTTACGGCTTCGAACGCCCTTTTGTCGACACAAGTAACAAATCCGTTTCCTTTGGTAGAATTACGCTTTCACATAAGCTGGTGAAGGTGGTTGTGATGGAACAGATCTTTCGGGGTCTTTCGATCCTGCACAACCATCCGTACCACAAATAAATCGGTAGGAGTCACGATGTTGACACG
>NZ_WFQN01000079.1 GCF_015487065.1 Nitratifractor sp.
ACCGCTACCGACATCATAGTTCACTCTTCCAATATCGGTATCTCCCAGATCGCCTGGCTCCTAAGCGGCAAAGAGTTTCACGACGGACTCTCTGCCTTTGGACTGGGACAAAAAAGCGGTATCGATCTCTCCCGAGAGCTCCCCGGACGAATCAAGCCTGCCCGGCGGCTGGCACGTAAACCCCACGAAGCCAACCAGGCCTACGGTTACGGGATGCAGGCAACCTTCGCGCAGCTTCTCAAAGCGCACAATGTTTTCAACAATGACGGGGTGATCGTTACCCCCCGTATCGTCGATTATCTGGAAGATTCCCAGGGACACCGCTATCGCATCGATCCCCGCCGTTTCCCCTCGCACCGTATCATCAGCGCCGAAACGGCCCACGAAATGCATGGGATTCTGAAGAAGGTTGTCCGGGAGGGAACCGGGGTAGCCGCCCAGTATCCCGGGCTGGACGTCGGAGGCAAGACCGGAACGGCTCACATTGCAGCCCACGGCCACTATGTTAAACGCTACAACAGCTCCTTCTACGGTTTTGCCAACGATGACAAAGGGCATCGCTACGAGATCGGTGTCTTGGTGATCGAAGCGAGCAAATACCACAAGTACTTCGCCTCCCAGTCCGCCGTCCCTACCTTCAAAGCGATCGTGGACGATATGGTGGAGTTGGGCTATCTCCATCCCAACCTCACCCCCGAGCAGCGAGCCGAGATGCTGGCCAAAGAGAAGCAACGCCGTGCCGCCGCCCGCAAAAAACAGCAGGAACGCACCCACCAGATCAAAGAGCTGCTACGACAGCAGCGGGAACAGATGCGCAAAAAAGAAGCAGAGCAAAGACGAACGGAGCAAGCTTCTCCTCGAAGAAAATCCCACTCTCAGTCAAAGCCCCCTGCCATCAAGCCGGCCCCTCGGCCACCCCGGAGGCACCAGACTCCCATTCCCAAACGTCCCCCGACTCCCCACGAAGCCCTGCCGGATATGTTCTAAATCTTTTCATCGTGGGATAGCAATCCCACGCTACATCATTTTTAATCCAAAATCCATCATCCATCATCCAAAATCATTTTTTACACCCACAGGTTGTCGATGAGCCTTGTCTCCCCCACTTTGGCGGCGACCAGAATGATCGTATTGCCCAGTTCCACCTCCTCGAGAGGGCGGAAATCCCGGTCTACAATCGCCACATACTCCAGCTCCGTCACCTCCGGCTCCAGGATTCCCCTCATCGCGGCCCGGATCACTTCGCTTCTGTGCTGGCCGCTCTGAATAAGTTTGGCGGCCCGTTTAAGCGAGCGGGAGAGACTCAGGGCCCGGCGACGCTCTTCCGGGCTGAGATAGAGGTTGCGGCTGCTGAGTGCCAAACCGTCGGCATCCCGAATAATCTCACAGGGAACGATCTGTACTTTCATGAAATAGTTGCGGACCATCTGTCGGATCAACACCAACTGTTGGGCATCCTTCTTGCCGAAATAGGCCCGGTCGGCCCGACTGAGGTTGAGAAGCTTCATCACCACCTGAAGCATGCCGTCGAAATGGCCGGGACGCCTGGCCCCTTCCAGAATATAACCACGGCGTTTCGGCGCACCGATACAGAGTTCGTCCTCTTCGTAAATCTGATCCGTCGTCGGTAGATAGAGCAGATCCACCCCCGCCAATTCGCAGATCTTCCGGTCCGCCTCTTCCCGTCGGGGATATTTGTCCAGATCCTCGCCTTCAAGAAACTGGGTGGGATTGACAAAGATCGAGACAATGACGTGATCGTTCTCTTCCTTCGCCCGGCGAATCAGAGAGAGATGTCCTTCGTGCAGCGCTCCCATCGTCGGGACGAAACCGATCCTTCCTTTCAGTCCATCCCGCGCCTCGGCGAAACATTCATAATCCCGTGCAACTACCATTTGAGTGCCTTTGGTGAAATTTTGCTAAAATCTTACCCCAACTATCGACCATTATTAATTATTCACTATTAACTATTAATTTTGAAAAGGAACTTTTCACCATGGATGCCTACGAATACGGCGAACTGCTCAAAAGCCTGAGCACCAAGATGGAGAACATCACCAATATCGTCAAACCTGACGCAATCCGCGCCCGACTGGACGAGATCGAAACGATGCAGCAAAACCCCGAGTTTTGGAGCGATGCCGATAAGGCGGCCAAGATCTCCCAGGAGAAGACCCGCCTGGAGCGGACACTGAACAAATACGACGAAGCCAAAGCGGCTCTGGAAGATGCCAAGGAGTATTTCGAGCTCGCCAAGAGCGAGGGGGACGAAGAGACCCTGGAGATGCTCTACGAAGATGCCGAAAGCCTCAAGGAGCACATCCAGCAGCTGGAGATCGCCATCATGCTCAGCGGGGAGCACGACAGCGCCAACGCCATCGTCACCATCCATCCGGGGGCGGGAGGGACCGAGAGCCAGGACTGGGCCAGCATGCTCTATCGGATGTATCTGCGCTGGGCGGAGCGTCACGGATTCAAGGTCGAAGTGCTCGACTACCAGCCCGGCGAAGAGGCGGGGATCAAAGATGTGAGTTTCATCATCAAAGGGGAGAACGCCTACGGCTACCTCAAGGTCGAAAACGGCATCCACCGTCTGGTGCGTATCAGTCCCTTCGACTCCAACGCCAAGCGCCACACCTCCTTTACCTCGGTCATGGTCTCTCCCGAGATCGACG
>NZ_WFQN01000080.1 GCF_015487065.1 Nitratifractor sp.
ATCATCGCCGCCGCCTTCCTCTACGCTATCAAAAAGACAGTCCTGTATAAAGAGGATGTCAAAGCCGCGGCTATGAAGATGGTCCCCCTCTATGTGGCGGTCATGGGATGGGCCTTCGTCACCTACCTGATCATGAAGGGGCTCAAACACATGATCAAACTGGGCTTTCCTTCCGCTGCGGGGATCGGCCTGATCGGAGCGTTTCTTATCTATATCGGAGTCAAAAAGGCTCTTGCCAAATATGCCCACCTCCTCACCGACGAACGGGTCAGCGTCAACCGCCTCTTCACTATTCCCCTGATTTTTGCCGCGGCGTTGCTGAGTTTCGCTCACGGAGCCAACGACGTGGCCAATGCCGTGGGTCCTCTGGCCGGGATCTATGATGCCCTGGCCCACTCCACCGTCTCCACCAAGGCGGCGATTCCCCTCTGGGTCATGCTCATCGGAGCCCTGGGGATCTCCCTGGGGCTGGCGCTCTACGGTCCCAAGCTCATCAAAACCGTCGGCAGCGAGATCACCGAACTGGACCAGGTGAGGGCCTTCTCCATCGCCCTGGCGGCGGCCATCACCGTGATCGTCGCCTCCCAGCTGGGCCTGCCGGTCAGCTCCACCCACATCGCCCTGGGCGGGGTCTTCGGCGTAGGCTTTTTGCGGGAGTGGCTGGACCGTACCCAGCGACTCCAGTACCGGATCCGGGAGGAGAAAGAGAAGGTCGAAGCCCTCAAGCAGCGCCTCTCCGCCCTCCGGGAAGAGCTCAAGACTCTCGAGGCCAAAGCGGAGAAATCCCAGGGAGACTATGAGCGGATCGTTGATCTTTTTGCGACGATCGAGCGTCAGGAAAAAGAGCTCAAAGCCGAAACCAAGGCCCTCAAACGCGTCTACAAGACCCGTTATGTCCAGCGCAGCGCCGTCAAAAAAATCGTCGCCGCCTGGATCATCACTGTCCCTGCGGCTGCTGTAGTGGCTGCTTTGATCTTCTACATTATCAAGGGAGCGATGCTCTGAGTCTTCTCGACGATATCTCCTCGCCTCCTTTGTTACTGGAGACAATCCGGATCGAGGAAGGGCGTCCTCTGCACCTGGAGTATCACAACCGCCGCTTCAACCACAGCCGCCGGAAGCTTTTCGGCGCCACGGAAGATCTTGACCTAGCCGATTTCCTCACAGATATTCCCCCTGCTGGCCTCTGGCGCTGCCGGGTTCTCTATACATTATATATGGAAAGGGTCGAATATCTCCCCTATACCCTGCGCCTTCCCCACCGTTTCGCCCTGGCGGAGTTTGAAAGAGACTACGCCTACAAATACGCGGACCGCTCCGTCTTCGAACGGCTGAAGAGGGAGCATCCGGAGGCAGAGGAGCTGTTGCTCTACCGTCAGGGGCTCCTGACCGATACCACGATCGCCAATATCGCCCTGCGTCGGGATAACGTCTGGTACACCCCCGCTCGGCCGCTGCTAGAGGGGACCACCCGGCAGCGCTTGCTGGAAGAGGGCCGTCTCCAGCTTGCCGAGATCCCCTGTGATGCACTGGACGCGTTCGACGAACTGGCTCTAATGAACGCTATGATAGGATTTCGCAACATTAGTCAATACGAATTGATCCGCTGAAAAAGCGGATGGCATGGTTCTGACATCCTGAACTTGATTCAGGATCCACGGTTTATAGGCATTTCTGGCCCTGGATTCCGGGGCAAGCCCGGAATGACGAAGACTATAGGTACAAGCCGTTGCCAACATTTTCCTATGAAGGATATCCAATGTCAGAAAAAACCAACGATCCGTTCCAATCCGAGGCCTTTCGCCGGATCGAGGGGGAACATCTCTTCCAGGCAATTGCTTTTTTGCTGGAGGAGGGGATCGAGTTTGCCGTGGCGGCGGAGGTGGAGTATCTCACTTTCGATCCCCCGCTTCCGGAACACCTAGCCCAAAGTCTCCGACCCCTCTCTCTATTTGTCCTTAGCGGGTATACTTTCGAGAGTTGCCGTGTGGATGAACATTCATTCACATTCGAAGCGGGCTTTGGACAGGAGAACTTCGGTTCGGTCGTAGAGCTTCCTCTCCTGGCGATCAAACAGCTGATCGTCGGGGAGTACCCCATCGCCATCAACATTGCCGATCCCCGCCCTGAACGGAAAAATGTCGAGACGGAGCGTTCCATGGAGGCGCTGCTGAGCAATCCCGAGAATCAGAGGCTCCTGAAGAAGAAAAAGGAGTAGTCTCTCCGCCGGTTTTTCAGGAAAACCGGTATATTTTCACTAAAACAACCGCCTCTTTCAGCTTCGTTAACCGAAAATCACCTGGAAAAAGAACGATAAATATTTTTTAATATGTGATAAAATACCCATTTTATGGGGTTCAGGAAAAATTTATGTTAATTTTTCGTTTATTTTCAGTTGGAATCCCGTTAATTTCCTTGACATCGTTCGAAAAATAGTGATATACTTCGGTTGTAACTAAAAACAAGGAGTTTCAAATGAAAAAAGGTCTTCTGCTCTCAGTAGTAGCTTCGACTATGATCTTCGCCGGTGGCGATATCGCTCCCGTAGAGCCTGCAGCACCCGCATCTGCAGATTTCTGGGGACAAATTGGGTTCTCTTACGATTTCAACGACAACGGAACCTACAATCTGGGTGACAAAGAGAACAACGCCTTCTCTGCCGCAGTTGTCCTGGGTGTCGAGAAGCAGCTGGGCCACGGCTTCGGCGTCGGCTTCGAAGTCGCCGGTTGGACCGATTTCGGTCTGGGAATTTCCGGTGGCCCGAGAGTGACTGAAACTCTCTCAAGAGACTGGCTCGCCCATCAAATGACTGATGGTTGGTATAATAAAAACAGCAGTGCCGAAGTCTCTCAGGCTTATTTGACCTACAGCTTCGGCAACACGGCCATCAAAGTCGGTCGCCAGGCGCTGCCCAAAGCGGTCTCTCCCTGGGCCTGGTCTGACAGAACCGTCGGTGTGATCGATTACAGCTATGATGCTATCGTCATCGCCAATACCGATCTGCCCGACACCACTTTGGTGGGTGCCTGGGTGCTCAATGTCGCGGAAAACTCTGACACAATCAAACTGGGTGCAAACGGCAACGGTATCTTTATGCTGGCGGCCATCAACAAGTCTCTGGCCAATACGACGCTGTCAGCAAGTGCCTACTATTTCCCCGATTTTGACTTCAAGCTTCCTTTCATTGGATGGCTTTGGGGAGATGCTAATGCCAAAGATGTATGGTCTGTCTGGGCAAGCGCCGTTACCAAATTTGACGACATCAATGCTGGCCTGCAAGTTGCCTATGTGGACGGAGACTACAGCAACACCGACGCTACCTTCGGTATCGCCGGCAAGATCGGCTCCAGCTGGGGTGATCTCGACGCTACCCTGGTCGCTTCCTATATCAACGACGGCGACTACAGCCTGAAGACTGCCGGTGCGGGAGCATTGGGAGTCGGTGACACCAGCGCCTTCTGGGGTAACGGTTTCGGCGGCACCTTCACCAACGGTGATATCTCTGACGCCGGTAGCGTAACGGCTTTGCGTGTCGATCTCGGCTACAAGCTGCCCGTCGGTAAACTCTACGGCGGTATCGGATACGCCTGGTATAGTGACGATACTTCCTCTACCGCCAACCAAGACGGTTTCGGTGCCCGCATCGGTTACACCTTCCCCGTCATGGATACCGGTGTCCACGCCAAAGTCGAGTATCGCTATGCTGACAACTATCAGAAGACGCATCAGCGCGTCCGTGTCGAGGCTTTCTACAAGTTCTAATCCTCACGTATCTCTTCGGGAACGGGCTTCGGCTCGGGCCTGAAACCCTTTCATCCTTTTCATCTTCTTCCTTTTTTTCATACTTCTTTTCTCTTCAAAAATGCTACAATTAACATATGCAGTTGAAAATAAGCTCTATTTTGCTTCTTTTTGTAGTAATGGTAGTTGGGTGTGCAAATCATCATTCTACGCCCCCGGCGAAAATGTGGGGAGGAGTGGGGTTTCTTTATGAATCTGGGAAAGATTCTTCTTCCGCTAAAATTTCTCACACTGGCCCCCGTGTTGTCGTCGGATTTGAAAAAGAGCTTGGCGATGGCTTAGGGATCGGAGCGGAGGTTGCAGGACGGCGGGAAGAGCCGTAGCTATGACGAGAAAAGGGAATGAGATGGGAGTGAAACAACCTTTAGACTAAGGAATCGGTAGTGTTCCGGGATCGATGCCGCTTCGGTAGAGCCAGGGGCGGATTTTCATGGGGATGTTTCGTAACCTACACGCCTCTTTGAAAGATTTCGTCATGGGCGCTTCGGTTACATAAGGAGCGAGATAGAGGTACTCTCCGCTCAACTCAATGGCCCATTTTCTCCCCGCCACGATGGATTTTTTCTCTTGGAGCATTTTGCGCTCCATGCCGCCGAGGAGATACCCCAGCTCTTTGAGAGCTTTGGATGCGGCCAGAGGGACGATGCGTCGATCGTGGATCCGGTAGATGCGCAGTTTCCCCTCCGCATAAATCTCCTCATAATTTTCAGAGAGTAGCTTGGTATCCTGTTTCAGATACTCGAAAGTGCGTCGAATCCCCGGGGAGTGTTCCCGAATGAGCATCTCCAGGAAAGGCCGGAGACGATTGCGCTCGAAAGTATCGGATTCGTTGCTCACGTCGTAGAACCAGGAGAGCTTTCGTTCTCGCAGATAGTCCTCCAGCTCATGGCGGGGTGTCTCCAGCAGGGGGCGGATGAGTCGGTAAGATTTGCCGCGGAGGGTCTGCCTCTCACTCACCGCCTCCATCCCCGCCAGCTCCACCGTCCCCGCCCCCCGGAGCAGCCGCATCAGCATCCACTCCAGTCGGTCGTTGAGCTGATGGGCGGTTAGAAGATTCTCGTAGCCACGCTCCTCGATGAGTGATTCAAAAAAATCGTAGCGAAATTTCCGGGCTTGAGCTTCAAAATCGCTCTCCCATCGTGACGCATACGCTACAAAGATCCGCCGCCCGTCCCGCTCTGCCAGCTCACGTGCCGCAGCCTCCTCCACGTCTGCCTGTTCCCGAATCCCGTAGTTGACCAGAGCAATGTCGAAGTCGATCCCTGATTCGGCTAGGAGGTGGTACAGGGCGGTGGAGTCGAGACCGTGGGAAAAAGCCAGAAGGCATTTTCCTTGAATGAGGAACGAGGAATGAGGAATGAGGAACCGATGGATGGTATTCATGCTTGCTTGATCGTTTTTGTGCTGGCGATAAGTAGACGGAGGAGTTCGTCCAAATCTTTATATAGGCTTTGGAACATTGTATCATCAATGTATCGTGATTCTTTGAGGAGTCGTAGCCAGTATTCCGTTTCGCTTGCCTCTTTGAGGGCGATGGTGAGTTTGTGGAGGAAATCCGCTTTGGATTGGGCATATTTGCCTTCTGCAATAAGAGCACCGATAGAGGTTCCGCTACGCAGTACCTGCTTGGAGATGATGTATTCTTTATGGGACTCTTTTAAAAATCTGCCAAGTCTGATGATCCTTAGTGCAAAAGCAAAACTTTTGTCGCTAAGAGGATCATTTCGTTTCGGTTCCTCATTCCTCATTCCTCATTCCTCATTCAACAAAGTGGAGAGCAAATACTCTCCGGCTTTCTCTGTAATCCTGGCTTGATAAAGGCCTCCAATCCGAATGTCGAGCTCGTCGGTGTCGTTGACCAGAACCTCTCCGTCGATCTCGGGGGCCCACAGCAGCGGGCGGGCGGAGAGGAGGTATTCGTGTTCGCTGCTGGGGCCGTCGATAGCCAGGCGGCACTCCCGTCCGACCATCTTCTCCAGCGACGCGTCGCGGCTGCGCTGGGCGATCTCCCCCAGGATCGCAGTGCGTTCGGCTATCACTTCCGGCGGGAGCTGCTCCATTTCGTAGGCGGCGGTCTCCTCCTCGTTGGAGTAGGCGAAGACGTTGATCCGGTCAAAGCCGAACTCTTCCAGAAAGTCGCAGAGTTTTCGGAAACTCTCTTTGCTCTCCCCGGGATGGCCGGCGATGACGGAGGTACGGACGAAGCCCCCCTCTTTGGTCCGCATCGCCTCCAGGAGTTCGCGGGTTTTGGCTTCGCCGAAACCCCGCTTCATCGTCTTGAGCACCCGGTCGTCGATGTGCTGGATCGGCATGTCGTAATAGGTCTGAAAGAGAGGGCTCTCGGCGATGGCGTCGATGAGCTCGAAGCTTGTGGTACTGGGATAGAGGTAGAGAATCCGGGCGCTGCGCACACCGGGGATCATCTCCACGTGGCGGATCAGGTCGATCAAGCCGTCTCTGAGTCTCAGATCCCGGCCGTAGCTGGAGCTGTCCTGGGAGATGAAGCTGAAATCGTAGAAGCCCTTCTCGGTCAAGGCGGAGACTTCGGCGACGATGGAGTCGAGGGTGCGCGAATGGAGCCGGCCCTTGAAGGAAGGGATGGCGCAGAAAGAGCAGTTCTGGTTGCATCCCTCGGCGATCTTGATGTAGGCGTGGTAGTTTGAGCCGGTGATGAGACGGGGGGATCTCTCCGTGGCCAGATAGACCTCGGGGCTGAAACTGCTCTGCTTCTGCCGGATCAGCTCGTCGATCCGCTCGTAGTCGCCTACCCCGGTGAAAATATCGATCTCGGGCATCTGTTCGGAGAGCTCCTCTTTGTAGCGTTCGCTGAGGCAGCCGCTCATCACCAGCAGAGAGTCCTCTTTGCGCTGCTGATGGAGGTCGAGGACCGTGGCGATGGACTCTTCTTTGGCCGCTTCGATGAAGCCGCAGGTGTTGACGATGATCACGTCGGCGGCAGAGGCGTCGTCGGTGAGTTCGTAGTCGGCCAGTTTGCCCAGCATCACTTCGCTGTCGACCAGGTTTTTGGTACAGCCGAGACTGACGAGATGGAGGGTTTTTTTCATGGTTGTTCCATTTTTCAACTAGGAACTAGGAACTAGTAACTAGTAATTTTGGTTGGGGTGTTTGGAGGGTGATTATAGCATTTGAGAGAAAAGGTCATTTGCTTCGCGGTCATTTAGGGTCATTTTGCACGTAAACGTGCAGGCGATTCAGGGGGTGTTCTTCAATGGCAATAAATGACTATAAATGACTGGACAAAGCCCCAAATGACTTCCTCCTGACTTACGTTCTATTGTTGTCGCTCATTACTCAGCAGATAATGCAGTAAAAGAATCTGCGCAAAAAGCGGGGCGAAGATATGCAGCAGAGGGATATAGTTGAAAGCAGCGGCGATGAGGGCGATGAACCTTGCCTTTTTGCTGCGGCGTTTGAGCTCCCGCTCATCGGCGATGAAGAGGGAGCCTACGTCGTAGACGGTGGGATCTTTGAGGAGGATCGACCAGAGCCAGAGCATCCAGAGCTGCCCGAAGATCGGGACGAAGATCAGGGGTAAAGTAAAAAGAAACAGGATCAGAAAAATAACACTGGCTTTGAGCGTGTAGTAAATCGAACGATGGATCGCGGCGCTGCCGACCGGTTTGACCCGGGGATACTCCCGGGCGGCCAGACGGAGCAAGAGCTTTTCGCTCAACAGCGAGGTAAGGATGGAAAGAGTGACGACGATGAGGGCGTATCCCACCGCCAGCGCCGCCAACAGAGCCCCCGTGGCCTGAAACCAGGCATAGTGGCCGATCCAGGGGATCATCTGCAGATAGGAGGCAACGAAGTGTTCGAAGGGGTTCCAGAAGAGCCACAAAACGACGATCCAGAAGAGGAAGGACCCCAGCCCCACCTTGA
>NZ_WFQN01000081.1 GCF_015487065.1 Nitratifractor sp.
CCCCGCGGCGGCTCTGCTGACGGCGGGACTGCTCTGGCAGGGGACGGCACCGCTTCAGGCCGCGGCCATCGATCCTTCGACGATCACGCCCCAGGAGCTCAAAAGCATCCGCTCCATCGATGCGGGCCACGCTCTGCGCTTCGGGACCCTGGTGGTCCAGGGTAACGGCGGGCGGATGAAACCCATGGATACCGTCGCCCACGAACTTCTCTCCAAGATCGCCCGCAAGAACGAGATGCTGGGAATGAGTGCGGACCAGGTGCTGCTGGGGATGCTGGTGGAGCCCCAGGTCTATCAGAAACTGCGGATGATCAAGATCTCCCATCCCCTCATCGCCAAAAAGCTGGGACTCCCCAAAGAGACCCGCTACGTCTCCTACGACGACTTCTTCGACAAAAAGACGGGAGCCTATCTGCTCAGAGAGGATGTCATCGCCGCCTCCCGGAAGCGGTCGGCGGATCGGAATCAGTATGACAAAGATCTTCTCAAAGCCGACGAACGCCTCAATGTAGCCTACATGGTCTTCCAGGGTACACTGCTGCGGATCTTCCCCAAACCGGGGGACAAGATGCACCGATGGTACTCTCCCCTGGATGCCATGAAGAAGTTCCCGAAAAAAGAGGCGGAACTGGTCCGTCTGATCACGGCCAACTATTTCAAGAATGTGGAAGAGGGGATCCGTACCGGGCAATGGAAAAAGGCCGATTCGGCGCTGGATGTGCTCAAAAAGTATCAGTACTTCTACGGCGGGGAAATTATTCCCTCCCAGAAGCGCATCGAGATGGAGATCGCCTACAACAAGTTCAATATTTTCAGCCGTCTGGTCCCGGTCTACATCCTGGCGGGACTGCTGCTGCTGATTCTGGCTTTTGTCCATATTCTCCGGCCGAAATTTTCGCTCAAATGGCCGGTGCGGATCACGCTGGCGGTTCTGATCGCGGCCTTCTTCGCCCATACACTGGGGCTGGGGTTGCGCTGGTATATCGCCGGACACGCCCCCTGGTCCAATGCCTATGAATCGATCCTCTATATCGCCTGGGCCACGGTGCTGGCGGGCTTCGTCTTCTCCCGCCGCTCTCCGCTGACCATGGCGGCTACGTCGATTCTGGCGGGGATCTTCCTCTTTGTGGCGCACCTGAACTGGCTCGATCCCCAGATCACCAATCTGGTGCCGGTGCTCAAATCCTATTGGCTGATGATCCATGTGGCGGTCATCACCGCCAGCTACGGTTTCCTGGGACTGGGAGCTCTGCTGGGGATGCTGGTGCTGGTCCTCTTCATCTTCCGGGGCAAAAAAGGCAACCCCGACATCGACCGGGCCATCAAAGAGCTGAGCATCATCAACGAAATGACCCTGCTCATCGGTCTGGCACTCATTACTCTCGGCAACTTCCTCGGCGGGATCTGGGCCAACGAATCCTGGGGCCGCTACTGGGGCTGGGATCCCAAGGAGACCTGGGCAGCCGTGACGATTCTGGTCTACGCGGCGGTGGTCCATATGCGCTTCATCCCGAAGCTCAGTTCCCTCTATGCCTTCAATGTGGCGGCGGTCCTGGCCTACAGCTCGGTGATCATGACCTACTTCGGGGTCAACTACTATCTCAGCGGGATGCACTCCTACGCCGCCGGAGATCCGGTGCCCATCCCGGGATGGGTCTGGCCCGCCGTGGCGTCGGTTTTTGTCCTGATCCTGCTGGCGGCCCGTAACCGCAGGATGAAGTAGCGGAGCTTTCCGCCTGCGTACACTTCCGGATTTTCTAAGAGCATTCATAGTATCATTGCATCCGTTTTTCTCTCCGCCCCCATCGCTTAACAGGATAAAGCAGGGCCCTCCTAAGGCCTAGCTGGAGGTTCGAGTCCTCCTGGGGGTACCAGTGTTTTCGATTCTTCAGCACTTTTTGGTATAATGCGCCTCCAAAGTCCTGATGAGTCTCTTACCGTCAAAGAGAGTTGTCAGAACTTTTCAACACACTATTCAAGGAAGTACAATGACCGTTATCAGACTGACCCGTATGGGACGCAAAAAGAAGCCTTTCTACCGCATCGTCGTCACCGACAGCCGCAAGCGCAGAGACGGAGGCTGGATCGAGTCCATCGGTTACTACAACCCCGTCTCCAAAGAGAAAGAGATCAAGCTCGACGAAGAGCGCCTCAACTACTGGCTCAGCGTCGGTGCCCAGATGAGCCCCACCGTCAAGCGTCTCGCCGGCAGGAAGTAAGCCCCTCCATGGTCCGGGATTTCATTCTCTCCTATGCCCGGCTCATCGTCCGCCATCCCGAAGCGCTGCGTCTCGAAGAGCAGCCGCTGGATGAGCAGTACGACGAGATCCTCCTCTATGCCCATCCGGATGATGTGGGCAAGCTCATCGGCAAAGAGGGCCGCATGATCAACGCCATCAAAACCGTCATCTCCGGCTGCAAAGCCAAAGGCGGCAAAAACTACCGGGTGAACGTCCGGCCCATCGACTGAACCCCATGAAAAAAGAGCGTTTCCTCATCGCCCAGGTCGGGCGGACCGTCGGGCTCGGCGGTGATCTGAAATTCCACCTCCACACCGATTTTCCTCAGCAGTTTCGCCCCGGCGTGACCCTGCAGAGCAGCCGGGGGCCTCTGACCGTGGCTGCCTACAATCCCAAGCGGGGATTGATCCGTTTCGCAGGGTATGAGAGCCCCGAAGCGGCCAAGGCCCTCACCAATGCCAAAATCTACAGCGACGAGGCCCGGACCCGAGAGCTCTGCCCTCTCAAGGAGGGAGAGCACTACTGGTTCGAGATTATCGGTGCGGAGGTGAGAGAGGGGGATGAGGTTCTGGGAAAAGTCCGGGAGATCCAGCGGATGCTGGAGGTGGACTATCTCCTGATCGCGACGGATGAGGCGCTGCGTGAGGCGGGACTGCCCGAAACCTTTCTGCTCCCCTATATCCCCCGCTATATCCTCTCCTTCGATCCGGAGATGAAGGTTCTGCAGACCCGGGACGCCCGGGAGATTCTGGAGGCGAGCTGATGCGCTTTACCTTTGTCACTCTTTTTCCTGAGATTGTCGAGGGCTATTTCGGCGCCTCGATCCTGGGCCGTGCCCGGGAGGCGGAGCGGATTGCCGTCGACTTCGTCAACCCCCGCCATTACAGCGCCAGCCGCTACAAAAAGGTGGATGAGCCGATGATCGGGGGCGGGGCGGGAATGCTCATGTCTCCCCAACCTCTCCATGACGCCTTGCAAGCCCTCAAAGCTGATTCCCCGGAGGCCCATGTGGTCTTCCTCACCCCCGTGGCCAAACCCTTCCGCCAGAGTGATGCCAAACGCCTGGCGAAACAGGAGCATCTGGTCCTGGTGGCTGGACGCTACGAGGGGATCGACGAGCGGATCATCGAGCTGCACGCCCACGAGGTCTTTAGCGTCGGCGATGCGATCCTGACCGGGGGCGAACTGCCGGCGATGATGGTCTGTGATGCCGTCAGTCGCTTGCTTCCCGGTGTCCTGGGCAACCAGGCCTCTCTGGAGGAGGAGAGCTTCGAAGCGTCACTCCTGGAAGCACCTGCTTTCACCAAACCGGACGAGTTCCGGGGAAAGCGTGCGATTTCAGAGTTTCTAAAGGGTAATCATAGTAAAATCGCAGCCATTAAAAATCGGATGGCTTTGGCGAAAACCAAGTATTTCCGACCCGATCTATATCAACGAGCGAAGGCAAAAGTATGAAAAACAAGTACATCGAGAGCTTTGAAAAAGCCCAGGTCGAAGGGAAAAACGTTCCCGATTTCCGTGCAGGTGACACCCTCCGTGTCGCCGTCCGCATCAAAGAAGGCAACAAAGAACGCGTCCAGAACTTCGAGGGCGTCTGCATCTCCGTCCGCGGCGAAGGAACCGGCAAAAGCTTCACCGTCCGCAAAATGGGAGCCAACAACATCGGTGTCGAGCGGATCTTCCCTCTCTACACCGAAAGTATCGAGAGCATCGAGGTTGTCCGCCGCGGCCGGGTTCGTCGTGCCAAGCTTTTCTATCTGCGCGATCGGAAGGGGAAGGCCGCCCGCATCAAAGAACTCCGGCGAAAGTAATCTTTTGTTCCGCTTCACTGCATCTTTGCAGGAGCGGTTCAGTCACTTACTATTCGTAAGCTCCTTCTCCACAACCTGCAAATCTACAGCAAATCGAAACAAAATCTTGACTTCCTTATTTTCTAAATCCTCTTTATGTGCTGAGGGCCTCTTATGAAAAAACTCCTTTACAGGATCACACTGCCGATCCAGTATCTTCTGGTTTTTCTCTTTATCGTTTTTGAGGAGTTTATCTGGGAGGGGATCGCGGTTCCGGTCGGGGAGTATCTACGCTCTCTGCGGCTCCTGCTGGCACTGGAGCGTGTAGTTCGGGGGATGAACCGCTATCTGATCCTGGTGCTCTTTGTTCTCCTC
>NZ_WFQN01000082.1 GCF_015487065.1 Nitratifractor sp.
CAAGTTCTTTTTGATTAAAAGTATTTGCAAGACTGAGATGGATAACAGCAACAAGTGCTTGAACTTTTTTTATGAATTTTTCTCTCGGTGCTGACTCGGAGGTTTTGTAGCTAGGCAAAAGATTGTCAATTTTTTGTAATATCTCTTTAACATCAAAATTTAAAGGGTCTTGTAAATGAGCAAAATCATTTCGTATTCTTCGTATCACATCAAGGGAAATTTGTGTTTCCTTGGAAATCAATCCTAATGCAAATGCAATTTTTATTTTTGATGAAAATGTTCCTAATGGTCCATTGAAATCAAAAAGCTCTTTAGTCGCACTTTTCCCTTGCTCGACAAAAAAACCCAACAAAAGTGCAGTGATTTCATTTTCTAAATATGCTGCTGCTACAAGAGCACAACCGCGATCAGATTCTTTCTCTAATTCATTGACTATTGTAAATAGTGTACTTGTTCGATCTTTTACAGTAGGAATGAGTAAATCAAGTCCATTGTCAAAATCATTATTAATTTCGGTTTTCATTTTTTTGCTTTATTAATATCATGTATGCCTAACTATTTATTGTGTGAACATTTTATACCAAATACCCCCAAAATCACCAAATAGCAATACATTTAAAATGTGCTGCTATTTTCCAAAACATGACAAAATGACATATTTAGCTCCATTCTACTGTGTTTTTCCTCAGAATTCTCTTATCCACAATGTCGTGCTATCGGCTCTACAGCCGTTATCTGAACATAAATGTTTGGATAACGGCCCATATTCCAATAGCATGACAAAATATTCTGCTATCGGAGGAGGCCATGCGACCCAGGAAAAAGAAGCTTTTGGATCAGGTGAGGAAAAATACCTGGTGTGGCCTGGATCCTGAGTCGAGCCCAGGATGACAAAAAATGATCAATTTGTTTTTTCAGGGGGCCGATGACTCATTCTCTATGACAGCCGCTTCATACCGGATATTCCGTCCCGCAGTGCCCTCGACTTGTCGCAGCAAGCCGTACTCTACAAGCCGTGAGATGTCCCGTTTGGCGGTGGGGATGGAGGTTTTGGCGATGGCGGCGTATTTTTTGGTGCTGAGGGCCCCTTCGAATGCGTCTCCTTTATCGAGCATTTTGTTCAAAACCTTGATCTGTCTCTCATTGAGCGCGAAGTTTCTGGCGCGATCCCAAAACTTCGCCTTTTGCACCACCTTTTCGATCTCGAGTAGAGAGTCTTTGATCGCCCGATCCACCGCATCGACATGCCAGGCGACCCACTCCGTAAAGTCGAAGTTGCGATTGTAGATGAGATTGTTCGTCCGCTCCAGCGTATCGTAATAGGATTGCTTCTCCTCGGCGATCGCTTTGGAGAGGGAAAAATAATAGTGGTTCAATCCCAGCTCTTTGGCGAGAATGTAGTTGGCGATGTTCCTGGCGATTCGTCCGTTGCCGTCGTCGTAGGGGTGAATGATAACGAACCAAAGATGCGCAATGGCGCTTTTGATATAGGGATCTTCCTGGGAATGATTGACATAGACTAGGAGCTTTCGCATCTCTTTCGCGACGCGCTCATGAGGGGGCGCCACGTAGTGCACCACCTCCCCATAACCTCTTTGAGATACCACACGCATCTCGTCGCTGCGATATGTGGCCACATCGATTTTGTATCCGCCGCTGTAGCCGGTAGGGAAGAGGGCATTGTGCCAGCCGTGGAGCCGCTTTTCACTCAAAGGAGCCGGATTAAAGCTGCTGTCGATCAAGATATCCGCCAACTCGTCTGTATGGCGGGTGGAGCTGTCCTGGGATGGAGCAGGCCGATCCCCCATTTTTTTGCGAATGGAGGAGCGGACGCTGTCACGGTTGAGAATCTCCCCTTCGATTTCCGAAGATCGGACGATTTCGTCGGTGGCCGAATCAACGACTACAGTATCCAGATCCTTTTGATCGAGGATGCGGGTCGCATACTCCAGTTTTCCGGTATTGCGCGTTACCGAAGAGATCAACGGAGCGATCTGTTCATATCGGTAGTCAAATTCCGGATATTTCTCGTGTTGCCATACCCACTTTCTGATCTTTTCCATTATTCTACTGCTTTGCCTTGTGATACGATTAGGTGGATTAATCCTATCAATATTTGAGCCGATTGTCAAAAATGGATTATTGAACTCTTCGGAAAAACTCCGTCATTCCGGACTTGATATGCCCACTATGCCCTGGAGCCTGAGACAAGCTCGGGATGACGGAAGTCAAAGTAGGGTGGCGCCCTGCGGGCCCACCGTAAAAACATGTGGAAAGTCCTGGTAGCTATTGAGCGTTGGAGATGGTGGGCCCACAGGGCGCCACCCTACATTTTGCAAAGATGCCAAACAGGAGGAGTCGTAGCGTGGGATTGCCATCCCACGAATAGCCAAACGGCCTCAGCCCCGGACGATCTCGCCGGGGTAGCTGATGATGCCGTAGGTGAGGTTGCCCACATGGGCGAAGCCCTGGGCCTTCATGACATGCTGGACCTGGAAGCTGCGGCTGCCGGTGTGGCAGTAGAGGATGAAGCGCTCCTCTTTGCGGCCCTGGATCTTTTCGAACCAGTCGTAGAACTGACTGGTGGGCCAGAGTTCATCGGTCCCTTTGATGTGGCCCATCTGGTACTCCATGTGCTCCCGTACGTCCACGAGGGTGAAGCGCACCATTCCCAGCTCACGCGCCTCCAGGAGCGACTCCAGCTCGTCGCCGTCGAGCTGTTCTTTGTCGACAAGCAGTTCCGCCTCTTTTTGGTTCAGACCCCGGGAGTGCTGGTGGGCCGCCTCTTCGGCGGACTCCTCCAGACGCTTCTTTTCGGCGTATTCGGGGGTGCAGAAGATCCCGCAGTGGCAGACGCCGTCCTCGGGGATCTCCTTTTCCAGGGCCGGTTTGCAGGGGCAGATGCGGTTGTCGGCGGCTTTGCGCTCTTCGGGGGTTTCGCCGATGACCATGAAGCAGGGGCAGTAGCGCTTGCCGTAGATGAGCCTGTTGCGGGCCAGCCCCATGGCGACCCCTTCGTTGATGTCTTTGTCGGGGTTCTGAACGAAGCCGAACTGCTTGTCCACCTTTTCGACGAATTTCCAGGTCTTCTCCAGTTCCGCCTGGAATTCGGGAGAGTTCATATCGATCTGTTGCATTTGTCGTCCTTTTTTTTGGTTTTTTGCCCTATGAAGACAGGATGTATACCGTTTGGTCATCCTGAACTCGATTCAGGATCCAGGCGCTTTGAGTCACTCTGCGCCCTGGATTCCGGATCAAGTCCGGAATGACGGATTTCATAGTCTTTCATGATTTGAAAATTTTTTCGGGATTATAGCAGGCATGTTTGGAATTGAGAATTGAGGATGGAAGATGGAGAATAGGGGGAATGAATTCCCACTTTCAAAAATGCGTTGCAGAGCAACGCTAACCGAAATTCTCCATTCTCAATTCTCCATCCTCAATCACTTAATAGATTCCAGGTGTTTGACAAAGGCCTCCGGGGGGACGAAACCTACGAGGAACTTCTCGGGCAGGGGGCGGCCTTTGGAATCGAAGATGAGGATGTTGGGGGCGCCGAAGAGTTTGTAGTGTTTGAGGATCGCCTGCTCTTCGGGGGTGTTTTGGGTGATGTCGATCTGGAGGAATTTGAAGCGCTTCATCGCCTGCCGGACCTTGGGATCGGGGAAGGTGATGTGCTCCAGCTCGCTGCAGGCAGCGCAGTTTTCCTTGCCGATATCCACGACGACCGGTTTGCCCTCTTTGGCCGCCTGGGCGATCTCGCGTTGGAGACGCTCCAGGGTGTAGCCTCGGCGCTGGGCCATGGGGACGAGACCGTTGCTTTCAGTCTGAGGATTGGCAGAAACGGTGTGGGCGGTGAAGGGGGCCAGAGGGTTCAGAAGCGATTGGGCTCCCGCGATGACGCCGACGAAGAGCATCGAACCGTAGAGGAAGAGAATGACCGCCAAAAGCTGGATCAATTTGCCGGCTCCTTTGTAGCGCTGGCCGTTGTCGAAGACCTCCAGATAGAGGGCGCTGCCCAGCAGTAGCAGGGACCAGAGGAAAAGATAGACCCCCGGAGAGAGGATGCCTCGCAGAACATAGAGCGCCATGGCCAGCATCACCACGCCGAAGATCTGGCTGACCCGGTTCATCCAGCCACCGGGTTTGGGGATGAGCTTGTCGGCTCCGGCCCCCATGAGCAGCAGCGGAACACCGGCGCCGATTCCCATGACGAAGAGGCTCAGTCCCCCCAGGAAGGCGTCGCCGGTCATGGAGATGAAGATGATCGCTCCGCTGATGACCGGCGCGGTACAGGTGCCGACAATCAGGGCCGAGAGGGCCCCCATGACCGCCGTGCCCAGCAGCCCTTTGCCCTGGGCCTCGTCGCTGGCTTTGGTGAGCCGGCTTTGCCAGGAGGCGGGGAGTCCCAGTTCGAAATAGCCGAAGAGCGAAAAGGCCAGCGCCACGAAGAGCCCGGCCATGGGGAGGATCACCCAGGGGTTGTTCAGATGCGCCTGCAGGTCGAAGCCCAGCAGCCCCGCCACGATGCCGATGAGGGCGTAAGTGGCGGCCATGGAAACCACATAGACCAGGGAGATCAGGAAAGCCGTCGAGCGGCTCACGCCCCCCTCTTTGCCCGCCTGTTTGACCAGGATCGAGGAGAGGATGGGGATCATGGGCAGGATACAGGGCGTCAGCGCCAGCAGCAGCCCCGCGACGAAAAAGAGCAGCAGCACGAAGAGGATCCCCTCACTGGCCAGAGCTTTGGCGATCTTGGCGCTGTTGCCCTCGGCGGCGAGAGCGGAGATCTTGGAGAAGAAACCGACACCTTCGGTGGATGTTGGATGTTGGATTTTGGATTTTGGATTGAGTGTTGAGGCTGCAGCTTTCTTCGGTTCCTCACTCCTCATTCCTAATTCCTCATTCCCTTTGGCGGCTTTCCCTGCCTCGAGATCGAAGGTGTATTTTTGAGGTGAGTAGCAGATGCCGGCGTCGCTGCAGCCGGAGAGGTCCACTTCCAGGGTGAAGGGGCCGTTGATGTCCTGTTGGCGTATCTCTTTGAGAGGCACGACGATGTCGAGGGTGCCGTAATAGACCTTGTCACCTTCGTAGACGATGGGCTTGGGGAGTTTGGGCTTGAGTTCGAGTGTTTTGGGTTTGATGACCTTGAGGTGGAGATCCTTGGCGTAGATGTGGATCTTCTCTCCCAAGGTGATGGTGGTCTTGAGAGTGTCGCCTTCGACCTTTGCCTGGACCTTGAAAGCCTCGGAGGGTTTGAGGAATTTGTGCTGAAGTCCCCCGAAGGCTCCGGGATTTCCGAAACCGGCGTTGAGAAGAAATAAGGGAAGCAACAGCGCACCCAATAGTATCGTCAATCGTCGTCTCATTCAGTTTTCTCCTGACAAAATTTGTTAGTGTATAGTATCTTTCCAGTGTGCAGGGATTGTGCACTTGGAATTATGG
>NZ_WFQN01000083.1 GCF_015487065.1 Nitratifractor sp.
CTCGACTACATCGAGCCCGATTATATCCATGTTCTCAAGGACGGGAAGATCATCAAAACTGCCGGCCCCGAGCTGGTCGCCGAGCTCGAGGAGAAGGGTTACGGCGCCATCGAGGAGGCGTGATGAGACCGATGCTGCTGGGGGAGATGACCCCCGAGACCCTGATGGAGGAGCTGGGCACGGCCTCGTCGAAGGTGCTGGCCGCCAGACGCCTGGCGCAGCTGGGCATGCCCACCCGCAAAAGCGAAGCCTACCGCTATTTCGATATCGAGCCGTTAATGGCGCAGGACTGGGAGATTCTCCGGAGCGAAACGCCTGCGGAGATCGCTGAGAGCGAGGGGCAGATCGTCATCACCGATGGACGGGTGACGGCTCTGCCCAAAGGGGTGGAGGTCCAGGTGGGATGCAGCGATGCCATTGACCTGGACGGAGAGCATTTCGATCCGCTCTACTACCTGGGACATTTGATGAGCGACGAAGTGATCTCGATCCGTTTCAAAAAGGATGCGAAAGTAGCGTTGGTGCACCGATTCACCCAAGCGGGGAAACTCCTGGCTTACCGGACGGCGATCTATCTGGATGCCAACACCCATGTTCAGATCGACGAACGTTTCGAAGGAGAGCAGGCCTGCGGCGCATTGATCCTCAGCGGCAGTGACGTTTTCATCTCCCGGGATGCCACCCTGACGCTGATCAAGGATGAGACGCTGAAAGAGGGGGACTACACCCCTATCTTCTCCCACCGGATCAAAGTGGATTTTCAGGCACTCTGCCGGCTGCACAGCTTCGACTTCGGCGCCGGAAGCGGTCTGCAACTGATCCGGGTAGAGCTGCACGAACACGCCCGGATCGATGCCGACCATCTGCTCTATGCTACCGATCACGCCCGTCGGGGCACTGTGAGCCAGATCGTACACATCGGTCAGAGTTCCGTCAGTAACCAACGGGCCAAAAATATCCTGGCGGAAAAAGCCCGAGGCATCTTCGATGCGTTGATCAAGGTGGAGCATACCGGCAAATATACCAAAGCCCACCAGAACTCCAAGGCGATCCTGCTCAATGACGGCGCCTACATGGCCAGCAAACCTCAGCTGGAGATCTATATCGACGATCTGGAAGCGAGCCACGGCTCCACCACCGGCCAGCTCGACGAAGCCCAGCTCTTCTATCTCCGCAGTCGGGGGATCACCAAAGAGGAGGCGCGCAAGATGCTGATCCTGGCCTTCGCCAACGAACTGATCGACGCCCTGGAAGATGAAGTGATGCGCGAGCGGCTCCACGCCAGTTTCGAAACCGCCTACTGGGGGATGACCAGTGTCACCTGCATGGAGACCTGCCACGGATGCGAGGATTTGGCTGCGGGGACCGCAGCTAAATAGTTAATAGTTAATAATTAATAGTGAATAGTTTCGGTTGGCGTTGCTTCGCAACGCTATCGTTTTATTACTAGTTACTAGTTTCTAGTTACTAGTTTCTTTTTTTTAAGGAACAGTCGTGTCTACAATCAAAGAAGTTCTGCAACGTTACAAAGAGGATTTCGATCTCTTCGAGACTCCCGACGAGAAATTCGAATACATTTTCGATCTGGGGAAGAAGCATACGACACTGCCCGAAGAGGAGAAGAACGACGCCACCTTCATCGAAGGGTGCGCTTCGCCTGCCTGGCTGGTAGGGGAGTGCCGGGACGGCAAACTGATCCTCCGGGGGGAGGGGAGCAGCGAGATGGCCAAAGGAATGCTGACACTGCTGCTGGATATCTTCAGTGACAAAAGCCCCGATGAGATTCTGAATTTCAATCCCGAAGAGCTGAAGCAGCTGGGAATCGTCGAGCACCTCTCCCCGGTGCGGCAGCAGAGTATGGAAGCCTTTTTGAAAAAGGTTTACGATTATGCCAAAGAGTGCAAGGAGAAGAACGCATGAGCAAAGATCCCCGAGACGTCACTCCTGAAGCGTCCGAAAAGCGAATGATCGAAGAGCTGCAGAAGATCTACGATCCGGAGATCCCCGTCGATATCTACAACCTGGGCCTGATCTACGATGTCAAGTGTGAAAAGGATCCCGAAACACGGCTCAACCGCTGCAAGGTGGTCATGACCCTCACCTCGGCCACCTGTTCCATGTCGGAGATCCTGGTCGACCTGGTCCGTACCATTCCTTCCCGGGTGGAGGATCACTCCATCGAAGAGGTGGACGTGGAACTGGTCTTCGATCCCCCCTGGGACCAGTCGAAGATGAGCGACGAAGCGAAACTGCAGCTGGGGTTGCTTTGAGTGTCTGAAAAATCCCCCTTTTAACAACCCTAGAGTAAAATATATCCATCAAAATCCACTAACGTAACAAGGGATCGACTTCATGAGTAACTATATGCTCTTTTCCGGGACCGCCAACCCTCAGCTGAGCCAGGCCATCGCCGACTATCTGGAGATGCCTCTCTCCGGCGCCACCATCAATCGTTTCTCCGACGGAGAGATCAACGTACAGATCGCCGAGAGCGTCCGGGGCAAGGATGTCTTTATCATCCAGCCCACCTGTGCTCCCGCCAACGCCAATTTGATGGAGCTGTTGATCATGACCGACGCGTTGAAGCGTTCGTCGGCCAAATCGATCACGGCGGTGGTTCCCTATTACGGCTATGCCCGCCAGGATCGCAAAGCGGCCCCCCGGGTCCCCATCTCCGCCAAGCTGGTGGCGGATATGATGGAGACGGCCGGGATCACCCGGGTCGTCACCGTGGATCTGCATGCCTCCCAGATCCAGGGCTTTTTCAATATTCCCGTCGACAACCTCTACGGAGCGATTCTCTTCATTGACTATATCAAATCGAAAAACTTTGCCAATCCGATCATCGCTTCTCCCGATATCGGCGGGGTGGCCCGGGCCCGCTATTTCGCCAGCCGGCTGGGGCTCGATATGGTGATCGTGGACAAGCGGCGGGAAAAGGCCAACGTCGCGGAAGTGATGAACGTCATCGGTGAGGTCGAGGGCAAAGACGTGATCCTCATCGACGACATGGTCGATACCGCCGGGACCATGGTCAAAGGGGCCGCCGCTCTCAAAGAGCTGGGGGCCAACAGTGTCATGGCCTGTTGTACCCACCCGGTCCTCTCCGGTCCCGCCATCGATCGGATCCGCGAAGGAGCCCTGGATGAGCTGGTGGTCTCCGATACGATCCCCATCGCCGAAGGATGCGAAAAGATCAAAGTCCTCTCTACCGCCAACATGCTGGGCGAAGTAATCCGTCGAGTCCAAAACAACGAAAGCGTCAACTCTCTCTTTATGACCAATTGAGTCCATGGGGAGAGCCACTCCCGTCTTCTTCTTTTTTCACCTCACAAACGGTCTTATTGACATATCTCAACGTTTCGATATTATTTTAAATAATTTATTCGTCAGGTAATCAATGCCGGGAGAAAGCAAGGTGTGCAGCTTGTTAGGATGAAGACCGAAAAAAAGGTTGGATCATAGCCGCGGCTGTTTTTGAGAGTGAGTTGGGGAGTGTGAAATGCATCGGCTGCTGGAAAAAATATTACAGGAGAGTGGACTCGATATCAATACGGTTCCTGCGAAGGAGGATTGGAAAGTTTTTCTGGAGCGGCTGGACCGAATTCTGGCAACCGAGGAGAATGATCCGAATTTTTCCGGGCCTGTCCACCATGATTCTTTTCAAACGCACCAAGCACTTCTGGAGATATCCCAGGCGCGGTTTCAGCAGCGGATCGCAGCGCTGACAAGCGTCATTCCCGATCTAATTGTCTATGTGGATGAAGAGGGGAAATACCTCGATATTATCTCCCAGGGAAGTGAGGATATGCTCTACCGTCCCAAAGAGGAGATCATCGGCCATACCATGGAGGAGATTTTTCCTCCGGAGTATGCCTCCTTGTTTTTGCAAGCCACGCTTCAGGCGATCAACACCCGTCAACTTACCGTCATTACCTATGATATGCCGGGGCGCTCCGGGAAACGCTTTTATGAAGCGCGAATCATGCCGACGCATGTCAAAGAGAACGGCAAACGTACCTCTATCGCTATCGTCCGTGATATGACGGCGGAGAAAAAATCCATTGAGTATTTCAATCTCCTCAAAAAGATTTTCCATGATGCCACGGAGGGGATTCTGATTATCTCTTCGGATAATCAATACCTGGAGGTCAATGACGCCTTTTGCCGGATGTTGGAGATCGATAGAGAGGATCTTCCCGGAAGCAAACTGAACGACTATGCAGATTTTTTTGACCGGGAAACGATGGAGAGGATCAGTCGAAGAATGGAAGCGGAGAACTTCTTCAGCGGAGAGGTGAAGATCCTCAAACCTGACGGATCGGAGTTGCCGGCCTGGCTCACTATCGATACAGTGTTCAGTGACGAGGGAGAGACGACCTATCGTGTCGCGATGCTCACCGATATCTCCGAACTCAAGAAGTCACGGGAGCAGCTCCATTTTACCGCGACTCACGATCTGCTCACCGAACTTCCCAACCGTAGACTGCTTTTTCAGCGTCTCGAAGAGACCCTGGTTCGATGCCGGGATCAAGGAAGAAGCGGGGCGCTGCTTTTGATCGATCTAGACGATTTCAAAGAGATCAACGATACTGCCGGACACAGTGCGGGAGATCGGGTGTTGCAGGAGTGTGTCTCTCGGATTCGGCAGTCTCTCGGCAGGGACGATCTCTTCGGACGCCTCGGCGGTGACGAGTTCTTGCTGATTCTCGAGGATGACGAAGACAAAGATCTTCCCCTCAAAACCGCCGAAAAGATTATCGAAGTGTTTCAACGCCCCTTTCAGATCGGTGACGAACTTTTGGATGTGGGAGCGAGTATCGGGATCGCCTGTTTCCCGGAGGATAGCACCGAGTCGGGAGAGTTGATCCAATATGCCGATATGGCAATCACCCATGCCAAACAAAACGGTGGCAAACGTATCACGCGCTACTCCCATACCTTCGATGAAGATCTTAAACGATTCTATCGTATAGAGCGTGCCTTGAAAGAGGCTCTCTCTACCGGAGGGTTTTATCTGAATTATCAACCGCAGGTTGATATTACCACCGGAGAGGTGAAGGGATTCGAAGCGTTACTGCGTATCCGGGAGACGGAGTGCGGTCCGCTCTCACCGGCGGAATTCATCCCGGTGGCGGAAGAGAGTGAATTGATTATCACAATCGGATATTGGGTCTTTGACGAGGTGTGCCGGCAGATCGTCGAATGGAAAAAGCAGGGGGTGACTCCCCCGGTAATCGGCGTCAACCTTTCTCGCCGGCAATTGATGGAAGAGGGGTTTTGTGACGAGATTCGCCGGAGAGTGTCTCATTACGATATCTCCCCCTCTTCGATAGAGTTCGAGATCACCGAAACGACCTTTATGCATTCACGTCAGCAGGGATATCAGGTCATCGATACGCTGCAAAAGATGGGCTTTCGGCCCTCCATTGACGATTTCGGTACCGGTTACTCCTCCCTGGCCAATCTCAAACAGTTTACCGTCAACAAACTCAAAATCGACCGTTCTTTCGTCTCCGATATGTGTTCCAACGAATCTGATCGCGCCATCATACAGGCCACCATCGCTCTGGCCAAAGCCTTTGATCTCCATACCATCGCTGAAGGTGTCGAGAGTGCGGAGCAACTTCGTCTTCTCAAGGAGATGGAGTGTGATGAAATCCAAGGATTCTATTTCAGTCCGCCCAAAAATCCGGAGGAGGCGATAGCCTTTTTGGGTTAAAGGGCTGAAAAGAAGATAGAGAACCGTTCATCCTTTTTCGATAAAATACCTCTCCAAAGATTCCCTGCACCCCAAAAGGAGCGCCCTTGGCCGCCAAAGTGCCTCAGTCCCATATCCGAAACTTCTCCATCATCGCTCATATCGACCACGGCAAATCGACCCTGGCCGACCGGATCATCCAGGAGTGCGGTGCCGTCAGCGACCGGGAGATGAGCGCGCAGCTCATGGACACCATGGATATCGAAAAAGAGCGTGGAATCACCATCAAGGCCCAGTCGGTCCGTCTCGATTATGTCAAAGACGGTGAGCACTACGTCCTCAACCTTATCGACACCCCGGGTCACGTCGATTTCTCCTACGAAGTGAGTCGCTCTCTCGCCTCCTGCGAAGGGGCGCTGCTGGTGGTGGATGCCGCCCAGGGAGTCGAGGCGCAGACCATCGCCAACGTCTACATCGCCATCGAAAACGATCTGGAGCTGATCCCCGTCGTCAACAAGATCGACCTCCCCGCCGCCGATCCCGACCGGGTCTTGACGGAGTTGGAGGAGGCGATCGGGATCGACGCCACCGAGCACGCTTTGGTCTCCGCCAAGACCGGGCAGGGGGTCAAAGAGCTCATCGACATGATCGTGGAGAAGATCCCCGCCCCTGCCGGCGATGAAGCGGCACCCGCCAAAGCCCTGATCTACGACAGCTGGTTCGACAACTACCTGGGAGCCTTGGCTCTGGTGCGCGTTTTCGAAGGGAAGATCGAGAAGGGGCAGAAGGTACAGATCATGGGAACGGCCGAGGAACACCAGGTCCTGGATCTGATGTATCCCCATCCCATCAAGCCGATCAAAACACCGGAACTCTCCGCGGGAGAGGTGGGGATCGTCGTTACCGGCCTCAAGACGGTCGAAGCCCTCCAGGTGGGGGATACCATCACCGACGCCAAACACCCCACCGCCGAGCCCATCGGAGGCTTCGAACCTGCCAAACCTTTCGTCTTTGCCGGGATCTACCCCATCGAGACCGACAAGTTCGAGGATCTGCGCGACGCACTGAACAAGCTCAAGCTCAACGACGCGGC
>NZ_WFQN01000084.1 GCF_015487065.1 Nitratifractor sp.
CCGGGTATAGCCGGCATAGACCCCCTCTGCCGGGAGTTCATACCCTTTGACACGCAGGTTGATCGTCGGGACAAACTCCCGACGCCCCAGCCCCTGGCCTGTGACGGGCTCACCGTCGATGGTGTAGAGCCGTCCCAGCAGCGCGTTGGCTTTGTCCAGCTCCCCCTCCCGCAACAGGCGGCGGATGGTCCTCGCATGGACCGGTATCCCCTCCACCCGGATCTCGGGGAGAATCTCCACCTCTCCTTCAAAAAGCTCTCTGAGCGTCTCGGCACTCCCGTCCCGTCCCCGGCCGAAGCGGAAATCGTAGCCCACGACGATCTTCTCCAGGCGGGGATAGTCCCGTTTCAGCAGCTCAACGAAGGCTTCCGCCGAAAGCTCCCGGATCTTTTCGAAGCAATAGAAATCCATCGGCCGGTCGGTGTACCAGCTGCGTTTGAAGCCCGGAGTCAGGCTCCCACGCTGTCGTTCGATCACCGTGACCGCTTCCGCCCGCCGAATCAGCTCCTGATGGGCCACATGCATCCCGTCAAAGGAGCCGATGGCAACACTCCGGATATTGTTGTCGATCCTGATCACACTTTCTCCTCTTCTGACCCATAGTACATATGGGGATTAAAACAGCGGCTATTATACGATACAATGGGAAAAAGAATAACCCAAAAATTGCAGTAGAAAGTACGCTAGATGTGTTGATGCTCGGTGTGTAGGGGGAGAGGCGATCAAACGACACAAACTGCTTTGTGTCGTTCGCTTCGAACCCGGAGCGGTCGGAACGGAGTGAAGCCGCGAAGGTAAAAACCAAAGCGCAGGCGCACTTTGAAAGTGCGTTGAGCATTCGCTTCGATCGCCCATGCCACCGATGATCAATGCAAATAGCGTGCAAGCTAATACAAGTTTTGGGTTCAAGGAGTCTGTCGATGAAATTTCTCTCCCTGTTTGTCCTGGGCGGTCTTGTCGCGGCTGCCGATACGATCATCCCCTCCAAAGGAACCGATCTGAGTCTAACCATCTACAACAACGACCGGGTCTTCGTCCACGAGATCCGCCACACCCGGATCCCCGCCGGCAGACAGCGGCTCATCTATCAGAACGTCCCCAGCTCTCTGATCACCGCCAGCGTCGTGCCTGATTTCATCGGCCTTCCCGTTACGCTCTACTCCCAGAACTATGTCTATGACCTGGTGAGTCTTCCCGCCATGCTCAAAAAGAGCGTCGGCCGGACCGTCGCTTTCTACACCAACGGCAGGAATCCCCTCCTCAAGCACGGCACCCTCCTCAGTGCCCAGAGCCCCGTCATGGTTCGGGAGGAAAAAAGCGGCCGGATCCTCGCCTTGGAGAAAGCGACCCAGGTGCTCTTCCCCTCCGTCCCTCCCAACATGATCACCCGTCCCAGCCTGATTTGGAACATCGAAACACCCAAAGAGGGAAATCTGACCGTGGATCTGAAATACCTCGGTACAGGGATCAGTTGGAAGAGCGACTATGTGATGGATCTGCACCCCGAAACGAAAAAAATGGACCTGGTGGGCTGGATCACCGTCAAAAACAACTCCGGCGTCAGCTATCCCAATGCCCGCATCACCTGCCTCGCCGGAGAGGTCCATACCGCCGCCACCCCGGGAAAGAACCGGGTCCTCTACAAAGCCATGGCCGAAGCCGTGGCGGCTCCCGAGGTAAAAGAGGAGGCCTTCTCCGGCTACCACATCTACAAGATCCCCTTCCGGGAGACCATCGCCGACAAGGAGCAGAAGCAAATCCGTTTCCTGGAGAAACGCGCCGTCGGCTACGAGAGCTACGGCCGGGCTCAGGTCGCTTCCTTCCCCCGCAAAGGGGTCCAGAAACTCCGCTTCCTCAACACCCTGCGTTTCGCCAATACCCGGGCCAACGGCATGGGAATCCCCCTGCCGGCAGGTATCGTACGGATGTACAGCACCGACAACGAGGGGGAAACCCACTTCGTCGGCGAGAGCCGTCTGGGCAATATCCCGGCGGATGAGCCGGTCACCCTCACCATCGGGACCCTTTTCGACGCCACCGGAGAGAAACGTACCACCAAATACATCGCCCGGGAGGGATACCGAAACGTCGTGAGCACCTACACCCTCAACAACCGGGGCAAAACACCGCTGACACTGAAGCTCGAAGAGCGCCTCCCCACCTTCGGCGGTACGATCCACCTCAAAAGCAGCTGCAAAGGCCCCTGCTCCGTCAAGAAAGTCAGCGCCTTTGTCCGGGAGTTCACCGTCAAACTCCTTCCCAAAAAGAGCTACAGCTTCACCTCCGAGTTCGAGGTGATCCGCTAAGGCCCCGAGATGAGTTGCCTGATGAAAAACATGCCGATGTCTACAGAAGCAAGAGGAATCCTGCCGTCCGGATGCCGACCGGAAGATCGACCGTGACGCTCTACATCGACGGAGACGCCCTCCCCAATCTCCTCAAACCGATCCTCCTGCGAAGCATCGAGCGTCTGGAGATCCCCACCCGGGTCGTCGCCAACAAAAGGATCACGATCGGCGACTCTTCCCATGTCGAATATCTCATCGTGGATCAGGGAGCGGATCAGGCCGATGACCGGATCGTGGAGCTCCTGGAGCCGGGAGATCTGGTCATCACCGCCGACATCCCCCTGGCCGACCGGGTCCTCAGCGCCGGAGGCCACGCCATCGACCACCGGGGTGATCGCTACACCCCTGACAATATCAAAGAGCGCCTGGCTCTGCGCAACCTTATGGATGCGATCCGCGAGAGCGGAGAGATCACCCGAGGCCCCAAAGCCTTCACCGCCAAAGACGCCCACGCCTTCGCCAATCAGCTCAACCGCTTTTTTCAGGAGCGCCGATAACGCTGGGAACAGAGACCCGTATCAAAATCAAAGGATCGTGTGGCCGGTTTGTCCCATGTTGGGAGACAACGGTAACAAGATGTATCCGATCGGTAACCCTCCGGTTATTCTCCCCCTATAGAATCTCAAAAAAAGGGGGATTCATGTACAACGAAATCTATCTGATCGAACTCGTGAAGACGATGCAAAAGTACGGCCTCGGAGCCAACGATGCCTGGGATATCGTCCAAAGCGAATGGGAGTACATCGAGGATTTTCTCCACGACCGTCCCAAAGACATCAAGACCCTCAAAGGACTGGCCAAAGATCTCCTGACCATCTATATGGTGGCTTGATCCGGCAGGAAATAATCGCCGGCCTCAAAAGATCGACACCCCGGTTTTGGTCGTAAACTTCTCCAGGGCCAGGGTGCCGGCATGGGAGTTGCCGTAGCGGTTGAGCGCCGGCGACCAGACGGCGATGGACATTTTCCCGGGGACCACGGCAGCGATGCCTCCGCCCACTCCGCTCTTGGCCGGCAGGCCCACATGGTAGGCGAACTCCCCGCTGGCATCGTAATGCCCGCAAGTGAGCATCACGGCGTTGATCCGTTTGGCCTTGCTCGCACTGACAAACTCCGTACCGCTGAGCGGGTCGGTCCCCCCAAAGGCCAGATAGAGAAAGGCCCGGGAGAGCTCTTCGGTGCTCATCTCCACGGCGCAGTGTTTGAAGTAGGTCATGACCGTGGCGTGCACATCGTTCTCGAAATTGCCGAAGCTCTTCATCAGGTGAGCCAGGGAGAGGTTCCGGTCTCCGTGTTCCATCTCGGAGCGGGCCACCTCGGCGTCGAAACCGATTTCGGGTTTCTCTGTCAGACGACGGATAAATCCCAGAATCGCTTCGAGGGTGTTGTACTCATCTTTGTAGTGGCTGATCAGCGCATCGGTCACCACCAGCGCCCCGGCATTGATGAAGGGGTTGCGGGGGATCCCCTGCTCATACTCCAGCTGCACCAGGGAGTTGAAAGGATTCCCCGACGGCTCTACCCCCACCCGTTTGTAGAGCTCACGTGAATAGTGTTCCAGCGCCAGGGTAAAGGTGAAAACCTTGGAGATACTCTGGATCGAAAAACGCTTCGACGCCTCCCCCACCGAATAGACGCTCCCGTCTCCCAGGGTCAGGCTCATGGCGAACTGCCCCTTCTCCACCGCCGCCAGCGCCGGGATATAGTCGGCAACCTTCCCTCTCTCCAGCTCGGGTTGGATCTCTTCGTAGATCTCG
>NZ_WFQN01000085.1 GCF_015487065.1 Nitratifractor sp.
CCCGCGTCGGTGTCCTCATAATAGACCCTGATTTTCATCTACTTACAGTCCTTTCTCATTAATATCAGCTCGTGATTGAGCTCTTTGAATCCCGAGGATTTGTAGTAGGAGGCCATTTCCGGGAGACAGTAGAGTTCAAAGTGACGAACATGGGAAAGTCTGGGGTGCTTCGAGATGGTTTGCAGTAAGGCTCTGCCAAGGCCTTTATTTCGATGAGGTTCGTCGACAATCAGATCGAAAATGAGCGCTTTGATCGTGAAATCGCTAAGAACCCGGGCGAAGGCGGCCAGGTGCCCCTGGGCATCGGCGAATCCCACGATGATATCGGAGTTGGCAATGAGGGAGCGAGTCTCCTCGAGAGTACGATCCCGGGTCCACCATTGTTCCCGGTAGAGTCGGTGAAGATCATCGATTTGGATAGGAGTAAGGCTTTGGATAGGTGTCATTGTTTCTTTGATCCTTGGTGCCTTTTGGGATGAAGTATAGCAGAGAGGATGACAAAAGCGGAGAAGAGATAGCACTTCAAAGGTCCAAGCACGTGTGAGAGGAGGGGGGAACGGTGGAAGAGTCTATGCCGGATTTGACTCTTCGGAGGCGGGTTGTGGGTCGAGGAACTGATCCAACGGAGCGGGGGCGGCGAAGTGGTAGCCTTGGAAATAATCGACTCCCAGGGCTTTGGCCAGCTCAAAGATCTCTTGATCCTCTACAAACTCGGCGACGGTTTGGGCCCCCATGGTTCGGGCAAGGTTGACAATAAGTGTCACCAACTCTTTTTCGGTCGAATTTTCCGTGATTTTCCGCATGATACTTCCGTCGATTTTCAGATAATCGGGGCGGAGGTCCAGGACGCGCTGGAGGCTGGAGTAACCGCTGCCGAAATCGTCGATGGCGATGAGGACGTCCAGCTCTTTGAACCGGGTGATAAAGCGTGAGACCTCTTGATAATCTTCGAAACTTTCATGTTCGAGGATCTCAAAGGTAACGCGGCCTTGCGCCTCATATTTTTCAATCAGCGTCTCCAACTCCTCCCAATAGCTCGGCGTGTCGATCTCCCACGCTCCGACATTGATACTGAACTTCGAGAGATGCCGACTCCGGGCGAAGGTCTCCCGGATCATCAGACGCGAGAGATCTTCGTACTGTCCCGTCTGTCTGGCGATTTGCAGGAAAGCACCGGGAGCGAGATAGTGCGGATTCTCCTTGTCCCCTTCCGCAATGCGCATCAATGCTTCATAGCTTACGGTCTGCCCCTCTCGGTCTACTACGGGCTGGAAAAAGGGTACGACGCGGTGTCGGTCGATCGCCTGTTTGATGCGGCGTTCCCACTCCAGGATCTTTTCCAACTCTTTGCGGTAGTCGCCTCCGTAATAGGTCTGAAAGCCTTTACTGTTGTTTTTGGCCTGCTGCAAAGCGATAAAGGCCTCTTCCCGACAAGAGGACCCCTGAGCCGCTCCGGCGGCGACCCGCAGCTCAACAGAGATACCGTCGATGATAAAATCTTGATTTTCGATCAGATTTTTCAGACGCATAATTCGTTGTTCGATACTGCGTTTGTTTTTTTGCTCTTCTTGTTCATAAATGGCGAAGATATCACCGTTGAAGTGGATCAAGGCACAGCCGCTTCCCTCCAGAGCCGCCTGAAGCCGCACGGCGACCTGTTTCAGGACACGGTCCGCAAACCCTGTGCCGTAGAGACCGATAATCCGTCCGAAATTTCTCAAATCGAGCAGTGCTAGACAGCTCTGATCGCCCGGTTGGATCTTCTCGTCGAGATAGTGACGGGTTCTCAGGCCCGTCAAAGCGTCGACATAGAGTTTTTCGTTGAGCTGTCGATTGGTTTTGAGCAGATTGCGTGTATAGAGATAGGCTTCCAATCCGATAAGAGCGATCAGGAAAAAGAAGCCGAGATATTCGATCAGGCGGTATCGCTGCGTCAATCGTTCAAATGCTTTTTTCTGAGCCGTGACCTTCTGTTGGTCGTAATAATAGATTCGGTTGACGTTTTCGATCATCCGACGGACATTGGCATCGAGATCTTTGGTCATGACGAGCTCTTCATGGCGCAGTGCCGCCCGGCTCTCCGGTGTCAGTCCTCCCTGTTTTTGCAGAGCGAAGCGTTTGAGCAGAAGAGCCTTCAGGGCTTTCCCTTCCTGGCACATCAGGGTAAAACTCCCCAAAATGTCGGTCAGGTTTTCCCGGTCGATCATCCCCGGGGGAATGTGCACCTCGGTGGTGATGTAGTCAGATCCGGGAAGGTTCAGCGGGGTACGGACGGAGAGAGTTCCTCCTTCTGAAATCCTCTTTAGAGTTTCTCTCATTTGATGAAGTTTTCGGTCGAGATTAGTCAGATAAAACTCGGCGTTGCCGGGGCGGGCTAGAATCCTCGTTTTGTAAAAACGGCTTTCGAGATCCTGCAAACTGTTGATGAGGTATTGGTAAACGATGTGTCGGTTGCGGGTTTTATAGGAGAGACGATTGCCCTCTTCAAGGATTTTCAGGACATGCAGATGAAAAAAGAAGAGCGAAATGAAACCGACAACTCCCAGCCATCCGATCAGTTTGATACGTCTATTTTCCATCGCCCAATCCGTAACGTTTCATAATCTGTTTCCCTTCCGCTGAAGCGGTATAATCGATAAAAGCCTTTGCCAAGGCCGGATGATCGGAGAAGCGCAGGAGGCTGATGACCAGTTTTTTGGCCTGTTTGTCGGCCCCGGCGATGGGGAAAAGATGTAAAGAGACGGAAGGGGGAATCCGAACGGATGCCGCTTTCCAGTTGACGGCCGCTTCGACGCCTTCTTCCTCCATCAGTCGAAGCAGATCCCGGGAGTCGCTTCCGAAATAGACAGCGTCGTCCTGATAGCGCTGCCATCCTTTTTCTGTATATTTTGATCGTATCAATGCCCGTGTCGCTCGTCCGACACTACCGATCTGCGCATCACCGATGGCGAAGTAGGCTCCCGGTTTGAGGAGATCGTCCAGGGAGTGAATCCGGTTGGAGGCTTCGGTGCGGACAAAGAGGGCTAGACGATTGGAACCGATCGTTCGACGATAGAGGAAGAGGTGTTTGTCCGCTTTTCGGTAATAACTTTCGCTTCCGGGGAGGAAAAGATCGCCCTTTCGGTAGAGCGTCAATGTCCGCAGCAGTTCTCCGCTGCCGCCCTGTTTGATGAGGATGGTACAGTCGTGGGTTTTTTCAAAGGATTTGATGAGTGATTGCATCGCAGGCACCATCGTGATCCCGCAATAAAAGAGCAACACGGGCTTTGCCGTCAGGGTCTGCGATATCAACAAAATCGCATAGATCCAACGTAAGCGATAGAGAAGACTTTTTATCATCAGCTTCTTTAACCTTTCATATTCATAGTGTATATAACTAAAACATAAAATTATATTAAAATGATTAGATTTATTTTAAAAGATATTTCTGAAGATCCTTATATGAAAAGTCGATGTAAAAATTTTGAAAGATATTAGCGGTTGATTCCCGACTCCCTCGCCTCACGGTCAACGGCCTCCTGCATCTGCCGGCGCAGGGTTTCGTACCAATCTTTGGGAGCGTTTGCCACATCGACGGCCGGGAGGTAGATTACTTTGACGGTACCGCTGTGGGCGGTACGGTCGTGTTCGTTGAGGATCCATTTGCTTCCGACGATCACCACCGGCTGAACGACCAGACCCAGTTTCTGAGCGACGAATTTCGGTCCCGGTTTGAACGGTAGCATCTGTTGGTTTTTGGCGCGGGTTCCTTCGGGGAAGATGGCGACGGCTCGGCCCTTCTCTTCGAGGCTCTTCTGAACGTCTTTGAATAGTTTGACCAGCCCCGCCTTGTTTTGACGATCGACGGAGATCATATCGCCGCGGCGCAGGAGACGACCGAACCAGGGTGTCTCGAAGAGCTCCTTTTTGGCGACCCAGCTCCAATGGACGTTTTCGATCGCCTCCATGGTGATGATGTCGATGATCCCCTGATGGTTCATGAGGAATAGCTCGGCTCGAGGGTCCCGCTCGCCTACTTTTTCTATTTTTGCGCCGAGGAGGAAGAGGATCACCCGGTTGAGCTTGTGCATAATCATCCCCTTGTGGCGGGGAAAGAGGTAGATCAGGGGAATCATCCCCAATCCGACGACGGTGGCGATGACAAACGCCCCCCAGTAGAATCTAATCTTTGCAAAGGTCTTCATCTTTGATCCATCCTGTGATGCCGTGTTTGTATTCGACTTTGTAATAGTGGTGATAACGGTGCAGCACCGGCAGTTTGACATCTCGATCGACGGTGGTTCCGACGGTGGAACTGGCAATAGGGAGAATATAGAGAGGGGCCCCCTCCTGAACGCAGATTTTTTTCATAGGAGTAAAGAAGGTGATGAAAATCAAAACGGCAACAGCCAGGAGAATAAGATAGAAAAAGTCCCGGTAGAAAATGAACATCAATAGGAAAAAGAGACTTAACGCGCCGAAAGTGTACTTCTTGAGTTTGGTGAAGCTGCTATCTTTGGGATTGAGATCCACCTGGGCGGCCACCTGCTTGTGTTGATAAGCGGTAGAGACCTTGAGGGGGATGAACTGCTGTTTGATGGCGTTGTAGTAACTGAAGGTGATCTCGTTGACGTTGGCGGGGATGACGAAATAGTATTCGCCGATCGCCAGGGACCCCTTGCGCCGGAGCTTCTCCACGCCCCCCTCGACGACGCCGGGGATCGCCATATCTTCCAGATTGGCTTCGTGGGCCTCGATGTTGAGGTAGATCAGATTGTTTTTGTCGTCGAAGGTGGAGACCTGGGAGGTTTTGATTTTGAAATCCGAAGCGATGACACCGCAGAAACGCTCTTCGGGCGGAGCGCTGAGCTCCTCAACCGGGATGAGCCGTCCGGGTAGTCGTAGCGTCTGGTTCGCCGCCTGAATATAGAGATCGGGCAGGTGAAAATCTTTACGGCCCGCTTTGAAATAGAAGGTATAGAAGAGATCCTTGCCGTTGCCGACTTTGAGTGGGCGTTTTTCCAAGGGATGGACCGGAGCTTTGGGATCGAAACGAAAGGTGGGGGGATGGAGCGGATCGGCGTCGGTCTCTAGAATCGTGACGGGAAAAACCTGTCCGGCATAGAGCTGTTTGGGGACGTAGCTGTAGCGGTATTCGGTCTGGGCAGACAGGGGCGTTGCCCCTGCCAGAAAGATCAGAAGAAGGCCCAGAAGGTAGCGGATCATGCGAAGCCGAATCCCTCCAGCATTCGGACGCCGTCTTCGGAACCCAAGATGCTTTCCATGGCCCGCTCGGGGTGGGGCATCAGGCCGAAGACGTTTTTGTCGGCATTGCAGATACCGGCGATTTGTCGAACGGAGCCGTTGACCACCATGGGGTTGCCTTCGGCGTCGCAGTAGCGCAGAAGGATCTGGCCGTTGCGCTCCATATCATCCAGGGTCTCGTCGTCGACGAAATAGTTGCCGTCGGCATGGGCGATAGGGATGGAGAGGATCTCATCCTTCCGGCAGAGATTGAGAAAAGCGTTGTCGGTGTTGACGACTTTGAGGTGCTGGATTCTTGAGATGAAGTGGAGGTTGTTGTTGCGCTTCAATGCCCCGGGGAGCAGGTGGGCTTCGGTGAGGATCTGAAAACCGTTGCAGATCCCCAGGACCCGCCCGCCTTCGCCGGCGTAGGCTTGGACCGCTTTCATCACCGGAGAGAAGCGGGCGATGGAGCCGGAGCGCAGGTAGTCGCCGTAGCTGAAACCGCCGGGAACGACCACCAGATCGGTGCTTTCGGGGAGCTGCTCCTCCTTGTGCCAGACCAGAGTAGTTTCGTGACCCAGGCGCCGGAAGGCCCAGGCCGTATCGTATTCGCAGTTGGTACCGGGAAACTGCAGGATGGAGACGTTGAGCTTTTTCATTCGACGATCTCGATGTCGTAATCTTCGATGACGGTGTTGGCCAGGAGGGTCTCGGCCATCTCTTTGAGTTCCTTCATCGCCTTGGCTTTGTCGGTCTCATTCAGCTGCAGGACGATCTGCTTGCCGATGCGGACATCGGTAACGTTGTTGAAGCCCAGAGAGCCCAGGGCGTGATGGACGGCTTTGCCCTGGGGATCCAGGACGCCTTCTTTGAGGTAGACGTTGACGATCGCTTTCATGATTGCTTCTCCTTTGGGGTTATCGGTTGCGGATGCGCTTGAGGACTTCGGCGTAGGCTTCGGCCAGTCCACCCAGTCCCTGGCGGAAACGATCCTTGTCCATCTTTTCGTTGGTCTGGGCATCCCAGAGACGGAAATTGTCGGGGCTGAGCTCATCGATAAGGATGATATTGTCGTTTTTGTCCCGGCCGAACTCCAGTTTGAAATCGACCAGTTTCAGATCCAGCTCGCTGTAGAATTCGCGCAGGAAACGGTTGATTTTGCGGGCCATATAGCGCAGATACTCCAGCTCCGCCTCCTCTTTGACCAGGCCAAGGATTAGGCAGTGCTGATCGTTGAGCTTGGGGTCGCCCAGTTCGTCGTTTTTGTAGTCGAACTCCACCAAAGTAAAGGGAAGCACCGTTCCCTCCTCGATCCCCAGTGTGCGGCAGAGGCTGCCGGCGGCGATATTGCGGACGATCACCTCGATGCGGATCACCTCGGCCCGTTTGTGGAGCATGTGGGTCTCATCGAGCATCTTGACAAAGTGGGTGGGAATCCCTTTTTCGTTGAGATAGGTGAAGAGCTCGGCGGAGATTTTGTTGTTCAGCGCCCCTTTTCCGGCCTCTTCGGACTTTTTCTCGCCGTTGAAAGCGGTCAGAGAGTCTTTGAACTCGGAGATGAGCAGATCAGGATTGTCAGTCTCCCAGATCTTTTTGGCTTTGCCTTCATAGAGGAGTCGGGTCTTTTTGGGGGTCATCTATTTCCTTTCGCTGGTGAGGATGAGCGCCTTGAGGACATCGATGGCGGTCTTGAGCTGCAGATCGTTGTTGATCTCTTTGTCGGTGATCAGCTCTTTTTTCTCTTTGGCGGCGGTGGTGTTGTTCTCTTCGCTCTTTTTGACTTCTGTTTTCTTGGGTTTCTCGATCTTGAGAAGTTCCGCCTGAAGGTGCTTTTTGAGGTCTTTCTCTTTGATGCTGATCGTGTCGTTGTCCTCCCGGGTTACTTTGCCGGGAAAGACGAGGATGTCAGGAATGACACCCTTGTTCTGGATGGTGCGTCCGCTGGGGAGGTAGTAGCGGGCGACGGTGAGCTTGACCCCTTCTTCTTTGCCGACGGGGACGACCACCTGGACGCTTCCTTTGCCGAAAGTCTTCTCCCCGACGATGACGGCCCGGCGGTCATCCTGCAGGGCGCCGCTGACGATTTCGCTGGCGCTGGCGCTACCGCCGTTGACCAGGACAACCATCGGTGTGCGGGTGTCGGTACCTTTCACATGGGCTTTGTAGACTTGGTCCTCTTCTTTGTTGCGCCCTTTCTGGCTGACCAGGGTTCCTTTGGCGATGAACATATCGAGCAGTCCCACCGCCTGATCCAGTAGGCCGCCGGGGTTGTTGCGCAGGTCGATGATGTAGCCTTTGGCATGGGGGTGCTCTCTGATCGCCTTTTTGACCTCGTCGACCACTTTGGCGTCGAAGGAGGTGATCTTCAGATAGAGGACCTCTCCCTCGTTATTGCCCAGTTTGATCACTTTGGGTTTGACCGATTTGATTTTGATGATATCCCGGACGATCTTGACCTTGATGGGCTTGGGGGCTCCTTTGCGGACCAGGGTCAGGGTGATGGGAGTGCCGGGTTTGCCCCGCATCAGGCTGACCGCCTCGTCGATACTCATTCCCAGCGTCGCTTTGTCGTCGATCTTGAGAATGATGTCGCCAGCCTTGACACCGGCTTTGGCGGCGGGGGTGCCGTCGATGGGGGCGATGACCGTCAGAGCGCCGTTGCGCATTCCCACGACGATTCCGAGACCGCCGAACTCCCCTTTGGTCTGGATGTTGAGATCTTTGAAGTCCTTGGCGGTCATAAAGGCGGAATGGGCGTCGAGATTCTGCATCAGACCTTTGAGGGCCTTGTTGATCAGATCGGTAGTGTTGACCTCGTCCACGTATTGGTTCTGGATGAGGTTGAGGATCTGGGTAAATTTGATATAGGCTTCGAGTTTGCTCTCTTTGGCCTGATCACTGTTTTTGGCCTGCAGAAGCGGCGTGCCCAGGAGCAGGGCGCCGGCGAGCGTTACACCGAAACCCGCCAGAATGGCTTTGCGATTTTTTTTGTACATCTTCTTTTTTTTCCTTTGAGATTTCTTCCGGTAGTGAGACGCATCATATCCTCAGAAGGTAAACCTCTCTTAAAGTTGCTGATATTCTATAAAAAAATCTCTTAGATGAAGGATTTCACCGTAATGATTCACAAGAGCAGACAAAAATAGAGTACTCTGAAAAACAACCGGTTTCACTCGATAGCTCTGGCAGTCGCGAACGCAAGCGCCCGTTTCACGGGTTGGGCGCTCCTTTGTCGCCATCGAGTGAAACCTCTCTTTGGCATTTTTCATAGGGTTCAATATCGTTTGGGGAGAACTCTCGAAGGCAAAAGCAATCTAGGTTGCAAAGGAGTTGAGCCGTTTGCGCTATAGTTACAGCAAGAAACGGGCACAATGCCTACAGACAGGAGGAAGAAATGAGCAATATACTTGAAAAACTGACCCATCAGATGACTGAGACCATCGAATCGGCGCTCTCACTGGCGCTGCACAACAAAAACCCGGAGGTAGAGCCCATCCATATGGTGTGGGCGCTGCTGACCAACAGCGGTTCGGTCCTGAATCAGGTCCTCAACAAGATGGGGGTCGACAAGGCCGCCATCGAGCTGGATGTGGTGAGCCAGGCCAAGAAGCTCCCCACCGCCAGCACCGTGACCAAAGAGAGCATCAAACTCTCCCAAAACACCGTCCGCTCCCTGCAAAACGCCGAGGGGGCCATGGCGGCCAACGGCGACAAATATCTCTCCGTGGATACCTGGATCGTCGCCAACCTCAATGAGCCCTATTTCCGTGAGACCCTGGGCAAATATCTCGATCTCATGGAGCTCAAGAAGAATCTCGAGGCGATGCGCGGCGGCAAAACCATCGAGAGCCAGACCGACGACGAGAAGCTCGAATCCCTGGAGAAGTACGGGGTCGACCTGACCCAGAAAGCGCGGGAGGGCAAACTCGATCCGGTCATCGGCCGGGACGAAGAGATACAGCGGACCATGCAGATTCTGATCCGCAAGACCAAGAACAACCCCATTCTCCTGGGAGAGCCCGGTGTCGGTAAGACCGCCATCGTCGAGGGGCTGGCCCAGCGGATCGTCAACAAGGAGGTTCCCCTGAGCCTCCAGAACAAGCGGCTGATCCAGCTGGAGATGAGCTCCCTCATCGCCGGGGCCAAGTATCGCGGTGAGTTCGAAGACCGCCTCAAGGCTGTCGTCGAAGAGGTTCGCAACGACGGGAATATCATCCTCTTCATCGACGAGATCCACACCATCATCGGGGCGGGTGCCAGCGAGGGAAGCATGGATGCCGCGAACATCCTCAAGCCGATGCTGGCCCGGGGAGAGCTGCATACCATCGGAGCCACCACCCTCAAGGAGTACCGCAAATACTTCGAGAAGGATGCGGCGATGCAGCGGCGCTTCCAGCCGGTCATGGTGGATGAGCCCAGCCAGGATGAGGCCCTGCAGATCCTGCGGGGGATCCGGGAGCGTCTGGAGGCCCACCATAACGTCCAGATCCTCGACAGCGCCCTGGTAGCCGCTGTCAAGCTCTCCAGCCGCTACATTACCGACCGCTACCTGCCTGACAAGGCGATCGACCTGATCGACGAGGCGGCGGCGGAGCTGAAGATGCAGATCGAGAGCGAGCCCTTCGAGCTGGCCAAGGTCAAGCGGGAGATCCAACGCCTCCAGGTCGAAAAAGAGGCGCTCAATATGGAGCTGACCGCCAAGAACGAAGAGCGGATCAAAGAGATTGAAAAAGAGCTCGCCGATCTGGAAGAGAAGAAACGCCAGCTCGAAAGCCAATTCGAGACCGAGAAGGAGATCTTCAACAAGATTGCCGCCATCAAGCAGCAGATCGAAGAGAAGCGGCGTGAGGCTGAGCTGGCCAAGCGCAACGGTGACTTCAACAAGGCCGCCGAGATCGAGTACGGCGAGATCCCCGCACTGGAGAAAGAGCTCGAGGAGCTCAACGCCAAGTGGGACGAGATGCAGAAGCAGGGTACCCTGCTCAAAAACGCCGTCGACGAGGAGATGATCGCCACCATCGTCAGCAAGTGGACCGGCATCCCCGTCAACAAGATGCTCCAGAGCGAAAAAGAGCGCATCCTCCACATCGAGGAGTACCTCAAAGAGGAGGTGGTCGGTCAGGACGAAGCACTCCGCGCCGTCGCCCGGGCCATCAAGCGCAACAAAGCAGGGCTCAGCGACGTCAACCGCCCCATCGGAAGCTTCCTCTTCCTGGGGCCCACGGGGGTCGGTAAGACCCAGACCGCCAAGGCGCTGGCCAAGTTCCTTTTCGACAGCGAGAAGGCACTGATCCGTATCGATATGACCGAATACATGGAGAAGCACTCTGTCAGTCGGCTGGTGGGTGCGGCTCCCGGATATGTGGGTTACGAAGAGGGCGGACAGCTCACCGAAGCAGTCCGCCGCAAGCCCTACAGCGTCGTCCTCTTCGACGAGGTGGAGAAGGCGCATCCGGATGTCTTCAACATCCTGCTTCAGGTCCTGGACGACGGACGGCTGACGGACAACAAAGGGGTGACGGTGGACTTCAAGAACACCATCATCATCCTGACGTCCAATATCGCCTCCGACAAGATCATGGAGTTCAAAGACCCGGTCGATCGGGAGAAGGCGGTTCGCGACGAGCTCAAGAACTACTTCCGGCCCGAGTTCATCAACCGGTTGGACGATCTGATCATCTTCAACCCCCTGGGCGAAGAGCAGATCGTCCAGATCGTGGACGTTCTCTTCCGGACGATCCAGAAAAAGCTCGAAGAGCGCGACATCACCGTCAAGCTCACCGATGCCGCCAAAACGCTGGTCGCCAAAGCCGGCTTCGACCCGGTCTACGGCGCCCGGCCCCTCAAGCGGGCTCTGGCCGAGATCGTCGAGGACCAGCTGGCCGAGATGATCCTCGAAGGGCAGGTCAAAGAGGGTGACACCGTCATCTTCGATGCCCAGGGCGATCAGATCGTCACCCGCGTTCAGTAAAAACTCTTCGGACCCTCTGAAGGGTCCTTTCTTCATTCTCTACTCTATTTCTTTTAACGGATCATTTCCCCAAAAGCTGTGGGTTTGTGACTTCCTTCTTCTGAATTTGATTTGATCAAAGTACATGTTCCTTCCACATCCAGGATTCCGGATGAAGCCGGGAATCACGGAGTTTGTCAGAGGGAACAATCAGAATTTGTGGGTTACCTGTACGCCATAACGGGGGCTTCCATCTGGTGCTTCGGTGGTCACGGGAGTGAGAATAAAATGATCGGTCGTATAAGCGCCGAAAGCCCCTCCCAATACACTGAACCCGAAATCCATCAATTCTCCAGACGTATCGCTGCTATCTTGTGCCATTTCAATTCCAAACATGATGGCGGCAATCGCCGTATTGGTCCAGAAGCCGATCCATCCCCGTTCTGATCGATATTCGGGAAAATAATAGTCGGTGAGACCTGTGGCGATACTTCCGATGGCAAAGCCCCCGATCACATGACTCGCCTCGCTGGCAACACTATTGTTGGCATTAAGAAACGGTGAAAAGATACAAAGTGACAAAATAAAAATTTTCCTCAGTTTGTTCATATTTATATCCTTGGTTTTTTTCTATTCAAACATAATTATAATAAAGTTTTGAAACAACCTGTTAAACCAATGTCATATTTATGTGATAAAGTAAGTTAATCTAATTATATAATTACCTTATGCTACAATCTTTCCGATATTTACAAAAGAGGTGGAGGAAGTGAAGAAGTGAATATGTATCAGGAAGCGGGGCATAGAAGCCTCTTTTTTTTCGATCACTTCTGGTGGGTGATCTGGCTGGTGATCTTTGGGGCGTTGATCGTCAGCTCCTATACCTATCGGGTGGCCCCCTATTGCCGAAACGGCAAGGTGCTGCGCCACGATATCTACGCCCGGGTGGGCCACTGGCTCAACGCTTCGGGGATTCTGCTGCTGCTTTACAGCGGATACGAACTGGGCTTTTTGTGGTTTCCCCGCACCCTGAGCGGCACCGACGAGATTCGGGCGATGTTCAATCTCCACTTCGTCGGGGCGGCGCTCTTCCTCGCCGGGGCGGTCTTTTGGCTGGGCAATATGTTTCTGGCGCCTCAGCGTCTCAAAGAGCATGAACCCTATAAAGGGGCACTCAAAGACGCCATTCTCTACTACCTGCATCTTTTCGGACTGGTCAAGCACGAAGGCAGCCCCGCAGGCAAATACGAAGCCTCCGAGCGTCTGGCTTTCGTTCCGCTGACGATTCTCGCTTTTTTGATGGCGATTACCGGCCTGGTCAAGATGATGGGCCATCCGGTGCATCTGCCTACCGCACTGCTGCACGCTTCGACACTGGCGCATGACTCTATGGCTCTCATTCTGGCGGTCTTGCTGGTTTTCCACATTCTTCTTGCCGCGGTGGTCCCCTGGTCCTGGCCCCTGTTTCGCTCCATGATCGACGGCTTTGTCTCTCTCGATTTTGTCCGAAAAACCCATCCGGGATGGTACAAAGAGCTCCGGGAAAACGGGGCATGTGAAGTGGAAGAAAATACAAGGGAGAGAGAATGAATCCGACACCGGAAACGAACGAACCCAAATTCGGGGGAATGGATCGGCGCACCTTTTTGCGAACTCTGGCGGCTGCCGGGGTGACGGCGACGGCGGGGGCGGCCTTTATGCTCCCGGGGACCAACCTGATGGTCATGCCCAACTCCAAGGGGTACCTGGTGGTGGATATGGCCAAATGTATGGGCTGTGTCTCGTGTATGATGACCTGCTCCATGGTCCATCACGGCGAAGCGTCGCTTTCCCTCTCCCGGATCCAGATCCAGCAGGACTCCTTCCAGAGCTTCCCCAACGACATCCATATGGCGGTCTGCCACCAGTGCGAGGATGCCCCCTGTGTCAACGCCTGTCCGGTGGAGGCGGATCACGTGGACATCGTGCACGGCAATATCCGTACCATCGACCCTGACCGCTGTATCGGCTGCACCCAATGCATCGACGCCTGCCCCTGGCTCCCCAAACGACTCCAGTTCAACCCTGAGACCCGCAAGGTGCAAAAGTGCGACCTCTGCGCCAATACCCCCTATCTCGACGAAAAAGGCGGCCCGGGAGGAACCCAGTCCTGCGTCAAGGTCTGCCCCACCGGGGCGATCAGCTACGTGGAGAAGATGCCCAAACAGCACGATCCCTATGCCTACAATGTCAATCTCAGGGATCAAGGCTGGGTGGAGCTGGGGATGACCGACAAAGATTTCAAACTCAAGGAGGGGTGAGAATGGAGATGAAAAACAGAGGCTACGGCGGCGGGATCCTCCACCTCAGACTTTCTTCCCTCGATTATGAGGTGATTCCCACGGAGCGCTACGCCCGATGGGGCGGGGGCAACGGCCTGGGAACAGCCCTCTTTTGGGACTATTGCGAAGATAAAACCATTCGGGACGGCCGGGATCCCAAAAATGTCGTCGTCATCGCGACTTCGCCCCTGTGCGGGACGATGGCACCCTCGGCCGGTGGGCGTTGCGAAATCGTGGGGGTCTCCTGTGGACAGTATCCCGTCAGCTGGTTCAGCCGCTCCAATATCGGCGGCCGCCTCTCGTCCAATATGAAGTATGCCGGCTGGGATGCCATCGTCGTCAGCGGCAAGGCCCCCCATCCGGTCTGGGTGGAGATCGAAAACAACCACATCCGCTACCACGATGCGGGCAGACTCTGGGGCAAAGATGCCCGAGAGACCCAACTGACCCTCTTCGGGATGCTGGATCGCAACAGCGAAGGGTGGGGGTGGCAGCCGCTGCCGGGCAAAAAAGATGAGATGACCTACACGACCCAGCGCCCGGCCATCGTCTGCATCACCCCCAGCGGGGAGAACCAATCGATCCACGCGACCCTGGTTCACGATGCGGGCAATGTCTCGGGGCAGGGGGGCTACGGAGCGGTCCTGGGCTCCAAAAACCTCAAGGCGATTTCGGTCATGGGGACCGGCTCGGTCAAGGCCACCGATCCCGCCGCCTTGGTGCGGGCCCGATTCCGGGTCAAGGAGCGCTACGCCCCCGATGTCCACAACCCCGATCTGCAGCACTGGGGATTTCTCGGCAACCCGCTGGCCATCAACTTCTCGGGCGGCGTCTTCCATTCGACCCGGCGCAAAGCCTGTGCCGGCTGCATCATGGGGTGCCGGCTGAACTTCGATACCGGCTACGGCAACGAAAGCAAATGCCAGGCCACCGCCTGGTATGCGCATTTTGCCCTGCAGTACACCAAGGGCGATCAGCAAAAAGCGGCGGAGATCGCCATGCGGGCGGGAGACTACTGCAATGTGATGGGGATCAATACCTATTCGTTCAGCACCTCATTGCTATGGATGGAGAAAATGTGGCACAAAGGGCTGCTCGGGCCGGGCAAAAAGATCCATAGCGAGCTGGATTTTTCCCAGCTGGGCTCCTGGGAGTTCGCCAAAGCCTTCGTCGACGCCTTCGCCTCCCGCAGAGATATCGGAAAACTCTTTGGCGACGGGATCGTTCAGGGGGCGATCAAAGCGGGTTTCGAGAAAGAGTGGAGAGAGGGGGAACTGGATCATCCCTACTGGGGGATTCCGGCGCACGGTTACGATCCAAGGGCCGAAGTGGAATGGGGCTACGCGACGATTCTGACCGACCGGGATATCAACTCCCATGAGTTCAACGCGCTTTACTGGGGCCTCACTTTCAACGTCCTTCAGGGGGTACCGCCGCTGGTGGATCCCGAAGAGGCGGCCACGATCATCGCCAAAAAGCTCCAGCCCTATGTCAGCGGGCCGGAGTGTATGGACTATTCGGACAAAAACATCTACAGCGACGCGGTGATGAACCTGACACGCTGGTATATCCACAACAACCGTTTCTGGAAAAACAGCGCGCTCTTCTGTGATCTGCGCTGGGGGGATCTCATCGACACCAACGCCCCGGACAATATCGGAGCAACGGGGGATCCCGAAGTGGGGGAGCAGGTCTACTGGAATGCGGTCACGGGTGACGGCATCGGGTTTGTGGACGGTCTGAAGAAGGGGCATCGCACCTTTGTCCTGCAAAACGCCATCTGGGCGCTGCAGGGGCGCCACCGGGATATGGTGCACTTCGCCGACTATATCTACGAGAAGGATCTGGAACATACCCATTTCCCTTTTTTCATGTGGAGCACCCGTGACGAAAACGGTATCTGGCGCTACGAGGATGTGATGCATCGGCGACTGGACCGGGAGAAGTTCGAGGATTTCAAAACCCGCTTCTACCGGGCCGAGGGGTTGGATCCCGAGACCGGATGGCCCACGGCGAAGACCCTCCGGGAGCTGGGGCTCGAATTTGCCGTCAGCGAACTGAAACGACACAAGAAACTCGGCCGGGAGGCATAGCATGAGTATCGACAAAACGACAGCCCGTCATCTGCTGCGGGAGTTGGAGGTGGACCACTGGCTGACCGCCGGGATGAGCTACTCCCCCAAGACCTTCGTGACCCAGAACCTCCGTTCACTGCCTCAGCTGGAGATGCTGCTGCGCCCCAACGGGAAATACTACCCCTCTCTCCATCTGGGCAAGATGACGGAGTGGGTGAGACTGAGCGTGGGCGACGAGCTCCTGGCCCAAGAGCTCGAGAAGGTCTGCGCAAGTGACAAAAGCTACTATGAGCAGTGTCTGTCCTGCCATGCCCTCGTCAAAGAGCGCTGCGATAGGCTGCGGCGGGCCGCGGAGGTGGACGATGCCTAAAAAGATCGCTTTGTTTGCCGCTTTGCTCCTGGGGCTTTCCCTCTTGCAGGCCAAGACGATCCGGGAGTATGAGACCCTTCATCCGGGAGAAAAGGTCGTCGCCCGGGGGGCGGTTTACTACTCCAAACCGATGCTGATCAGCGTCTATGAAGACGGGGTCAAAAACCGGGTCGTCATGGCGGCGAAGCTTTTCGTCAAAGAGACCCCCAAAGGGTACGAGGGGTATCTGATCCGGGGGCTCTATGACCTGGACCGGCACAAAGCTCTCCGCTTCTACGCCGCCGCCAATATCGAAGGCCGGATCCCCCCTGCCGGCGAGAAGATCGACCTCCACGATATCAAGCTGCAGGGGAAAACCCTCAGCTTCGATTTTTACGGAGTCCACTATACGGTCAAAGACGGGGGTGAAGGATTCATCAACGACGAGGTGGTCGTGCAGACCCGAAGCAAAACCAAGCGCCTCAAACTCTACGGCGGCGATATCAAAATTTTCAACGCCCCGC
>NZ_WFQN01000086.1 GCF_015487065.1 Nitratifractor sp.
ACACCCGTCTGGAATCTTTCCCCGACGTGCTCATCGCCCAGCGCTACCACTTCCAACCCAAGGATTTCTTCGAACTGGACGAATCGGAGAAAGCGGCGGTCAAGAAAATGCCCGAGATCAAGTTCGACTGATCCGGCGATGCGAGCTCTTCTCCTGTGGCTGGGGCTGCTGCTGAGCTTCGGCTCTCTGCTTGACGCCGAGACGATCCGGGACTACCGTACCGTTCTGAGGGTTCAGCCCGACGGCACCCTCAACATCCATGAAGAGATCCTCTACGACTTCGGCACCCTCTCCCGCCACGGCATCTACCGGGACATCCCCCGAAGCGTCAAAGTGCAGGGCAATCCCCACCCTATCGATTTGGGGTTGTCCAACTTCCATGTCCTAAGAGATGGCTCTCCCTCTCCCTGGAGCGAAGAGTCGCTCTACACTTCCGAAGCGGGACCGATGATACGGCTCAAAATCGGTGATCCCAACCGACGCATTAGCGGAAAACATCGCTACACTATCGACTACACCGTCGCCAAAGGGGTACTCCCCGCCTCCGACGGCAGCGGCGATGCCATCCGCTGGAACCTCCTGGGGACCGGCTGGAAGGTCCCGGTGGAGCGTTTCAGAGGCGAGGTTTTTCTCCCTCCAAAGCTGAGCAGAGACACTGTCACCGTTCGCGGCTGGGTCGGCCGCTACGGCTCCACCACCCCCACAGGAGCGATCCACTGGATCGATCCCCACCATTTCACACTCGAAGCCGGAAATCTGGCGCCCCATGAAGGAATCACCGTGGAGGTGATCTATCCCGAAGGGCTCCTGGGAGAACGCAGCAAAGTCAATACCGCCGTCTCTTTCAGCCAACGACTCGTCGATTCCCTCCCCTGGCCGCTGACACTGCTCTATCTTTTTCTTCTCGGTATCTTCGCTCGCAAAAGCGGCCAAGCATCTGCCCAAGGCTCCATCGCTCCCCAATATTTCCCGCCCAAGGGGCTCAGCCTTCTGCAGGCGGGGCTGATCTATGACAAGTTCAGTAATCACAACGATATCTCCGCCGCCATCGTGGAGCTAGCCGAAAAGGGGTACCTCACGATCCACAAAGAGAAGAGCCTCAGTTTCGTGCAACGGACGGATAAAACGCTCACGGATGAATTGACGGAAGATCAGCGTTATCTTTTGCGTGTGCTATTTCACTACGGCAACAGCTTCACCTTCGATACCGACGCTCGCGATCGCCGACAACGTTTCTCCTCCGCGCTGGAGGATCTGGACGAGATCCTCTACCGCTGGTCCGTCAAAGAGGGATATTTTAGGGAAAACCCTCAAAAGGCCCGTCGCAATTTTCTCATCAAAGCAATTCTACTTGCCCTTCCTCTTCTGGGACTTGTCGCTTATCAAACCTTTCAAATCGGTCATCCTGAACTGCTCTTTCTAAGCCTTTTTACCCTCGTCTTTGTCGGGGCCGGCTTGCAAATACTCTATCGGGCATGGAAGAGCCGAAGCCTTTTTCAAGGTATCTTCGGACTGATTTGGACCGGCTTTAGCCTCTTTACCCTTTTGGGAGCCCTTTTTGCCGTCACCGACTTACGGTCGATCCTTTTCGGCCCGACGGGCATCCTCTTTCTTGCCGCCGGAGCGATCGTCTATTTTTATCGCAAAGTGGGGCCTTTTACCCCCAAAGGAGCCGAAGCGCACCGCTACCTGCTGGGGCTCAAGGAGTTCATCGCCCGGGTCGAAAAGGCTCGGATCCGCCGCTTCCTCAAAGAGGACCCCCTCTATCTCGACCGGCTCCTGCCCTATGCGATGCTCTTCGGGATGACCGACGCCTGGAAGGAGCTCTACACCGCTCTGGGAATCGCCGCTCCCACCTGGTACTATGGAGATTTTGACGATCTGGGGGATTACGCCCACTCCGTCGATGCCGTCTCCTCCCCTCCTCCCAGCGAGACCGGCGGCTTCTCGGGAGGCGGAGGCTTCTCCGGCGGCGGAGGCGGTGGTGGAGGCGGCGGTTCCTGGTAAGGCCCCCTTTGGCTACCTGGTTTGCACAAGCCCTCACTCTTTCTTGCTACAATAAATCCAGAACAATCACTTTTTCAAAACGGAGGAGTCCAACATGATCCAACCGAGCAACAAAGAGGCGATCAATATCGCCGTCAATTTCTTCAAAGGCAACGTGGCCCTCTCTCTGGCCGCCATTGCCATCCTGGTCACCCTGGCACTGCTGAAGATCGTTCCTTTTATCGGGATCGCCTTCGCCTTCGCCTATTCGATCCTGAGCCTGGCGATCCAGATCTTTGTCGCCCGTCAGATCCCGGAACTCTCCCGGAGCGAGGAGATGGCCGACGTGGCTGCCCGGACCAAACTGGGCGATTTTCTGACCCGCCATCTCGATGTAGCCACTGGAGGCTTTCTGGGGATCTTCCTCATCATGATGGTTCTGGCGATGATCTTCGTAGGACTGATCGGTATGAACATCGATATTCAAAGCCTGAACAGCGGTGATATGCAGGCCGTCGCCGCCTCCATCTACACTTCGGGAGCCCTGGGCGCTCTGGCGCTGATTCTCCTCATTTCTATGTGGCTGGGCTATATCTTTCCGGGGGTTTTGGGCGAGGTAATGATGGCCCCCGATTTCAACAGCGCCTTCCTCAAAAGCTTTCTGCTTTTCAATCCCCGTTTCTGGAAACGCACCTTGAATAAAGACTATTTCCTGCTGATCCTGCTCTGGACGGCGATCGTCTTTGTCGCGGCGATCATCCTCTCCTGGTTCACCATCTCCATCCTCCTCCTGCCCATCGCCCTGGTCGGCCTCTATTTCCTCTCCCTCTACAACGCGGCGATCTACTTTTTCGCCCGGGAGCTACTCACCAAAGAGGCCTGATCCCCGCTGCATTCCGTGAAACATTCCCGTCATTCCGGGCTTGACCCGGAATCCAGGCCTTAAAACACCCACAAAACGCTGGTTCCAGGATCAAGTTCAGGATGACGAAACAATGGCTTGTCAACGACAGCAGCGACGCTCCAGCACTCCCCGCAGCTCCTCCACACTCTCGACCGCTTCGCGGTGATCGCTAAAGCCCCACTCTACCAGGATAAAGTCGATTCCGGCCGCCTCGGCCGCCATCTCGTCTCGGAGACCGTCTCCCACAAACAGCGCTTCGGCAGGGGCGATTCGCAGCTCCTCCAGGATCTTCAGCAGCATATCCGGAGCCGGTTTCCCCTGCGGTACATCGTCGTAGCTGGCGACAGCATCGAAAAATTCCCGAATCTTCAGATGTTCCAGACTCTCCAGCGTGGAGCGGCGATAGGCGTTGGTGGCGACGGCCAGGAGACATCCTTTTGATTTGAGCCACTCCAGCAGCCCCAGGATCCCGGGATAGAGGCGTAGTTCCTCCTGATGATGTGCACTGTAATATTCGCTGAACCACTCTTCGTGTCGTACCTGGAAATGGTCGGTTTCGTAGAAATACTCCGCGGCGTTTAGATGGGGATCGTTGACTTTGGCAATGATGGTGTCCGGATCGAGAGGCGGCAGCCCCAGGCGGTGGCGGACGAAGTTGATGGCGTTGGCGATGGCGACGGAGCTGTCCACCAGCGTCCCATCCATATCGAAGATAATCAGCTTTTTGCAGGGAGAGGTCATCGTCGCCTGTCGCGGCGGTTGTCGATGGCCCGCAGGTAGATGGAGAGCCCGATCATCAGTGCCGTGATTCCCAGCAGCAGCCCGACGGCGTAGAGTAGTTTGTTGGGATCGGTCATGGCAAACTTGAAGACCAGCATCAGTGCTTCGATGGCCAGGGCGATGATGATGGAGCCCAGGAAGCGGACCATCGTCTTGTGGATGTCGTCTTCGACATTCTTTTTGTGAGCTCCCAGTACCTCCTCCTCGAAGATCGCCTTGACCAGGTCGAAAATCGCCAGGGAAAGGGTCAGCAGAATCGTCGACTCGAACATATCTTTGACACTGATCCTGTCGAACTCCAGGCCGTAGGTGATGAAACTGTCGATCGCCTTGATAAAGAGCAGCAGCGCCACAGCGAAAAGCGCTACACTGAAGGCGGAATAGACCCACTTGTTGAAACGTCCGATAATGGAATCGATCGAGGTGGGATGGACCAGGGTCAGGATGTTCTCCAGGGTGATGTCCACGCAGACGATATACTGCAGCTCGTTCTTGTCGTTGAAGATCGGGTAGGCGGCAGTGACCACCAGTTTGTTCCCCCCGAGAGAGGGATAGGGATCGGTGAGGACACAGCGTTTCTCTTTGACCACCCGGTAGTAGTAGGCCCGGTTGCTCCGGCTCTCTCCGGCGCCTTTGCGGGCGAACTTGGGATCGATGCTGACGGTATTGGTCAGCTGGCGTCCCAGGGGATCCAGCACATAGATCGCGTCGACCTTCCCCAGTTCGT
>NZ_WFQN01000087.1 GCF_015487065.1 Nitratifractor sp.
CGCTGAAGCCGCCGTCGATATACCAGTTTTCACCGATCTGACGGGGATGGAAAAGCGGTGTCAATGACGAAGAAGCCAGGACATTGGCGACAGGATCCCCGCTGTTCAGGTATCGGCTCCGGGCACTTTGCAGATCCGTCACGCAACTGTAACAGGGAATCTGCAGATCCCGATACTTCAGAGGTCCCAGCGCTTCGCGCAGCCGCACCCCCACTCCTTCCAGACTGAAAATCCCCGGTCCCCGCCCCAGACGAAAGATCTGCCGTCTCTTGAGCGAATGAAGAAATTTTTCGATCTGAGCGCTCTTCCACCCCGCCGCAATCAGCAGAGCGATCATCGACCCGGCACTGCTACCCGAAACCGCTCCGATCTTGACCCCCTGCTCTTCCAGAAAGCGCAATGCTCCGATCTGAGCCGCCGCCCGCAGCGCCCCACCGCTGAGACAGAATCCTATCTTCATCATTCTTCCTCCAATCGGGCCAGTTTTTCCAAACGTCGCCGCTCCAGCTCCTCTCCGAGGGCTTTCCCTTCGTAACCAAGCTGCTTCAATTCTTCGGGTGTCACACCGATCTCGAAAGGACTCTCCCAGACACCGATCTGCCGGGCCAGGGTGCGAACCTCGGGATAGCAGGCCAGCGGTGACTCCTTCACCCCGTGTTTTTTCGCCAGATCAGCCACGAAAGCGGAAGTGATTCGATCGGGAAGTCGGGGGAGATTTTCCAGAAGGCGCCGATAGCGTCTTGGGGCGTCGATCGCCTCCAGGATCCGCGCCGCACTTACCCGGCTGTGCTGCAGGTAGATCGTCAGGAAGCAGTAAGGACGCAGCGTTTCGGGCGCTCCGGAAGAATACCGGGCCATCTCCCGGGCGGCACGGAAAAAAGAGCCATACTCCAGCCCCTCTCCCCAGAGTCGCCTGGAGACTCCCATGCTCTCCATTGCGTAGAGTCCATAGTGGAGCCACTCCCCACCGAAGAGCTTTTCGAACTCCCCGAACATTCGGCTGCCCGGCAGATCATCCAGAGGGATCGTTCGACAGAGCCGGCAGGTCGTCTCCTCGATCCGAAAGCCCAAACGGGCCGCAAACTGCATCCCCCGCAACACCCGCAGGGAATCTTCGATGAACGTTGCCGGATCGACCGCCCGCAGGCGCCTGACGGCCAGATCTTCCAGCCCACCCCAGTAATCGAGGATCTTTCCCTCCCGCAGATCGTACATCATCGCGTTGACGGTAAAATCCCGCCGTCGCGTCGCCTCCCGCTCGTCGGTGGCCGGCTCCACGGCAAATCCCCGATGTCCCGGAGCCACTTTCCGCTCCCTGCGCGGCAGGGCGATGTCCAGATCCCCGTATTTGTAGACATAGAAACTCTTGCCCACTCCCTGGGCCCCCAGCCGCTCCATCGCCTCGGCGAAGCGTTCCGGATCCAAACCATAAATCTCCAGATCCACATCGGTAATTGGACGCTCCAGGAGCCGATCCCTCACCGCTCCCCCGACGATACGGCACCGTGCTCCGTAACGGTTTTCCAAAAAGCTGCTGACGTGGGAGATCTGTTGCCTGATGGAAGTGGGGAAAGGTGTGAGAAAGTCGGGAAACTGAAGTGAAGTCATAGAGAGAACTATAACAAAAAAGAAGAATCCGGTTCCAAAGAACCGGGCAGTTGTATAAAGCGTGGGTTTGCCAAGCCACGAAAATACAGATTGGTACCATGGGCGTGGGATGGCAATCCCACGCTACAAATATCTTACTTGGAGGCGAAATCGGCGATGATGCTTCCCATCTCGGCAGTACCCACCACCTCTTTGGCGTCAAAGGCGGCGATGTCGCCGGTGCGGTAGCCTTCGGCCAGGGCTTTTTTGATGGCGTTGTCGATCCGGTCGGCGGCTTTCTCCTCTCCCAGAGCGTAGCGGAGCATCATGCTCGCACTGGCGATGGTGGCAATGGGGTTGGCGATCCCCTGACCGGCGATATCGGGAGCCGAACCGTGGATCGGTTCGAAGAGTCCCACTCCTTCACCGGTACTCGCACTGGGGAGCAGGCCGATGGAGCCGCTGAGCATACTGGCCGCATCGGAGAGGATGTCGCCGAAAATGTTGCCCGTCAGGATCACGTCGAACTGTTTGGGATCCCGGATCAGCTGCATGGCGGCGTTGTCCACATACATATGGCTCAATTCCACTTCGGGATACTCTTTGTGAATCTCCTCCACGATCTCCCGCCAGAACTGGCTGACTTCCAGGACATTGGCCTTGTCCACCGAACAGACCCGTTTGTCACGTTTCATGGCGATCTCGAAGGCGACCCGGGCGATCCGTTCCACTTCGGGGCGGGTGTAGACCATGGTGTTGTAGGCTTTCTCCTCGCCGTACTCCCTCGGCTGGCCGAAGTAGATCCCGCCGGTGAGTTCTCTGACCACCATGATATCAACCCCTCTGACCACTTCGGGCTTGAGCGTCGAGGCGTTGACCAACTCGTCGTAGACGGTAGCGGGACGGAGGTTGGCAAAGGTTCCCATGGCTTTACGCAGCCCCAGCAGACCGCTCTCGGGACGCAGATGGCGCTCCAGGGTATCCCATTTGGGACCGCCGATAGCACCGAAGAGCACCGCATCGACTTTGCGAACCCCCTGGATCGTCTCTTCGGGCAGAGGCACACCGGTAGCGTCGATCGCTGCGCCCCCCAGGAGAAACTCCTCGTAGTCGAGGTTGAAACCCTCGGCCACACTGACCGCGTCGAGGACCTTGATCGCCTCGTCCACGATCTCCGGACCGATACCGTCGCCTTTGATCACTCCGATCTTGTAATTGCGCATCATGCCTGCTCCTTCTGGGCTGCCAACTCTTTTTTGGCATATTGGATCAATCCGCCGGCATCGACCAACTCCTGCATAAACTCGGGAATGGGATTGAATTTGTAGCTCTTGCCGGTGGTTTCGTCGATCACTTCGCCCTTCTCCATATCGATGCGGACGATGTCCCCTTCGTTGATCTCATTCGCTTCGGGGAGTTCGAAGATCGGCAGTCCCATATTGAAGGCGTTGCGGTAGAAGATCCGGGCGAAGGTCGGGGCGATCACCGCGGCGATTCCGGCGGCTTTGAGGGCGATGGGGGCGTGTTCTCGGCTCGAACCGCAGCCGAAATTCTCCCCGGCGATGATGATATCGCCGGGCTCCATTTTGCTCACGAATTCGGGATCGGCATCCTCCATCACATGTTTGGCCAGCTCTGAGGGCTCACTGGTGTTAAGATAGCGGGCGGCAATGATCAAGTCAGTATCGACATTGTCGCCGAATTTCCAGGCTTTTCCTCTCACATTCTATCCTTTGTACCGGGGGGATTTCCCCGAAAATTTCCGCGATTATAGCCTAAATCATCTCCCAGGCATCTAAAGTCCCACAGATAGAAATGGGATATAATCAGTGCAAAAACCATAGTTTGGGAGCCCAATGGCGGGAAAAAAGAAGAGACTTTTACTGCTGATTATTCTGCTGTCAATACCGATCGCACTCTTCTACTACCACGCCCGCCACCCCCGATCCATCGCACCGAAACCCCCGATATCGTCCCGATTCGTCCCAACAGAAACTCCATCTACACCTCCTCCCGTTTCGACCCCGAAACCGGGTTCCGAAAGATCCGGGACAGCTTCGACCTCGACCGCTTCGCCCACCCTCAATCCTGCCAAACTGCGGGATCTTAACCGCAAAGAGGCCCTTCCAAGGCTCATCTATATTTCTTCCGGGGAGCGTAGTGAACTCTTCGCCTCGCTCAAACGCCAGGGACTCCCGCTCTGGTTCTCGGACCGCTTTCTGCTCCCTGCCGAAATCCGACCGGGATGGATCCGTCTGGAGAAACCGATCTCGCTCAAGGAGTTCTTCTCGAAGATCAACGATTTTCCGAGGGAGAAGACTCGCCGGGTCGTCATGTACAGCGGCGACAGTCTGGACGATTTCATCCGGCAATTTTCCCGGCAGGCCCGACTCGATCCTCGGGATCTTTTCGAAGAGTATTTCCGCTTCAGTCCCTATGTGGACGGCGGCATCCTGGCCGGATACTACCGCCTCCCCTACCGCCTGAGCCCCGGACCGGCCATGGCTTATCTGACCGAAGAGAGCGAAAAGCGCTTTCGGCAGATCTCCCGCCGCTATCTGGACCGCTACGATCCGGCGGAGTTTCGCCGCTACCTCATCATCGCCTCCATCATCCAGCGGGAGAGCTGGCACCCCGAAGAGATGCCGCTGATCTCCGCCGTCATTCACAATCGTCTAGCCAAAAATATGAAACTCCAGCTCGACGCCACCCTCAATTACGGCCCTTGGTCCCACAAACGGATAACACCCCAACGGATCAGAACCGACAAAAGCCGCTTCAACACCTACCGCTACCGGGGACTTCCCCCTGCGCCGCTGGGGAGCGTCACACCGGCAGCACTGGAAGCGGCTTTCCATCCGGCGAAAAGCGAAGCGCTCTACTTCGTCAAAGGCCCCAACGGCCGTCATATCTTCAGCAGAACCTATGCCGAGCACCAAGCGGTCATCGCCCGATTGCACCGCCCCGCCGCTCCACACAAACCCGAACACAATGTCACTCGACCTTCTATCAAAACCGAACCGCAGATTAGCTATAATCCCTCCAAAACCATTCTCAGTACCAAATCGGAGACAAACACAACGCCATGAGTCAGACCCACGATTTCTATATCCCCACCCCTTCACCCTACGATCCTGACGAGATCGGCCACTTCGGCATCTTCGGCGGGCGCTACGTTCCCGAGACCCTGATGCCGGTCCTCGAGGCCCTCAAAAAAGATTATGAAGCCGTCCGCTTCGATCCCGAATTCTGGAAAGAGGTGGACTACTACTACAAAAACTACGTCGGCCGTCCCAGTGCCCTCTATTTCGCCGAAAACCTCTCCAAAGAGACCGGGGCGAAAATCTACCTCAAGCGCGAAGACCTCAACCATACCGGCGCCCACAAGATCAACCACACCGTCGCCCAGGCGATCCTGGCCAAGCGGCTGGGCAAAAAGAAGATCATCGCCGAGACCGGCGCAGGACAGCACGGCGTCGCCACCGCCACTGTGGCGGCACTCTTCGGCCTGGAGTGCGAGATCTTCATGGGGGCCAAGGATGTGGCGAGACAAGAGCTCAACGTCTTTCGGATGAAGCTACTCGGCGCCAAGGTCCACGCCGTCCAGAGCGGCTCCAAGACCCTCAAAGACGCCATGAACGACGCCATCCGCCACTGGGTCACCCACGCCCGGGACACCTTCTACGTCATCGGCACCGTCGCCGGCCCCCACCCCTATCCGATGATGATCCGGGATATCCAGAGCATCATCGGCTGGGAAGCCAAACGGCAAATCAAGCAGGCCGAAGGGCGCCTGCCCGATCACGTCATCGCCTGCATTGGCGGCGGGTCGAATGCCATCGGGATCTTCAACCACTTTCTCACCGAAGAGGGGGTCGAATGCACCGGCATCGAAGCGGGAGGCCTGGGGCTGGACTCCAAGCACGGCGCCAGCCTGGCCAAAGGCTCCCCGGGCGTGCTCCACGGCCAGATGAGCTATCTGCTCCAGGACGAGGACGGCCAGATCCTCGAAGCCCACTCCATCAGCGCAGGCCTCGACTACCCCGGTATCGGCCCCGAGCACGCCTACCTCAAAGAGCTGGGCAAAGTCCGCTACGACCACATCACCGACACCGAAGCCCTGGATGCCTTCGTCTGGCTCAGCCAGAAAGAGGGGATCATCCCCGCCTTCGAGAGCTCCCATGCCGTGGCCTACCTCAGGAAAATGAAACCCGAAGAGCTGGCGGGCAAGCTGATCCTCATCAACCTCTCCGGACGGGGGGACAAGGATATGATCCAAGCCAAAGAACTTTTGGAGTTTTGAACGAGAAACTAGTAACAAGTAACTAGTAACTAGAAAGTGAAAGGTTGAAGTTGCTTTGTGAAAAATTGGATGTTTGGAAACGTTCTGCAGCGTTATCATCCGAACTTTATATTTACTTTCGAGATTTTAAAGACTACGGTTTCAAAGATCAGATCACCAGAGCGGGGCTCTCCATACCCAGCAATATCGCCGAAGGAGTGGAACGTGCCACGGATAAAGAGACTATCCGTTTTCTCAATATCTCTCAGGGCTCTTGTGCTGAGCTCAAGACCCAGATCTACATCGGAATGAAAATCGATTATATTGATCGTGAAACCGGTAGAAAGTGGATCAGCGAATTAGAAGAAATCCACAAAATGATAGGTGGCTTGAAAAAAGCACAAAAGTAGAAACAAGCGACAAGTAACTTGTTACTAGATAGTTAAGCTGTTACATCCACAGCCAAACGACCCTCTAGTTTCTAGTTACTTGTTACTAGTTACTCAAAAAAGGATTCAAATGAAGACAATAAAGTTTTATGAAAAACTGTTAAACGAAATCGACGCCGACATCGAGATCGTCATCGTCGTCAACAAAAACTTCGATCAGCGCTTCTGCGATGAAGAGAAAGAACTGCTCCAGGAAGCCGGTTTCCAGGGAGAGCAGGACGAGACCTGCCTCCTGGCCGAGAAGCGCAAGCTTTTCGTCGGGGCCGACTCCATCAAGAGCGGCGATATCCGCTCCGCCGCCGCCAACGCCGTACGGGCTCTGGAGGGCAAAGGGTACAAGATCGCCAAGATTGGCAGCTACATGAGCCACCCCACCTGCACGGCAACCCTGCGGGCCCAGGCCGAGGGGCTGCTGCTGGGAGGGTACCGTTTCGATCGCTACAAAAGCAAAAAGAGCGACAAACACCTCCACAAGGTCCGCATCTCCCTGGAGGAGTACAACGGCTACGCACTGGACATTCCCGCCGCCCAGCGAGCGATCGAAAAAGGAATCGTCAGTGCCGAGGCGACCAACTTCGTCCGGGATATCGTCAACACCGCTCCCGACGACTGCTACCCGGAGACGATGGCCCAAATCGCTCAGGAACTGGCCGGGAAAGAGGCGCACCTGAACGTCGAGGTCCTGGATACCGAGGCGATGAAAAAGGAGGGGATGAACGCCCTGCTGGCCGTCGCCCGGGCCAGCCGTCACGAACCGCGGCTCATCCACCTGAGCTACGTTCCCAAGGAGAAGCCCGTCGCCGTCGTCAGCCTGGTGGGCAAGGGGCTCACCTACGACAGCGGTGGGCTCAGCCTCAAACCCGCTGACTATATGGTGACGATGAAGGCCGACAAAAGCGGCGGCTCCGCCGTGCTGGGAATCCTCAAGGCGGTCGCCGAACTCCATCTGCCCGTGGAGATCCACGGTTTCGTGGGCGCGGTGGAGAATATGATCGGAGGCGATGCCTACAAACCCGACGACGTGCTCAAAGCCAAAAACGGCAAGACCATCGAAGTACGAAACACCGACGCCGAAGGGCGCCTGGTCCTGGCTGACGTGCTCTGCTATGCCCAGGAGAAGGTCAAAGCCGACTACCTCTTCGACTTCGCTACCCTCACCGGTGCCTGTGTCGTCGGCGTGGGACAGTACACCAGCGGCGTCATGGGCTTCGCCGCCGAACCGACCAACCGTGTCCTCTACGCCGCCAATACACTGGCCGGCGAACTGGCCACGAAACTGGACTTCAACCGCTTCCTGCGCAAAACTCTCAAAAGTGAAATCGCCGACATCTGTAATATCTCCAACACCCGCTACGGTGGGGCGATCACCGCCGGAATGTTCCTGGGCGAATTCATCGACGAGGAACACAAAGAGAAGTGGGCCCACATCGACATCGCCGGCCCGGCCTTCGTGGAGCACCCCTGGGGAGAAAACCCTCACGGCGCCAGCGGCGCAGGGGTACGGATGATGATCCGGCTCCTCGAGAAACTCGCCCGGGGCGACGAACACAAATAGTTCCTGTGCCGGAATTTCTCTCCGGCAGCCGATTTTTCCACCTCTTCCTGTTTATCTTCGTTAAACTTCAATGCAAATTGTTTAATACCTGAATATTGTCCATTTTACGGCAAATCTACTCTATATCTTTTCTGCAGAATATACCCAAAACAGCCGGATATTATGACGAATTAAATAATTATTAGTGCTATTATTACGTCAATGCAGAACAGGTATAATGGATAGGAAGAGATCGGGAGAAAGGAGATGAGGATGATAGGAAGGATTTTCCGTTTCTATCGTGAAGGGTTTGCCTCGATGCGCCTGGGCAAAAAACTCTGGCTCATCGTCGCCATCAAACTCTTTGTCCTCTATGTGGTGATCAAGCTCCTCTTTTTCCCCGACGTTCTGCAGGAGAAGTTTAGCAACGACACCCAACGCAGCGATTTCGTCCTGCGACAACTCACCCAAGGAGCACGATAATGGGACACATCGACCCTTCACTCGTCGACTGGTCACGGGCCCAGTTCGCCCTGACGGCCCTGTATCACTGGATCTTCGTCCCCCTTACTTTGGGGCTGACCTTCATCGTCGCCATCATGGAGACCATCTACGTCAAAACCGGCGATGAGTGGTGGAAAAAGACCACCCGGTTCTGGATGGGCCTGCTGGCGATCAACTTCGCCATCGGCCTGGCCACGGGGATCATCATGGAGTTCGAGTTCGGGACCAACTGGTCCAACTACTCCTGGATCGTCGGAGACATCTTCGGCGCTCCCCTGGCCATCGAGGGGATCATGGCCTTTTTCATGGAGTCCACCTTCTTCGCCGTGATGTTCTTCGGATGGGACAAGGTGAGCAAACGCTTCCATCTGCTCTCCACCTGGCTAGTGGCCATCGGTTCGAACCTCTCGGCACTCTGGATACTGGTGGCCAACGGCTGGATGCAGCACCCGGTAGGGATGCGCTTCAACCCCGACACCGCCCGCAACGAGATGGTGAGCTTCTGGGATGTGCTCTTCAACCCCAACGCCTACACCAAATTCCTCCACACCATCAGCAGCGGCTACGTGCTGGCCTCCCTTTTTGTCATCGGGGTAAGCAGCTGGTATCTCCTGCGCAAGCGGGAGATCAAATTCGCCAAGCGCTCCATCGTCGTCGCCGCCAGCTTCGGGCTTTTGGTGTCGCTTTTCAACCTCACCACGGGTGACGACTCGGCCCGGCAGATCGCCGTCGACCAGCCGATGAAACTGGCAGCGATGGAGGGGCTCTACGAGGGGAAACCGGGCGCAGAGATCGTCGCTTTCGGGATCCTCAATCCCGACAAGAAACTCCGGGATTCCACCGATCCCTTCCTCTTCAAGGTAGCGATCCCTGACGGGCTCTCGCTGCTGAGCTATCACCGCCTCGATGCCTATATCCCCGGAATCCATCAGCTCGTAGACGGCAGCAAAGAGCACAAAATCCTCAGCGTCGCCGAAAAGATGCAGCGAGGCCGCAAGGCGGTCGAAGCCCTCGCCGCCTACAAAGCGGCCAAAAAAGCGGAGGACAAAGAAGCGATGAAACAGGCGCTCGCAAGCTTCCGGCACTACAGCGCCTATCTGGGCTACGGCTATCTCAAAAACCCCAAGCAGGCGGTCCCGCCGGTGGCCACCACCTTCTACGCCTTCCACACGATGGTGGGGCTGGGAACCTGGTTTATCCTGCTCTTTTTCCTGATCCTCTACGCCGCCATGACCGATCGGCTTCAGAAGCTGCGCTGGCTGCTCTGGGCCGGGGTGATCTCCCTGCCCCTGGGGTACGTGGCCCAGGAAGCCGGATGGATCACCGCCGAGGTGGGGCGCCAGCCCTGGGCGATCCAGGATATGTTGCCGGTGGGCATGGCCACCTCCAACCTCAGCACCTCGCCGGTCATGCTGACCTTCTGGCTCTTCGCCATCCTATTCACCGCGCTGCTCATCGCCGAGGTGAAGATCATGGCGACCCAGATCAAAATCGGACCCAAGGAGCACTGACATGTTTGAAAAACTCTCCTACCTCACCCTCCAGGAGTACTGGTGGTTTCTCATCGGATTGCTGGGCGCGCTCTTTGTCTTCATGACCTTCGTCCAGGGAGGGCAGACCCTGCTCTATCGCCTGGGCAAGACCGAGACCGAGCGGGATCTGATCGTCAACGCCCTGGGACGCAAGTGGGAGCTGACCTTCACCACCCTGGTGATGTTCGGCGGCGCGCTCTTTGCCGCGTTCCCCCTCTTCTACGCCGTCAGTTTCGGCGGAGCCTACTATGTTTGGATGGCGATTCTCTTTTGTTTCATCCTCCAGGCGGTGGCCTACGAATATCGCAAAAAACCGGGCAATCTCTATGGAGAACGCACCTATGAGATCTTCCTCTTCATCAACGGATCGCTGGGGATCATCCTCATCGGCATCGCCCTGGGGACCCTCTTTACCGGCGGGCATTTCGTCGTCAACGACAATCACCTCTCCCACTGGACACGCTCCAGCTACGGCCTGGAGGCGGTGCTCAACCCCTTCAACGTCGCCTTTGGGCTGATGCTCTTTTTCCTCGCCCGGATCCTGGCCGCGCTCTACCTCATCGACACCGTCGACGAAGCGGCGATCCTCACCCGGGCCCGCCGCGTCCTCAGGATCGAAACGGTCCTCTTTTTGCTTCTCTTTCTCTATGTGGCGGGAAGTATCGTAAGCATGAGTGGATACGGCTACGATCCTGGGACGCTGAAAGTCACCATCGAACCCCACAAGTTCCTCCACAACCTCGTCGCCATGCCCCTGGTCGCCGCCTCGCTGTTGCTGGGGGCAGTGCTCCTGCTCGTCGGCATCGGGATGGATCTGTTTGCCCGCAGTGACAAGGGGATCTGGCCCGCAGGGCTGGGGGTGATCCTGGTGGTCCTTTCGCTCTTTTTGATCCTGGGATACAACCACACCGTCTTCTACCCCTCTTTGGACGATCCGCAAAGTTCGCTGACGATCCAAAACGCCTCGGGAAGCCGCTATACCCTCGTGGCCATGTCCTACGTCTCGCTGATGGTCCCCCTCGTCCTGGGATACATCATAGCGGTCTGGCGGGCGATGAACCGTCACAAAATGACCCTTCAAGAGGTCGAAAACGACCCACACCACTATTAAAAAGGAGCACACAATGGACTATACCGACGCCATCATCTGGTACCTCTCCTGGCCGGTTTTGATCTATGTCGCCTATCGATTCGTCTGGCTCAATATCCGGCACCATGCCAGGATGGAGGAGCTGCAGCTACTCAAAGAGCGCGTCGGCGAAACCGGCCTGGATCAGGATCCACTGCTGAAAGAGAACCCCGACAAGAAAAAATAACATCCCCATTCAACTACGAAAACTCCGGATTCACTTCCGAATCCGGCGTGACAGGTTTGACGCTCTTTCGATAAACTTGCATTCAAAAAAGAGTCTCCATGGGGTTCTATCTCAAAAAACTGATCGCCTATCTCCTCGATCCCCTTTCCGTCGTTTTCATTCTCCTGCTTCTTGCGCTTTGGTTTCTCTATAGAAATCGGCGGAAAGCTGCTCTTTTCTTCCTGACGGGGGCCATGTTTCTGCTATTTCTTTTTAGCTATAGGCCCTTTAGCTACGCCTTGATGCACCCGCTTGAATCCCGATATCCCAAACTGACACATCCGCCCAAAAACATCCACACTATCGTCTTCCTCGGCGGAGACTTGCAACGCAGGGGGTGGGAAGTACTTCGATTGCATCAGATCCTGCCCGATGCCCAAATCGTCACGACCGGATACAAAGGGGATTCCTTAGAAAGCGAAGCACAGAAAAACAAACGGATCTTCGTCGAATCGGGCATCGCTCCCGAGCAAATCCTCCCCCTCGATCGTCCCAGAGACACCATCGAAGAGGCACAGTCGATCAAGGCGCTTTTGGGTACCGAACCCTTCATCCTCGTCACCGCCGCGTTTCATATGCCTCGAGCGATGATGATTTTCCGGCGTGTGGGACTCCGCCCGATTCCGGCGCCCGCCGATTTGCCCCAAAAGCGCAAACGGTTTTGGACGATCCCGCCCGGGATCAAGTACTTCGATCAAACCCGTAAGGCTTTTCATGAATACCTGGGAATTTTGTGGTTGAAGATTCGAGGCTATTGATCCATTCAGACAATATCATTACGTGCCCACGCAGCGATCCCCCATCATCGCGGGGTATCCTCGGCTTGCGGCGATCCGGCGGGCCCGCTCGGAAAGTTCCTCCTCCTTCACATCTCCAAGCTGCGGGATCTGCCAGAGCGTCGCTTCATCCCGGATTTCCGAAGATTCCCCTTGATCCAGATCCCGCAGAATCTCCCGGGCCATATCGGTGACTGAAGAGACTTTGACGATCTCACAGCGGGCATAGCCCGGCAGCGGAAACGCCACCTCGGCCACCCGCAGCGTGGGGTCCTCCCCCGGAATCTGCTGGGCTCCAAAGAGCGGCGGCCCGCCCACCGTCGCTTCAGAAAAATCGGGGAGGAAACGGGCCAGATGGGCGATAGCCCGCCGGGTGCGCGCATCTCGCTCCTCCTTCGGCCAGCCCCGCTCGATCTTTTCCAGAAAATGATCCGGCAATCGGGGCTGACTCGTTTGCGGAGCGCTTTCAACCAGTCCGTCGGGATAGAGGGTGATCTCCTGGGTCATCCCGTGCAGCTGCACGTAGCCCCCCGGATAGGGGGTGAACTGCCCCATCCCCCGGGGGGTCCCCCGCTCCCCGTGGAAGATCACTTCGGGCCAGAGAGTCTCCCGCTTGGCCCAATGGGAAGTATAGGCGGCTTTGAACTCCACCATCCGCCGCTCTTTCACTCCCAGCATCTCGTCGATCTCCCCGGTGCGAAACCCCGCGGCGTTGATGAGGTAGTCGCATTCGATCGCTCCGTCGAAAGCCCCTTCGCACTCCACCCGGAAGCCTGTACCCTCGCGGCGCACATCGACCACCTTCGTCTCCCGCCGGATTTTCACGTTGGGCATCGCTTCCAACGCCAGCCCCGCCCCGGCGGCCAGGCGGAAGAGATTGATCCCGTACTCCTGCACCAGAATCAGCGGATACTGCACCCGCTCGAGATCCAGATGGTGCGCCAGGGGAATCATCCACTCCCGGGCGTTTCGGGGGCGTTCCACCGCTTCACACCGCGCCAGGTTTTCGATCTCTTCGCGCTCAAAAAGGCGGAAATACCCCTCGGGTTCTCCCAGCACCTTCCGGCCGGGATCCTCGGCCACCATCCGGGCATAGGCCCCCCGTAGCAGCTCCAGCCGTCGCAGCAGTTGTTCGGGCTTGCCCGAATCTTCCGTCGGGACGGCGATCACCGTCGGACGACGATCGATGGCGAAGGGGTAGAGCCGGGCGAAATCGATCGACTGACGCAGAAGCTTCAGACACTGATCGTCGTCGATCTCCCGGTAGAGATTCCCCCCGGCATGTAGGTGGCAAAAAGGCGGCCCCGCCACCAGGGTGGGCTGCCGTTCGATCAGCGTCACCTCCCTGCCCAGCTTTCCCAGCAGCAGCGCCGCACTCACCCCGGCCACCCCGCCGCCGACGATGACAATCCGATCTCTCCTCATCGGTCCCGCTCCCCCTCGTCGCCTCCGAAAAAGCGCAAGATTTCTCCAAAACGCTCCACCACCGCATCGGCCCCCAGCTCCCGCACCGACCGGCCCGCGTCGTAGCCGTAGGCCACGGCGATGACGGGGATCCCCGCCGCCTGAGCCGCCAGGATATCGTTGGAGGAATCGCCGATCATCACCGCCCGCTCCGGTCGGCACCCCGACGCTTCGCAGCAGTGCAGCAGCGGCAGGGGATCGGGCTTTTTGCGGGGCAGGTCCTCCCCTCCCACCACCCGCTCGAAAAACGCATCGATCCCCAGATTTTCGAGGATCGGAGCCACGAACTGGGAAGGTTTGTTGGTGACGATCGCCATCCGGTAACCCCGCTCCCTGAGTATCCGAAGCGTCTCTCCGACCTCCGGATAAAGCCCCGTAGCGTCGTTGAGCACCGCCGCGTAACGCTCCAGAAAAAGCGCCTGCGCCCGGTCGAAAAGCTCTCTCTCGGGCTCCCGGTCGATCTCCCGTTTCCCCAGCAATCCCCGCTTCAGCAACATCGCCGCGCCGTTGCCGATCCAGGTACGGATCGTGGCTTCGTCGTAGGTGCGCAGATCCAGCTCCTCCAACGTGGCGTTGAGGGCTTTGGCCAGATCGGGAACGCTGTCGATCAAAGTACCGTCCAGATCGAACAGAAGCAATTCTCTGTCGTTAAACATCTCTATTCCTGACATTTTTTGGCAGATTTATAGCGAAAATCTCCTCCGGCAGCAAGCTTCTTCGCCGTTACACATAAGTTCCACAGAAGATCCGATATAATTTCTTATCATGAAAAATAAGGAGAACGGATGAAACGATTTGTTTTCGTTCTTATGGGGCTCCTCTTCCTCGTCGGATTTGCCACAGCTACCGGATGGCTGCACGACTACGAGGAGGGATTGGAGAAGGCCCAGAAAGAGCACAAGCTCGTTTTGATGATGTATGTCAAAAAGACCTGACCGGTCTGCAATCGTATGGAACAGGCTGTTCTACCACAAAAAGATGTTGCAGATCTGCTGGCGAAGCATTTCGTCACGGTCATTCTGGATATCGACGATCACATGCTGCCCGAAGGCTTCGGCTATTTCGCCGTTCCGACCTTCTACGTCATCGACTCCAAGGGAAAGAAACTCGACCGGGCCGTTGGCGGTGCCGATGCCGAAACTTTTCTGGGATTTCTTCGAAAGTTCATCAAGGAGTAGACAGATCGTCTCCTCCGATTTTTCCGCAAATTCACTACACCTTTTTCATCCTCTTTTATACCAATCTTTCAGCTTATGATAAGGACTCCGGTTTTTATGATGAAATTGAAATCAATTCCAAAGGAGTCAACCATGGCAAAAGATAAATTTGTTGCAGCGCTGTTCGAAAATACGGAATCAGAAAAAGTCAAGCAATGTGCCGAAGCACTACTCAAACAGGGCATCGACAAAAACGATATCGCCGTCATCAGCCGCGTCGAAGATGAGGAGAAGATCGAGGATATCGAAACCAGAAAAGCCGATCGCAAAGCCCTCTCCTGGTCGGAGTGGGGAGCACTTTCCGGCGGTTTGCTGGGGCTGTTGATCGGCGGTGTGATTTTCACCGCGCCTGTCACCGGACCCGTCGCTGCAGTCGGAGCCTCCTTTGCCGGGGCCATCAACGGCCTACTGGGGGGCGCTGTCGTCGGCGGTGCACTCTTCGGGGTGGGTGACGGACTGATCGAATGGGGCGTTGCCGCCGAAGAGGCGAAACGCCTGGAGAAAGCGGTCGAAGAGGGCCGGCTCCTCCTTATCGTCAAAACTGACGAGACGAAACTCGACGAAATTGAAAAAGTGCTCAGAGAAAACGGGGCTGAGAACGTCGAAAAACTCTGAGCTTTCTTCCTGCCGGAGTCAGACTATAGCGATGCATCCGTTTTGAGTAGACGGATTCCTTTATCCGTCAACTCAATACTTTTTGCTTCCAGCAAAGCAGTAATCGCTTCCTTGAAAACTTTGCGGCTCAGGGCAAAACGCTCCCGGATCTCTTCCGGGCGGCTTTTATAGGTCACCGGCAAGAATCCGCCGGCCTCTTCGAGGACCCGCAGGACCTTTTGCGCCGCTTCCCGGCGTTTGGCTTCCCGTCCCGGAGGGCGCAGGCTCAGATCGAGCTTGTGATCGGGACGGACTTTGCGGATATATCCCCGACGGCGATCTCCCACCTCCAACGTCTCGAACGTGTCGCCTAAAAAGAGCATCCCCTCGTATTTTCCCTCGACAATGGCCTTGTATCCCAGAGGCGTTTCGGCCAGGATCGTCAGCTCCACCTCCTGACCGGGCTTGAGACCTTTCATCTCCCGGACGAAATATTTCCCCAGTTTCTGCGTCGCGTAGAGCCGCCCCGTCTGCTCGTCCCGACAAACCCGCAGCAGCTTCTTCTCCCCGATACGGAAATACTCTTTCTGCTGGGAGAGCGGGACGAAGAGATCCTTGGGCAGCCCCCAGTCGACAAAGGCTCCGTAGGGGCGATAATCCACCACGGTAAAGAGCCCGTACTCATCCAGCATCGCCCTGGGTCGCTGCGTCGTGGCCACCGGCCGATCCTCCGAATCATGATAGAGAAAGACCTCGACCGTTTCCCCTACTTCCATCTCCGGGGTAACGTAAGCGTTGGGCAGCAGCACTTCCCCGCCGTCGGCGGCACGAAGGAAGAGCCCGAATTCACTGCGTTTGTAGATCTCCAGCCTGTTGATCCGCCCGATCTCCAAAGTTTGGGAAAGTTCTTCCCCGGCTGCTTCACTTTCCCTCATTCTCTTCTTTTCCACTCAACTTCTCACTTCTATTTTCTATTTTCTCATTGGGATCGACAAGATCCTTTCTCCGCCCCTCTTCATCGAATTTGCGCTGAAAATTCCCCCGAACGATAGCAAAAGTTATCCACGCGAAAACAATCATCGCCACGATATACAGAATGTCACCCAACTTCATAAACACTCCTTAAACATAAAAAAACACAATCCAAAATCCAAAATCCATCATCCAAAATCCAAAATCCTCAATCCGCCGCACTGCCGCACCCCCTCATAGGCTACGATCCCCACGGCTACGGAGAGGTTCAGGCTCCGCCCTTTCGGGCCCATGGGAATCGTCACGCACTGTTCGGGGTGATCGTGAATCAGCGTTTCGGGAAGCCCTGTGGTCTCCGCACCGAAAAGCAGCCAGTCTCCGGGCCGATACTCCGCTTCCCAGTAGGGTCGCGTCGTTTTGGTCGTCGCCAGATGGAAACGCCCGTCGATCGGATGGGCCTGAAAAAACGCCTCCAGCGACTCCCAGACCGTCAGATCCAGCTCTTTCCAGTAGTCCAGCCCGGCTCTGCGCACCGCCTTTTCGCCGATGTCGAACCCCAGGGGCTTCACCAGATGCAGCCGTGCCCCCAGATTGACGCAGAGGCGTCCGATGTTGCCGGTATTAGGGGGAATCTGGGGGTGGACAAGGACGATATTGAACATATCAAACCGGAATATGAATAATCTTCCCCGCCTCACAATACGTTATCGCATCAAGAATCATCTTTTTGAGTGGGAGAAGATCACTAAATCTATTTGAGGAAGAACGTAACACTATTGTGCCGAACGATTGCCGGCTTAAAGCCTGTTGATATTCCATATTGCCGTCGATTGTGATAAAACAATCGATTCCTCGTTTGCTCAATTCTTCCAAAAGATCATGATCACTATAACCGGCTAGTCCAAGTTGGGGAACGGTATAAGCTTCATAATTTTCAGGAAAAACCGTCCGAAGTTTTTTGGGTAGACATTCGTCGATAATAATGCGCTTCATCGTCAGGCGGCGGATTCACTCTCGACGATCGTTTCCGCTTTTTGGAGGACTTCACGCACCTGCTCAAAACTGACGGTGGGAAAATCTTCCAGAAAATCTTTGACACTCTCTCCGGCTTTGAGGTAATCAAAAAGATTGCGCACCGGAACCCGTGTCCCTTTGAAAACCATCACGCCACCCATCTTTTTTTCATTGACTTCAACGGTATTCATTCGGCACTCCTTTGTCAATGATTATAACTTATTCTCAAAAGACGATGGTCTTATTGCCGTGAATGAAGACCCGGTCGTTGAGGACCAGATTCAGCGCCCGTGAGAGGACTACCTTTTCCACGTCCCGGCCGGCGCGCTGCATGTCCCGCCAGTCGAATCGGTGGTTGACCGGGATTACATCCTGGGCGATGATGGGCCCCTCGTCCAGATCGTCGGTGACGAAATGGGCGGTGGCACCGATAATCTTGACCCCCCGCTCATAGGCCTGTTTGTAGGGATTGGCCCCGATGAAGGCGGGGAGGAAGGAGTGGTGGATATTGAGGATTTTTCCCGGATAGCGCTCGACAAATTCGGGGGTGAGAATCCTCATGTATTTGGCCAGGACGATTACATCCAGATCATACTTTTCCAGCTCCTCCGCTACTTTCGCTTCGTGCTCTTCTCGGCTCAGCCCATCCGCGGGAATATAAACGAAAGGAATATCAAAGCGCTCCACCAATCCCTGCAATACATCTCGGTTGGCGATCACCGCCTCGATATCCGCCTCCAGCTCCCCGTCGGCATGACGGATCAGGATATCCCCCAGGGCGTGGGACTCTTTGGTGGCCATGAGGACGATCTTTTTCCGCCGGGGGGTGATGACCCGGACATTGGCCCCCTGGGGGACGATCTCGGCCAGATCCTCTTGTAGGCGCCGTTCATCAAAACTACCGGTCACCACCGTCCGCATAAAGAACTTGCCCGCTTCTTTGTCCACAAACTCCCGGTTGCTGTCGATGTTGAGCCCATAGTCGTAGAAGACTTTGGAGATCCGATAGACCAGTCCCCGTTCGTCATTGCAGTCGATGAGCACTCGCGCCCGTTCCGCCATGGCCGATCCTTGAAGAATTTTATTCGCGATTATATCGAAGATAAGTGAAGAGCGTTCTAAGCGGCCGGCACGCTATAATTTCTCAAAAAAGTAAAACCCATGTCTCTTTACGATCCCGAAAAACGCAGCCGAAAAGAAAAAGTTCCCACCGAAGACGGCAGTCTCACCCTCTATTCCGCCGAATTTGACGAGTGTTACCACTCCACCCGAGACGGAGCCCTCAGAGAATCCCTGCACAAACATATCCTCCCCGCCTTCGGCCTGGCGGAGCCCCACAAAAAGGAGCTGGTGATCCTGGATGTCTGCTTCGGGCTGGGCTACAACACCCTGGCAACCCTCCATTATCTACAGAAAGACCCTATCGATGCCAAAGTAAAGATCTACTCCCCGGAATTCGATCGGGAGCTGGTGGCTTCGCTGAAAGATTTCGATTATCCCGAAGCCTTCGCCCCTTTTGCCGGAATCATCCGACAGCTGGCTGAGCAAGGATCCTACCGCGACGAAAAAGTGGAGATCACGATCCTCTTCGGCGATGCGAGAGAAATGATCCCCCGGATTCCCGACCAACTCGACATTGTCTATCAGGACCCCTTCAGTCCGAAGAAAAACCCCCTCCTCTGGACCCGAGAATACTTCGCCGACATTCGCGCCAAAGCCTCGGAGGATCTGATCCTCACCACCTACTCCAGCGCCACGCCGGTGCGGATGGGACTCTACGAAAACGGCTTTTTGCTCTACGAAACCCCGGGCGACGAAGTCCGCACCGGCACGATCGCTTCTCTCAAGCCCCTCGATCTGAAGCCCGTCGATATGGAGCTCAAAAAACAACGCAACCCCCAGGCGGCTTCCCTGCGGGATGGTATGTTCCACTAACGTCCCCGACATCCTCACTATGGTAAAATCTCCCTCACAATGAAGTGAAAGAGTTTGGAATCGACTCATCTGAATCACATTCGTCATTCCGGACTAGATACGGAATTAGGGCTTGAAATACTGTTGATAGCCTGGATCCTGAGTCAAGCTCAGGATGACGGAAGGCTTCGTCATTCCGGACTTGATCCGGAATCCAGGGATCGGAATGTCTTTTTTTACCCTGGATCCTGAATCAAGTTCAGGATGACGCAGACAGATGGGGTCTGAGCTTTCAACAAAACACAGACTGGGTCGGACAAAGGAAAAATCGGAGTGGATCGGGCGACGGAGATTCTCAACCAAAAGGGCAAACTGCTCACCGAAATCTATTTCGAGCTTCAACGCTACTACGAAGAGCGCTACGGCCCCGACGCCCTGGTCTTCATCGAAGTGGGCAACTTCTTCGAAGTCTACGAGGTCAACAACGAAGAGCTCAAGATAGGCAAAGCCAAAGAGATCGCCGAATTCCTCAATATCCAGCTGACACGCAAAAACAAAACCATCCTGGAAAACTCCGTCACCAACCCCCTGATGGCCGGGGTCCCCACTATCAGCCTGGAGCGCTACCTCTCCCGACTGGTCCAGAGCCGCAAATACACCGTCATTTTGGTGCGTCAAAAGGGCACGCCCCCCAAGGTCAAACGCTACATCGGCAATATCATCTCTCCCGGTACCAATTTCGACTACCAGAACGACGCCAAAGAAAACAACATCGTCTCCATCCTCGTGGATGAAAACCGGGGAATCTATTCGGTAGGCTATGCCGCCATCGACGTCACCACCGGCAAGACCCTGGTCAACGAGATCCACTCCACCCGGGACGACCGGACCTTCGCTCTGGATGAGCTCTTTAACCTGTTGCAGAGCTACCACAGCTCCGAAGTGATCCTCACCCTGGCCAACAGCGAGATCGATCCCGAGTGGCTCCTGGGCTATCTGGAGATCAAAAACCTCCCCCACAGCTTCAACGACTCCCACCCCCGCATCGCTTATCAAAATGAACTCTTCGCCCGGGTCTTCGAGATCCGCTCCTTGCTAAGCCCCATCGAATATCTGGATCTGGAGCGCTATCCCCTCACCACCGAGGCCCTGGCAATCCTCATCGACTTTATCATCGAACACGACGAGAGCCTTATCGAAAAGATGAACCGCCCCCAGTTTCTGGGCAACAACCGCTACCTCTATCTGGGCAACAACGCCCTGGAACAGCTGGGGGTCATCAGCCGGGATCCTTCCGAGGTGACGCTGCTGGAGCTTATCGACCGTAGTTCCACGGCCTTTGGCAAGCGACTGCTCAAGGAACGGCTCCTCAACCCCATCTGCGATCCCGAGATCCTCAACGCCCGCTACGACCTGAGCGAGCGGGTCGCCCCCCGCAGCGAACAGTTCGCCACCCGTCTCAAGCAGATCTACGACCTGGAGCGTCTGGCACGACGCATCAAACTGCGCCGCCTCCACCCGGTAGAGCTCACCTATATCGCCATGTCCATGGAGGGGATCGAGGGGCTTTTCGACCTCTGCCGGGAGTCGGGGATCGAGTCGGACACGGCTTTGGAGAGCGAGAGCCGGGAGTTCTCCCGCTATCTGGAGCAGAGCTTCGATCTGGAATGCTGCGCCCGTTTCCGCCTGGATCAGATCGACGACAATATTTTCCATGAAGGGGTCCACCCCGCCATCGACGAGCTGGTGGAGCAGCAGCGCCGGGAACTGGAGAAGATCGAAGCCGTCGCCCGACACATCGAAGCACTCTTCGACCGGGACCGGCTCCTCTCCACCGCCAACGGCTCGGTAGTGCAGACGGGCTACCTGGAGAGCGAAGGTTACCACCTGGTGCTCACCAAATCCCGTTTCAACCAGATCGAAAAAGAGCTCAAAGAGAGTTACGTCACCCTGGAAGGGGAGCATATCTTCCTGCGGGATTTTCGCTTCAAGATCCTCAAGAGCGTCGTCAAGATCCACGCCCCCGTCTTCGAGGAGATCACCAAGCGCGTCGAATCGGCCCGGGTCAAACTCGTTGCTCTGGTCAAAGAGCGCTATCAGCTCAGCCTCGAAGAGATCGAACGGCGACACTCGCTGCTGCTGGAGCGCCTGGTCGCCTTCATCGCCGATATCGACGTGGCCGTCAGCAACGCCCGCTGCACCCGCTGGATGCACTTGAGTCGCCCCATCCTCGAAGAGGGGAACTTTTTTGAAGCCGTCGCCCTACGCCACCCCATCATCGAAGCCAATGAAAAGCACGGCATCTACATCCCCAACGACGTCTACCTGGGAGAACCCAACGGCACGGCCCACGATCACATCATGCTGGATGCAAGTGGGGGCGAAGAAGTCCGGGGGGTCCTGCTCTACGGGATCAACTCCAGCGGCAAATCCTCCCTGATGAAGAGTGTGGGCCTGGCGGTCATCCTGGCCCAGGCGGGCTTTTTCGTCCCGGCGGTGGAACTGCGGATGGGAGTCTTCCGCAAACTCTTCACCCGGATCGTCAGCCGGGACAACCTCTACAAAGGACTCAGCACCTTCAGCGTGGAGATGCTGGAGCTCAAAAACATCTTCAACCGGGCCGACGAGCGATCCATCGTCCTGGGCGACGAGATCAGCCAGGGGACCGAAACCCTCTCGGCCCTGGCGATTGTGAGCAGCGCGATCCTGCGCCTGGAGGAGCTGGGGGCCCGCTTTATCTTCGCCAGCCACCTGCACCAGCTGGCCGAGGTGGAGGCGGTGCGCAAGCTCAAGCGGCTGATTTTCCTGCATCTCGGAGTCCGCTACGACGCCGCGACAGACCGGCTCATCTACGACCGCAAGCTCAAAATCGGCCTGGGGGATTCCCTCTACGGTCTGGAATTCGCCCGGAGTCTGCATATGGATGAGACCTTCCTCCGCCGAGCCGCCGAGATCCGCGAGGAGCTGGTCTCTGGCGGCAGCGAACTCAAGCAGCTCAAAAAGAAAAAACGCAGCAAATACCACAAAGAACTCTACGTCGCCCAGTGTGCTCTCTGCGACGCCCCCGTGGAGGAGGTCCACCACATCACCCCCCAACACCTGGCCGACGACGCCGGCCATATCAACCACTACCACAAAAACCACCGCTACAACCTCATTCCCCTGTGCAAAAAGCACCACGAAATGGTCCACAAAGGCGAGATCGTCATCAGCGGCTTCGTCATGACCAGCGAGGGATTGCAGCTGCATTATGAAGAAAAAAGCGGGGACTGATATCCCCGGGTCACTGGTCATTGGTTATTGGTCATTGGGGTAGAGGGATTTGAAAATGTCGTGCTATGTGTTACGGCTACGACTTCTCAGCGCATTCCCTCGGTTCCTCATTCCTCACTCCTCATTTCTCATTCATTCTTCCATCCTCCATCCTCCATCCTCCATCCTCCATCCTCAATTCTCAATTCTCAATTCTCAATTCTCAAAACCCCCCTCTCAGCCCCCTTTGGATACACTATCTCCTGATTTTCCGACGGTATGTCGGGAGCTAATTTTTGGAGTGTGACAATGACAGAAGCGAAATATATCTGGATGGATGGCAAATTGGTTTCCTGGCACGAGGCCAAGGTTCATGTCCTGACCCATACCCTGCACTACGGCAACGCCGTCTTCGAGGGGACCCGGGCTTATCAGACCGCCGACGGTCTGGCAATCTTCCGTCTCGAAGATCACTGCCGGCGGCTCTACAACAGCGCCAAGATCGTCGCCATCGAGCCTAACCTCGACTACGAGACCGTCAAACAGGCCCACATCGAACTGCTTCGGGCCAACGAATTTGCCGGCAATGTCTATATCCGGCCCCTGATCTATCTGGGCTACGGCGTCATGGGGCTCTACCACAAACACGCCCCGGTCAATACCATGATCGCCGCCTGGGAGTGGGGCGCCTATCTGGGCGAAGAGGGACTGGAGAACGGGATCAAGGTCTGCACCTCCTCCATCACCCGCAACCCCAACCGCTCCACCTTCGGCAAGGCCAAAGCCGCCGCCAACTACCTCAACAGCCAGATGGCCAAATACGAAGCGATCGAAAACGGCTTCGAAGAGGCGCTGATGCTGGACGAGAACGGTTTCGCCGCCGAAGGGACCGGTGAATGCCTCTTCATCGTCCGGGGCGGCAGACTGATCACCCCGCCCAACGACAACTCCCTGGAGTCCATCACTCAGGCGACGGTCCTGGAGCTGGCCCGGGACATGGGAATCGAGATCGAACGGCGCAACATCACCCGGGACGAAATTTACATCGCCGACGAAGCCTTCTTTACCGGCACTGCCGCCGAACTGACCCCCATCAACTCCCTGGATCACCGCGTCATCGGCAACGGCCGCCGCGGTCCGGTCACCGAGAAGCTGCAAAAAGCCTATTTTGACGTGGTCTACGGACGCAACGAGAAATACAAACACTATCTGACCTTCATTTAAATGAAAGTCAGATAGTGTAGTGAAGAATGAAGAGTGAATAATTAATAATTGCGGTTGTGTTTCTATGAAACACTTATTTTTTTTAACAATAGCGTTGCCTCGCAACGCAAACCTCAACTTTTAACTATTAATTATTAACTATTAACTAAATCCGAAGGATTCCCATGCCCGCCGATCTCAACGACTATTTCAAAAAACGCAAAACGCCGAGCCCCGAACCCGAAAAGGACTCTTCCGGCAACGGAAACGGTGGAAACAACAGCGGACCGGACTATCAGAGTCCTTTTGGCGGCGGTGGCAGCACCAAATACGCCGTCATTTTCGGAATCCTGCTGATCCTGATTCTGGGCTTTTTCACCTTCAAGCCCTTTACCATCATCAACTCCGGAGAGGTGGGGATCAAGGTCATTACCGGTAAGTTCCAGGACAAGCCGCTGCAGCCCGGGCTCCACTTTTTCATTCCCATCTTCGAAAAGATCATTCCCGTCAATACCCGGGTACGGATGATCACCTATTCCAACCAGACCCGACCCAGTGTCAATGATGGATATTCCCGTTACGAGGGGGGGCTCAAGCGCAATCCCGCGATCCGGGTAATGGATTCCAGAGGGCTGGATGTCGATATAGATCTGGCGGTCCAGTATCACCTCCGTCCCGAAACCGCTCCCCGGACCATCGCTACCTGGGGCACGGCCTGGGAGGACAAGATCATCAACACCAAAGTCCGCGAGATCGTCCGGGATGTTATCGGCAAATATGCCGCCGAGAATCTGCCCCAGAAACGGACCGAAATCGCCAAGGAGATCCAGGAGCGGGTCCGTAAAGCTGTCGAGTCAATCCCCGGCAAGCCGGTGGTCCTCGATTCGGTGGAGCTGCGCAACATCGAGCTGCCCCCAAAAATCAAACAGAAGATCGAAGAGCTTCAGGCCGAAAAGCAAAACGTCATGATCGCCGAACAGCAGAAAGATCGGGCAAAACGGGAAGCGGAACGCAAAGCGGAGATCGCACGGGGCGAAGCCCAGAAGAAACGGATCGAAGCCCAGGGCTTCGCTGACAAGATCCGGATCGAAGCCTCTGCCCAGGCCAAGGCCAACAAGCTCATCTCCGAATCCCTGACCCCCGCCCTGCTCCAGCTGGAGCAGATCAAGACCCAGAAGGCCTTCAATGATGCGCTGCGGGTCAACAAAGATGCCAAGATCTTCCTGACCCCCGGCGGTGCCGTCCCCAATATCTGGGTCGACACCAAAGGACGGAAGCAGAAAGCGACATCAACACAACAATAAGTCAGTGCGTAGTACGGAGTGTGTAGTGCGTAGAATTTTCATGCTTTCAATGAATCCCTTTTCTACCCGCTACCCACTACCCACTACCCACTGATGATTTCGGAGAAATCATCATGCAAATCGACTGGAACAAAACCCCCCTCGTCCCCGCCATCGCCCAGGAGGCCGATAGCGGCGAAGTCCTGATGCTGGCCTATATGAACGAAGAGGCCTACCGGCTGACCCTGGAGACGGGCTACGCCCACTACTTCAGCCGCTCCAAACAGCGGATCTGGAAAAAGGGCGAGAGCTCCGGCCATACCCAGAAGGTCCGGGATCTGCTCATCGACTGCGACGCCGATACGATCCTGCTGAAGGTGGAGCAAAAAGGGGTCGCCTGCCATACCGGCCGCCCCAGCTGCTTTTTCACCTCCGTCACCCAGGACAAGGTGATAACGGAAAAAGCGGTGGACACCGACGCGATCTACGGCGTCGTGGACACCCTCTACCATACCATTCTTGAGCGCAAAAGCTCCGGGGGAGAAAAATCCTGGACCCGCAAGCTTCTGGAGAACAAAGCGCTGCTGCTGAGCAAGATCCGGGAAGAGGCCGATGAACTTGCCACCGCCATCGATGAGGAGAGCGACGAACAAGTGATCTACGAAGCCGCCGATCTGCTCTACCATTCCCTCGTCGGCCTGGGCTATCGGGAAATCTCCCCCGACCGGGTCAAACAGGAACTGGCACGGCGTTTCGGGATGAGCGGGATTGAAGAAAAGGAGAGTCGCAAAAAATAGTTTTGCAGCTCTCCTTCGTTATTTGCTATTGGTGTATTGGTTATTGGGAGCGCCTTCGGCGCAGATGTAGATTGGGCTACAGCCCAACCTACACAAACATACGGTTCGAACACACAGGGTATTGCGCCACGCATGGCACACTCGGAAAGACGACAGCACCTCGCGTTTTCTTTTTCTTTGCTTCGTTCTCTTTTTCTTTGTCGCGAAACAAAGAAAAAGAAATGAAGAGGAGACCCGAAAAAGCTCAAAAATTACAAAAGGAACTATATTTATTCTATGATAAATAAAATCATACTACTGACCCTTGCCCTGTTTATCGGTAGCATAAACGCCAACGAGCTCTTCCACCCCTCCCAACTCAAAGATATCTCGGAAGCGTATCAGAAACCCGATGCCTACGGTTCCTTCGGTTTCGGAATGCATTCCGAAATCCGGGCCCTCTACCTCAATCGCCATACCGCCAAACCAAGCACCCCACAATTCAGACACGCTCTCAAAATCATCGAAACGACTCCGATGAACGCCCTGATTATCGATATGAAAAACGTCAAAGGCGACTTGACCTATCGCAGCAATTTTTCCGAAGCCAAACGAACCCGGGCTTCCCGATATGCCACGATACGAAATATCCGTAGCTATGTGAGGAATCTCAAAGCCCGAGGAATCTACCTCATTGCCCGTATCGCCGTCTTCAAAGACAAGCGCCAGGCCCGCACCTATCCCTCCCGGGCGGTCCATACCTACGGCGGGAGGATCTGGCGGGACCGGCACGGTGAAATGTGGGTCGATCCTTTCGACCCGAGAGCGAGGAACTACACGCTGGAGATTGCCGAAGAGGTGGCCCGTCTCGGCTTCGACGAGATCAACTTCGACTATATCCGTTTTCCGGCCCACAAAGGACTGCGCTACGACCGGGCCGATACCCGGGCCAACCGGGTCGCCGCCATTGACAGTTTCCTTCAGGAGGCCAAGAATCGGCTCCATCCTCTCGGCGTCAAAGTCTCCGTGGACATCTTCGGCTATGTCCTCTGGAACCGCACCGACACCCATATCGGCCAGATCCTGGAGCGGATGGCCCCGCATGTGGATTATCTCTGCCCCATGCTCTACCCTTCGGGCTTCCGGCGGGGTAGCGTCACCTTCTCCAACCCGGCGGCCCATCCCTACGACATCGTCCGCATCAGCCTCCGCAAAGGGATCGCCCGCGGTGTGGCTCCTTCCAAATTCCGCCCCTGGCTTCAGGCCTTCCGGGATTACGCCTATAGCCGACACCAGTACCGGGAACGAGACATCGCCGCCCAGATCCGTGCCGCCGAAAAACTGGGAGCCTCGGGGTGGCTGCTCTGGAACCCCTCCAGCCGATTTACCTATGTCAACGAACGGATGTTCGCTCTCATCGGCTACGATAGGGTAGAAGCTCCCCGTGCCGTCCGCTACACCCCCCGGAGCGCCCGTATCAAAAAACGAGCGCACACTGCCTCGAACCATCGAAAAAGAAGCTTCAAGAACAAGACGGCCGCTCCGGCAAAGCCTTCACCGCTTGAGATCCTCCGGAGACGCTGACCCATGTCCTACCGCATCAATAATCTCAAAAACGCCCTCCACGGCTTCTTTCTCTCGGTAGCCACCACCGTCGCCGAACCTTCGACGATCCTCCCCCTGATCGTCCACCACTTCAGCTCCAACCTGATCCTGGTAGGCCTCTTCGCCTCACTGCTGCGGGGCGGGGCCATCGCCGTGCAGCTGGTGGCGGCTTTCTACGCCCAGAGCTATGCACGGGTCATGCCGCTGATGCGTCTGGTCTTTCTCTTTCGTTTCCTCTTCTGGTTTCTCATCGGGGCGGCGATCCACTTCGTCGGCGACCGCAACCCCACCCTCACCCTCTGGCTCATAGGGATCGGACTCTTCGGATTCAGCTTCGTCGCCGGCTTCGGCGGGATCTATTTCAAAGAGATCATTGCCAAGGTCTTCACCCGGGAGCAACGGGGACGCACCATGGCCGACCGACAGCTCTGGTCGTCGGTGGGGGCCATCATCAGCGGCGGGATCGCCGGCTGGGTCCTGCAGCGCTTCGAAGCTCCAGAGAGTTACGCCATGCTCTTCATGCTCAGTGCTTTTCTCATGGCCATCGGTCTGATCGCTTTCGCCACCATCGAGGAGCCCCCCAAAGCCAAAGTCAGCCAACGGGAAGAGAGTTTCCTGCACTTTCTGCGCAACGCCGGAAAGATTCTTAGAGGCGACCAGCGGCTTCAGATCCAGATCGGCGCTTCGCTGCTGGGGTATTCCTTCCTCCTGGCCATGCCCTTCGTCATCCTCCAGGCCAAGCAGACCATCCATCTCAGCGGCTGGCTCGTGGGGAGTTTCATCACGGTTCAGATGATCGGCAGCGTTTTGGGAAATTTCTTTCTCTGGAAACGTTTCAGCGGGCGCTACGTCCGAATGCTCCAGACCGCCTACAGCCTGATGATCGCCGCGTTTGTCCTGGCCTTTTTCGCCGACAACGCCTGGCTCTACGCCCTGATCTTCCTGCTTTTCGGCACCGGGATCGACGGCTTCCGCAACGCCGACATGAACCTGGTCCTGGAGATCGCCCCCGAAGAGAAACGCCCCGTCTATGTGGCGATCCAGTCGACGATCGTCTCCGTGGGACTTTTCTTCTCGATCCCCGGCGGCTTCATCCTGGAGTGGTTCGGTTACCCCGTTCTCTACACTGTCACGCTGACGATGCTGGGACTGGGACTCTATTTCGTCCAACGACTCAAAGAGCATTTGCCCCAGGAACAGTGATTCAGTCGCAGGCACGGCCCTGCGGGCCTCACGTCGCAAGTCACAGGAAGGTTTCCCGTGTTACGTGCTAAGTGTTACGTGTTACGTAAAGTGTTAACGTGACGCATGGCAGGACGAAAGTGACGCCAGTGCTTCGCATTTTCTTTTATTCCTTGATTGGAAATTCTCCAACAAATCTACTATAATTTCCACAACAGTAAAAGGGTCTGAAAAAACCTTCCGTCATTCCGGGCCTCACCAGGAAACCGAAATCTGATATGCCGATCAAACCGTGAATTCTGAATCAAGTTCAGAATGACGGAAAAGCATATCGGTTTGAAAACACTCGATCAAGGAAAAAAATGCAAAAAAAGTTTTCCCCCATTTTCCGCCTCTGGCACTGGCTGACCGTCTTTTCCGTCCTTGGGCTGGCCGGCACCGTCTTTTTGCGCAAGACCTTTCTCGACAAGAGTGCCAACGCCGAAATCATTCGTGCCAAGCTGGAGAGTTTTCATATTGCGATCAATCCCGATCAGGCTGTTGCGGTGGCCAAGGCGATCAGAGCTCCCATGTGGGAGTGGCACTACATCTTGGCCGTCGTTTTGGGCATCGCCATCGCCCTGCGGATCATCGCTATGCTCCGGGGAGAAGCCCAACTGCCTCTGCTGAAGGTTTTGCAGAGTCAAGGTGCGCACGAGAAACTCAAAAACAGCGTTCATCTCCTCATCTGTCTCTCGATCCTGGTTATGGCCCTGACCGGAACCTTCTACTACTTCCACGATGCCCTGGGGATTAGCAAGTCCTCCGCCTCCTGGGCCAAGGAGCTCCACGAAACCCTTTTCTGGCCTTTGATGGTTCTTATTGCCATGCACATCGGCGGGGTTGTCATGCACGAACTCCAGACCAAAGAGTGTATCGTCTCCAAGATGATCCACGGGGATGAATAACGTTTCAATATTAACACTACGTTAAACTTGAGTCTATATCCTTCAAGTTGAAAAAGATCAAATTTTCGACAAGAAAGGAGAATACGATGAAACGCTTCAGTAAGATACTCCCCCTGCTGATCGCCGGAACGGCACTCGGTTTCGCCAGCGCCACCACCACGCCGGCCACAGCCCAGAACATGACGCCGGCCGATCCTTTCGCCCAAATGGATCGGATCTTTCAGATGCAGATGAAACAGATGGAGCAGATGCGCCGCCAGATGGATGCCATGTTCCGAAACTTCGAGCAGAATTTCCAGGCCCCTTCCATCGTCAATACTCCGATCCTGGTCCATTCCTCCGGAGTACTCAGCTCCGGCTTCCAGGACAAAGGAGACCACTACGAGCTGCAGATCAAAGTCGGCGATCTGAAAAACTCCAAGATTAAAATCACCACCGAAAACGGAATGCTTACCGTGGAAGTGACCGAAAACAAAAAAGTGGAGAAGACCAACGGCAACTACGGCAAGATCATCAGCTACGCCAACAGCAGCTCCGTCCAGAGCTTCACTTTGCCTGACGATACCGATACTTCCGGTATCAAAGCGGAACAAAAGGACAATACGATCCTGATCACCATTCCCAAAAAAGCCGGCGCCAAGAGCAAAGCGAAGGTGATTCCTCTCGTCAAACCCCAGGATAAAAACGCCAAAACACCCGCTTCCAAATAAATATCAGGAGAGGATTCCATCCTCTCTGCCCTCCCTCTTTCACTCCTTTTTTACTTTTGATACAATTCTTTAGACTGCCTCTTCCGTCGGGTAGCGACAAAATGGCGCGTATGATCGAAAATAAAACCTGACAAGCAGGCAGAAACAGGAGAATGTGCAATGAAAAAAGGGGGGAGTGCGTCTGTATTGTTTGGGGCTGTTCTGCTCTGCATGATGAGGACAACTGCCTATGGATCCGACGACGGACTGCTCCCTCCCGATCCCATTTTGCAGGAACTTCAAAAGATTGCCAAAGAGGAAGACCACCCACACATTCCGGAGCGTAATGCCTCCAAAACTCCGGCAATCATGCAACAAAAAAGTGTTTCAAAAACGTCAAACGAGCACAATCTTTCCGTAGTATTGAAACCTCGAATCATCTCGGCGGACAAAGCGAAAGATTCACCTCGGAATTCCTCCCCTCTCCAAACCGACCCTCATCCGGTGACCTACGATCCCTCCGTCTATCTCGCACTCAAAACGGTACCGCTTCAACCCGCTGACCGCGTAGACCCCCGACGCTATCTCTCCCTCAAAGAGATCATCGAACCCATGCCGGAAAACTACGCCCGAACCTACCTGAAGATGAAGACCCTCCTCAACCCTACCCGTACCTATGTGATCGTTCATATCGACAAAGCACGACAGCAAATGCGCGTCTATCTGGACAACGACTATATCGGAAGATGGAAAGTCTCAACGGCCAGGCGCGGCTACTGGACCCCCAACGGTATCTTCCGCCCCTACACCCTGGAACGGATGCATTATTCCAAAAAGTATCATCATTCTCCCATGCCCTGGTCGGTCTTTTTCAAAGGAGGCTACGCCATTCACGGCACCCACGCCATCCGCCACCTCGGGCATCCCGCTTCCCACGGCTGCGTCCGTGTCCATCCACGCAACGCTCATACCCTCTATCGACTCATCCGTCGTTACGGTATGCAAAACACTCGGATCATCATCAACGGGTAATCCCATCATTTTTCCAATGACTTCGTCATTCCGGGCTTGACCCGGAATCCAGGGCCCGAAACAGCCAAATAGCGTGGATCCTGAATCGAGTTCAGGATGACGAACGTCCGGTAAGTTGGGTTATTTGCCCAACAAAAACGGCATAGTTCGGTCAATAACTCGACCTATATTATGAAAGAGCTTATAGAGGGGAAAATATAAGAGGGAGCAAGAGGAAATAAAATTGATTAAATGCCGTGAAGCGGGCGAAAAGAGCTTAGAGCTCTTCCGCTTTCTGGACGTCGTAGAGAATGTCGTCCCAGGGGTGGCGGTACATGGGCATCGCCAGGCGCTTCTCGTCCAGGAC
>NZ_WFQN01000088.1 GCF_015487065.1 Nitratifractor sp.
AACTTCCATCCGGCACTCTCCAGCACCATGACTTTGCCCCCGAAATACCCCGCGGCATATCGTTCGCGGTAAATGGGGAAGCAGCCGGCACGGAAAGCGGCGAAGATCTCTTCGGGATTTTCCGGATGCCGATAGGCGGTGAAATCGAGTGAATGGAGCGCCCTCAGGGTCTCGTGCAGATTCTCATCCCGGTGAAGACGGGGACTCAGAAGATACCAGGCGGGATAGCTGACGACAGGATCCTCCAGAAGTTCGTGAAGATATAGACGGGATTTTTTCACAATGAATCAGGCAATGCTCTGACAGTTTTGTCAAAGCATTTCATAAAAGGTTTTGAAGATATAGGCGCTTTCATGGGGACCAGGGCTCGCTTCAGGGTGGTGCTGTACCGAAATCACCGGCTCGCCTTTGTAGCGGACTCCCTCGACGGTGTTGTCGAAGAGGTTGACATGGGTCACCTCCGCCACCTCGGTGATGGAGTCGGGGACGTTGTAGTTGTGGTTCTGGGCGGTGATCTCCACGGCGCCTGTCTGGAGGTTTTTGACGGGATGGTTGCCGCCGTGGTGGCCGAATTTGAGCTTGTAGGTCTCGTAGCCGTGGGCGATGGAGAGCATCTGGTGCCCCAGGCAGATTCCGAACATGGGGATCTTGGCCTCCAGGAGCTTTTGGGTGCGGGCTTTCTCCTCGGAGAGGATCAGCGGATCCCCCGGGCCGTTGGAGAGGAAGACGCCGTCGATCTCACCGGCTTGGAAGCGTGCGACCACCGCTTCGGCGGGGGTGTCGTTGGGGATCACCTCCACCTGCATCCCGGCGTGGGTCAGTTCGTTGAGGATGTTGCGTTTGATCCCGAAATCGTAGGCGACGATCTTTTTGTCTGTTTTGGGTTCTTCGTAACGGAAGGTCCGGGCATCGTAGCGACCGGCCTGATGCACATAGGGTTCGTCGGTACTCACCTCTTCGATATAGTTGATCTCCTCGATTCTGGGGGCAGCAGCCAGCATCCCGGCCAGCTCCTCCCGGTCATGGATCTCCGTGGAGGCAATCATCTCCATGGCCCCCTGGGTCCGGAGCATCCGGGTCAGGTAGCGGGTGTCGATGTCGCAGATCCCCATGACGCCGAAACGCTTCAGGAGACTGTCGAGGCTCTCTTCGCTGCGGAAGTTGGAAGGACGCTTCTGGTACTGCCGGACGATGACCCCTTTGCAGAAAGCTCCCCGGCTCTCCATATCCTGGGCGTTGCATCCGACATTGCCGATCTCGGGCATCGTGAAGGTGACGAACTGCCCGGCATAGCTGGGATCGGTGACGATCTCCTGATAGCCGGTCATGGAAGTGTTGAAAACCACCTCCCCGACCGCCGTCCCCTCGGCCCCGAAACTCCGCGCCTCCAGAAAGAGCCCGTTCTCGAAATAAAGCGAAACCTTCTGCATCTCAACCCTTTCTCTAACTATTCATTATTAACTATTAACTTGCTGTGAAACGCACCGCGTTTCACAGCATCCCCCTCCGCTGAAGCTCCTCCCGGTACAGACGCTCGTAGAGCAGTTCGTAGTCCTGGGACCCCGGGATCACCTCCCGCTCCATGTTGCGGATCTTGTTGTAGACGATATCATCGATCTCTTCGTAGGCGTCGGCGAACTCTTTGAAAGCTTTGAAGATCACGTTTTTGACCTGATTTTCATTGACATCGTATTCGATCAAATAGTTTTCATAGAGCTCGTCCAGGATCTTGTGGGCCAAATCGTTGTAACGGTCGTCGTAGTTCATGATCACCCCGTACTCGGGGGCCAGCTTCTTCTTGATCATGAAAAAGAGCTGCCGCTCGTCGGCATGCTGGAACTCGATCTCGTCATAGTTCTCGTCGATGATCTCCTTGACCTTCTCATCCAGGGCCCGCTCCTGCTGGAGATTTTCGTCGATCAGCTCCTTGACCTTCTCGCGGACGGCATCCTTGCCCTTGAGAAGCTTGACAAAAGGGGCGTTGGCCAGATCGATCGCCACTTTGCTCGCTACGTATCCGGTCTGTTGCGGTTTCAGTCTCATGATTCCCCTTCTCTATTCCAATATCTTTATCAAATTATAACCAGTTGCAGGTTCTACCGAAACTCTTCCCATCTCGTTCCCACCGAGGACGGTGGGAACAAGCGAAAATCCAGCTCTCCGCTTCTGATAAAACGTGGGATAGCAATCCCACGCCACCAAAATTATTCACTATTAATTATTAACTATTAACTGATAACTGACGGTTGTCCGCTTCAGCGGACAATCGTATCCTCCCGCTCCGGCGAGGTGGAGATGATTCCGATCCGGCAGCCGATCATCTTCTCCAGCTCCGAGATATACTCCCGGGCGGCTTCAGGCAGCTCCTCGAAGCTCCGAGCACCGCAGCTGCGCTCCCAACCGGAGAAGACGCGATAGACCGGCTCCGCATCCTCCAGATCGTAGGGGACATAGTCGATCTCCTCCCCGTGGACCCGGTAGGCGACGCAGACCTTGACCTCGTCGAAGCCGTCCAGCACATCCAGTTTCATCAGGGCCACCTGATCCGCTCCGTTGATCCGCACCGCATGGCGCATCGCCACGGCATCGAACCAGCCGCAGCGGCGGGGCCGACCGGTAGTGGTGCCGTATTCGTGGCCGTTGTCCCGCAGCCGCTGCCCCGCTTCCCCGAAATCCTCACTGGGGAAGGGGCCGTTGCCCACCCGGGTGCAGTAGGCTTTGGCGATGCCGGTCACCCGGCCGATATCCTTGGGGTTGAGCCCCAGGCCGCTGCAGGCACCGGCGCTGACGGTGGTGGAGCTGGTGACATAGGGATAGGTGCCGTGATCGATATCGAGCATCGTCCCCTGGGCCCCTTCCAAAAGCATCCGTTTCCCCTCCTCCAGGGCTTTCCAGACCCGCAGTGTCGTATCGGTGATATAGGGCTCCAGCGCCTCTTTGTACTCCGTCAGCTGATGGAAGAGCTCCTGCTCCTCGGGAGTCTCCACCCCCATGGCCTCAAAGACGGGCCGGTTCATGGCGAAGTAGGCCATGATCTTGTCGGTCAGTTTCCGCGGATCGTGAAGTTCCCCCACCCGGTGACCCACCCGGGCGACCTTGTCGCCGTAGGCGGGACCGATACCCTTGCCGGTGGTCCCGATGGCTTTGTCACCCTTCATCCGCTCCCGGGCCTGATCGATCGTCGCATGATAGGGCAGGAGCAGATGAGCCTTGTCGGAGATATAGAGGCGCCCCCGCAGATCGCCGAACTGACGCATCTCCTCGATGAAATCGGCCGGAGAGAGGACCACGCCGTTGCCGACGATATTGACCGCCTCGGGGTTGAGGACTCCCGAAGGGATCAGGTGCAGGGCGTAGGTTTTCTCTCCGACGACGATGGTGTGGCCGGCGTTGTGGCCGCCGGCGAAGCGGCAGACATAGTCATGGGTCTGGGCCATATGGTCGACGATCTTGCCCTTGCCTTCGTCGCCCCATTGCAATCCGACAATCAGATCGGCTTGGTTTCTCATGCATTCCCTTTTGTCATTTTTTCTGCGATACAGGCATCGGTCATCAGCGCGAAGCCCGCCGAGCGCACTCCGTCGATCCGGTAGCTTCCCCCGGTGGCAAAGAGGGTATTACCCTCATAGAGCCGGAAGAGCAGCGAATCGTAGTAGCGCAGCTTGGCATAGTAGAGCGGCGCCACCACCAGAGGACGGTAGGCGATCCCCTCGACGGCCAGGCGGATCTTCTCCAGCTCCTCCGCCAGATCCTCGGGATAGCGGCTCAGATCCTCCAGGTCCTCCGCCCGGTGGATCCGCACCAGATCTTCCAGCCAGGGATGGCCGGTATCGAGGATCCGCTGGATGTGCATCGTCTTGAGATCCTCCAGAGCCACACCGTAACGTTCGCTCAGGAGCCTGGGGATAGCGATGTTGGCCACCTGGAGCAGGGGACGGATCTCCAGCCGCTCCAGCAATGCCGTGGCGTCGGCGGCCACCCGGGCGAACTCTCCGCCCAGGAACTCGGCACCGATCTGATACTGCTCTTTGGTCGGAAAGCGATAGACCGGCTGGATATAGAACCACTGCTTCGAATCGGTGCTACGCCCCAAACGCTTGGTGGCGATACGCACCACGTCGGCAGTGGAGTCGGCCCGGAGGCTCACTTCGTGGTTGTCGGTATCGTTGAGGCGGATCAGCGCCTTGGGATCGTCGAAACTCTCGTGCTGATGGTAGGAAAAGAGCGGCGTCACCATCTCCCGGTAGCCCCGCTCCTCCAGCAACTCGGCGGCCTGGTTCTCGATCCGGCGCTTGAGACGGGCGCTCTCGCCGAAATAGAGCCGGCTGCCGCTGGGGATTTCGTGTTCGAAGATCATGCGTCCTCCGCGGCTTTGGCCAGCATCGTCTTGAAGTAGGTCTCGTTCCAGACCTTCGCGGCGGTCCCGTCGAAGGGGCGGCGTCCCAGCTTGGCCAGGGCCAGCTCCACGGCGTTGACCACCCAGCTCATCTCATAGGGTTCAATAAGCCCCATCTGGTTGATCCGGAAGATTTTTCCTTTGAGGTGGTCCTGCCCGCCGGCGACGTTGACGTCGAAGTCGCTCTTGAGGAGGCTGCGGATGGCGTTGGCATCGGGATCGTCGATGGTGGTCATGGAGCGGGCGGGGGTCTTGGGATAGCTGTGCAGCCCGATCGCTTCCAGGGCGAAGCGGGTTGCCTTGGCCCGGCGGGCGGTATCGCAGTAGAGTTTGCCCAGGCCGCCGCGCTTTTCGATTGCTTCGAGGATGGCCCGCAGACCGATGATCAGGGTCGTCGGCGCCGTATAGGCGGTGGTGTTCTGGCGCTGTTTTTTGATCTCGGAGGCGAGGTTGAAATAGTAGCCCTTCCCTTCCCCGATCTTCTCCACCGCAGCGTTGCTGAGCCCCAGAATCGCCAAACCGGGAGGCAGCATCAGCGCCTTCTGGCTCCCGGCGATCAGGGCATCGATATGGGTCGTGTCGATCCGCTCGACCCCCACGGCGGTGATCCCGTCGGCGATCACCATCACCTCGGGGCACTCCGCTTTGACGGCAGCGGCGATCTCTTCGACAGGATGGCGCAGACCACCGGCCGATTCGCTGATCTGGATCGCCAGAGCGTCGATCTCGGCATCGGCCCGCAATGCTTCCAAAACCTCCTCCACCGTAGCGGGGGTGTCCCACTCGTGGACGATCTCGGTATTGGCCAGGCCGTGGGCCCGGGCGATCTGGCCGAAACGCTGACCGAACTTCCCGGCGTTGACATTGAGGAGTTTGCGATGACAGAGATTGACCACCGCCGCCTCCATGGCGCCGGTGCCGCTGGAGGCCAGCATCACCACCTCATCGGTAGCCATCAGTTCAAAGAGTTTCGTCCGCGCCTCGGCGAAGATCGCCTCGAACTCCGGAGTCCGGTGGTGGAGGGTCGGCCCCGCCATGGCCAGGCGGACCGATTCGGGAACGGGAGTGGGACCGGGGGTAAAGAGGAGCATAGCCTATCCTTGCGTCAAAGTTCACCCTGCGGAGCTTTCCTCAGGGCAAATGCGAAGGATTATATCCAAATGGGGGTTAAGAAGGGATGGATCCATGACCCCGGCGGGGATTACCCTTCCCGGTTCAATGGCCCGACAGTGAAGAGATTCTCCCCATTCTCATGGCGATAGCCCAGCTCCATCCCGTGGCGTTCCAGGATCTCCCGAACGATGTAGAGCCCCAGACCGAAGCCCTCCTCTTTCGGCTCTGCATACTCCTGCCGGAAGGGTTCGGTGTAGTGTTCCAGGGGCCGTTTGAGCGGCGCCCCGAGGCTGCGGATCACCAGCCGGTCTCCTTCGAATCCGATGTGAGGATCGCGGCCGTATTTTCGGGCGTTGTCCAGGAGGTTTTTGATGACGATCACCATCGCCTCCCGGTCGGCGAAGAGGGTCAGATCCTCCGGGATCTCTATACCGACCTCCTCCTCTTCACAGTAGAGCCGACGGCATGCCTCTTGGACCAGTTCCTTCACCTTCAGCTCCTCCCGCTCGGCGAAGGGCTCCGATCCGGCGGCGATCCGTTCCACCTCCACCAGCTCTCCAAGAAGGATCGAGAGACGCTGAAAGATCGTGCCGAGCATCCGGCGGGTCCGAGGCTCCTGACTCAGCTCCGCCAGGAGTTTGCCTTTGGTCACAGGAGTGTTGAGCTCATGAAGCAGGTTCCGCAGAAAGAGCCGCCGCGCCTCGCCGTAGCGTTTCAGACGCTCCGCCGAATCGTAGAAGGCCCGGGCGATCCGGGAGATCTCATCCTCTCCATTGCGGAAACGCTCCGCATAGCGCAGCGGCTCTCCCCGGCCATAGCGGCGGATATCCTCCTCCAGACGCCGCATGGGACTGAGCGTCCGGCGCAGTGCCCAATAGCTGAGACTCAGAATCAGCAGGATCGCCCCCAGAAGCAAACCCGGGAAGAGATAGCGCCGAAGCGTATTCTGCCGGGCGTGGAGCAGCAGGTGCTTTTGCGGCGTACGGATCAGGAGATAGACCTCTCCCCCACGACGGATGAGCCGTCGCCCATAGCGCCGCCTGTGCCCCCGGAGATTCGTCTGCCTCCCGTTACGGGGCAGAAGCCGGGCAGTCCGGGCCGGCGGAACCCGCTCCAGGTCCAGAGCCTGAAGCAATGTATCGGAGGCTTGGTGATCCCGGCGAAGCTCCTGGAGGATCAGGCGGCTTTTGAGCAGCAGTGCCATCCGGTCCCGATGCTCCAGCTGCCGGTAGAGAAGTCCCCCGGCGATGAGGGTGACGATCAGGGCCGTGGCGAAGAGAAGGTTGAGTTTGAAAAAGATGGAGTGGCGGTTCATTCAGGGTCCGATGTATTGATAGCCAACCCCCCGGACCGATCGGATAAATCGGGGATGGCGGGGGTCGTCGCCGATCTTGCGGCGTAGGCGGCTGACGATGACGTCGATGCTGCGATCACTGCTCTCCCAGCGAAGCGACGCGACACTGTTGGCAATGAAGTCCCGGCTGACCACCTCGCCCCGCCGCTCCAGGAGCAGGGCGAAGATCTCGTACTCGGCAGGGGTCAGCTCCAGGGGGGTTCCCTCCCGGGTGATCCGCATCCGGGTCCGGTCGAGACCGAAGAACGACGCCTCTTCGTTTGCGGCGAGGCGTTGGTAGCGTTTGATCAGGGCCTGGATCCTGGCCACCAGTTCTCTCGGTTCGTAGGGCTTGGCGATGTAGTCGTCCACCCCGATCTCGAAGGCCACTACCTTGTCGCTCACATCGGCCCGGGCGGTGGAGACGATGATCGGCAGCTGGGGATAGCGCTCTTTGACCCGGCGGCAGAGCTCCAGTCCGTCCATCTCCGGAAGGCCCAGATCCGCCAGCATCAGATCATAACGCTCCGTCGCCAGCTTCTCCAGCCCTACCGTCGGGGAGCGGACGCTGAAGAGTTCGATGCCGTAACGGGCCAGATACTCCTCCAGCAGTTCGGTGATCTCGAGATCATCCTCCACCATCAGCACTTTCGCCACCGCATCCCCCTTTTCCCGTCAGGGTCTCTTTCTTTCCGGGCACTCAGTTCTTCTGGGACAATTTTATCAGCTTTTCACGCTGGGCGGGGGTCAGGACCTTGAAGACCTTCTCCATGCGATCGGCCATCCGGTC
>NZ_WFQN01000089.1 GCF_015487065.1 Nitratifractor sp.
TGGCGCCGATTCGGGCGTGGAGATTCTCGATATCCATAACAACGTTGCTCATCCTACACTTCCTTCCAATGTCAGATTCAATAGTGCTTTCGCTTCCACCGCATACTCCATGGGCAGCTGGCTGAAGACCTCTTTGCAGAAACCGTGGACGATCATGCTCACCGCGTCCTCTTCGTTGATCCCCCGCTGTCGCAGGTAGAAGAGCTGCTCGTCGCTGATCTTGGTCGTCGTCGCTTCGTGCTCCACCTGCCCGTGGGCATCCTTGCTCTCCAGATAGGGGAAGGTATGCGCTCCGCACTGATCGCCGATGAGCAGGCTGTCACACTCGCTGTAGTTGCGCGCCCCTTCGGCGTTGGCCCCGATCTTGACCAGGCCCCGGTAGGTATTCTGCCCCTTCATGGCGCTGATCCCTTTGGAGATGATCGTAGAGCTGGTGTTTTTGCCCAGGTGGATCATCTTGGTCCCGGTGTCGGCCTGCTGGGCCAATGTCGTGACGGCCACGGAGTAAAACTCTCCCACGCTGTTATCCCCTTTGAGGACGCAGCTGGGGTATTTCCAGGTGATGGCCGATCCGGTCTCCACCTGGGTCCAGGAGATCTTGGCGTTCTCTTCGCAGAGGCCCCGTTTGGTGACGAAGTTGTAGATGCCGCCTTTGCCCTCTTCGTCGCCGGGGTACCAGTTTTGGATCGTGGAGTATTTGATTTCGGCGTCTTTGAGAGCGATCAGCTCCACCACGGCGGCGTGGAGCTGGTTCTCGTCCCGCATGGGAGCGGAGCACCCCTCGTTGTAGCTGACGTAGCTTCCTTCGTCGGCCACGATCAGAGTCCGCTCGAACTGCCCCGTATTGAGGGCGTTGATCCTAAAATAGGTGGAGAGCTCCATGGGGCAGCGCACCCCTTTGGGGATATAGACAAAGGTCCCGTCGGTGAAGACCGCCGAGTTGAGGGCCGCAAAGTAGTTGTCGTTCATGGGGACGACGCTGAACATATACTTCTTGATCAGCTCGGGGTAATCCCGGATCGCTTCGGAGATGGAACAGAAGATGATCCCCTTCTCTTTGAGCTCCTCCTGATAGGTGGTCTTGACCGAAACCGAGTCGACGACGGCGTCGACGGCCACTTTGACCCCGGCAAGCTGTTTCTGCTCTTCCAGGGGGATTCCCAGCTTCTCATAGGCTTCCAGGATCTTCGGATCGACCTCGTCCAGGCTCTCCGGGCCTTTCTTGGGAGCGGCGAAGTAGCTGATGGATTGGTAATCGACCGGCTCGTATTCCAGATGTCCCCAGTGAGGCTCTTCCATCTCCAGCCACTTATGATAGGCCTTGAGGCGCAGCTCGGTCATCCAGTCGGGTTCATCCTTCTTCTTGGAGATGAAGCGGATCACCTCGTCGCTGAGGCCCGGCGGAACCTTGTCCTCTTCGATATCAATCTCGAAGCCGAGGGCGTACTCGCCCGAAACTGCTTTGTCCAGCTCTTCTTGTGCCATGACTATCCTTTTTTCGACGGCTTTGGAGAGTTTATAACCAAAGCCGAGCGCTTGTGTCAAGGGATTTTAGCAGAAATTCGTTTAATCCGGAGTATTTTTATCATATTTACATACATTTACAGGGAATTGTGATAGTATTATCAGTAAAATAAAATATTAAGATAGAGAAAAGGAGATGAGGATGTTATCTTTATTTAAATCAAAAAACAAGAAATTGGTCGAACGATGGGAAAAAGAGCATGAGAAGCTGGTCGTTCTGGGGGAGAAGGTGATCGCTGAATATGTCAAAGGTAACGAAGATCAGGCCAAACTCTATCTCAAAAAATTTACCGATCTTGCCATGGATCATCTCAGCAGTGAGGATATCGAGATGTTCAAACTGTTGCGTGGCAGTAATCTCAATGAGGAACGACTCGAAAAAATGATTGAGGATTTTCAACGGTCATTCAAAGAGACCAAAACCACCTTGATGAAATTCCTGGCCAAGTATGTCAAATCTGGAACCCCTCTGGATAATGATTTTTTCGACACTTTCCAGGCGGTAATGGATATTTTGGGAAAACGGATCGACTATGAAGAGCAAAATCTCTATTTTCAGCTCAAACTGAGCTGAGCCGAAGCCATAAGGGCTAAAAGTTCTTGGCGTTTTTGAATTCGGCCACTTCGCTGTCGACCATGGCGTCGATCATCCGCAAATAGAGATCATTAATCAGATTGGGTGAGAGATCCAGTTCAATCGCTTTGGCCCTGGCCCGGTTGATCACGTCGGCAATCCGATCTTCCGCTTTGATCTCATCAATCGAATCTTTGAAGTGGGCCAGCTGCCGGATATAGGCATTACGGGCGGCAATAAGCTCCACGATCTTCTCGTCAAGCTTGTCAATCTCCGCTCTGGCCTCATCGAGAGAATTGCACTGCTTGATCTCCATCGCGCTACCTCCATTTCAATAATATCTCGGTCATTATAGCATAGCGCCTTCGGCGAAGTCGTTAGTTGTTAGTCGATAGTCTCTAGTCGATGGTTGGGACGGGCAGTATGTCGTTTATGGAAGGCACTGGGCCTTGGAGGCAGAGCTTCAGTCCTGTCTTGCCGGATTGAAGTCCCGCCTCCAATAACCGTGTTACAAAGTGACGCCCCAAAATTCCTAATTCCTAATTCCTAATTGAGTGCTCTGAAAAACAACCGGTTTCACTCGATAGCTCTGGCAGTCGCGAACGCAAGCGCCCGTTTCACGGGTTGAGCGCTCCTTTGTCGCCATCGAGTGAAACCTCTCGTGGACATTTTTCAGAGGGTTCAATTCCTAGTTACTCGTTACTAGTTACTAGTTTCCAACATCTCCTCTTCCAGATACCGTGCCACCGCATCCTCATCGTTGCTCCAGGGCAAGACGAGATCGGCCCGCTCTTTGAGCTCCTCGATGGCGTTGGCCACGGCGATGCGATGTCCGGCCATCTCGAAGAGGCCGATGTCGTTATGGCTGTCGCCGAAGACCGTGGTATGGGCTTTGTCCACCCCTTCGATCCCCTCCAGTTTCGCCAGGGCATGCGCCTTGTCTCCCTCGGGGTGCAGGACGGTCATGAACCAGCAGTCGATGTAGGGGTCGGCGGAGCGTTTGATCTCGATCGCTTCCCCCAGCTGTTCCCGCAGAATCCGTTCCAACTCGGCGGTTCGCTCCTCGCTCTCCAGAAAGACCAGTTTGAGGTTCCGATCCATCGCCCGCATCTCCTTGACATCCAGCACCCGCCGGTCGTTGTGAAAGGTCGCCAACAGTTCGCGCTGCCAGCGGTTGGAGGCATGGGGGTAGAGGAAACTCTCCTGCCCATCCTCCTCCATCCCTACCAGCAGCGGTTCCATCCCCGTCTCCCGCCGGGCGATATCGATCACCGCATTCCCCAGCTCCCGGTCCAGCGCCGCCACATCGATGAGCTTCCCTTCGATCGTGGCGATCACCACACCGTCGAGCAGAATGAGCGGTTCCCGCAGATGCAGCCCCTCCAGGAGCTTGCGCACTCCCGTCAGGCTCCGGGCCGTGGCGACGGAGAGCCTCTTCCCCTGCTCCACACATTCGTTCCAAACTTTGCGACTGTAGTCTGAGAGACTCAAATCTGTCCTCAAAAAGGTTTTGTCCAGGTCCGTAAGGTAAAAAGGGTTCATCGGGCTCCGTTTCATTTTTTTGGTGATATTATCTCCAAACTTCTTCGACCCCCGTTCACTCCGTTGCTTCACTGATCCGAGGGGTGACCCGTGCCATGCGGGGTTCGGGATCTGTCAGGAGCAGATCCGGCGCGCTGAAAGGGGCGATCCGTTCGATGAAGTCGAGGAGCGAGAGGAGCGGAGTGGCATAGAAGAAGCGAAGACGGTGGTCATACTGCCAGAGTTTGTCGGCATAGATCAACACCCGGTAGGGGGTATCGCCCAATCCGTCGCCGTTACGGTCGAAACCTTCATAACGGCTCCAGTAGTTCCGGGCGATCTCGTTGTCTCCCCGTTTGGCCCGGGGGATGTCCAGGACCACATCGTCGAGATTGCCGATGAAATCGTTGTCCCGGATCCGGTTGTTGCGTATGGCGGCGTGAAAGTGGAGTGCCGTGACGTTGTCGATCACGAGGTTTCTCTCGATGAAACGGCGCAATCCGATCTCCACAGGGGAAGAATCGATATAGAAGGCCTGGGCACAGCCGAGGAGGAGATTGTCCGTGACATGGATCCCATGTCCGTGCTGCAGCAGGATCCCCGTGCCGGTAGCCAGACGGGTCGCGACAATCCGATTGGCCGTGAGGTTCAGATCCTGCCCACCCTGCACGAAGATCCCGGCATAGGCGCGCCGGATCCGATTGCCGACGATGCTTACGTTGCGATCCATCGACAGCAGGAGACCGTAGCGGACCTCCGCTATGCGATTGTTCTCTATCTGTACATCCCGGGAACGGCTCACGGAAAGATCCCGCCCCCCGCTCAGAGTGTTGTCGATAACCCCGACACCCCGGGATCCCCAGATCCGGATGAAATCCCCCCGGTTGTCCACCACTTTTTCCGGATAGGAGCGGAGACGGTTTCTCGCGAGTTTGACACGGCGGCTCATCTCGACAACGATGCCAAAGAGGCTTTTCTCGATCCGACATCCCCGAATTTGGACATCCGAGGCCCCCTCCATGCTGATCGCCGCATCCAGGGCATCCCGCCGATGCCCGGACCCCGCAATAACAAGATTCTCCAGCCGTACATGGGAGGCCCGAATCCTCACCACCGTCCCCTTCCCCGGCCCTTCGATCACTGTCCGCCCAGGGATTCCCAGAATCGTCAAAGGCTTGTCGATGTGCACCTGTTCCCTGAACGTCCCCGCCGAAAGTTTCAGCGTCGCTCCGGGAGCCGCGCTGTCAATCGCCTCCTGCAGCGCCCCGGCTGTCAATAAAATTGAGAAGCAATGAAATAGTGCCCCTCTCACGACCGGCGTACGAAGAAGTTTATACCCAAACGCTTTCCATTTCGTTTTGCTTTCGGCCGATCGTATCGTCATTTTATCCCCATCGACCGCCATCTCATTCTCGAAAGATTGCGGCATACTTACGAAATCATATCTCAAAATCACTCAAGGAAAAACCATGAAAACCATCGGACTCCTGGGCGGCATGAGCTGGGAGAGCAGCGCGCTCTATTACCGGCTCCTCAACGAGGAGGTCAAACATCGCCTGGGCGGCCTCCACTCCGCCCGCTGCGTAATGCTCAGCGTGGACTTCGCCGAGATCGAGCGGCTCCAGATGGCCGGAGAGTGGGAGCGGGCCGGTGCTCTGCTGGCCGAGGAAGCCCGTCGGATCGAGACGGCCGGGGCCGAGCTGCTGCTGCTCTGCACCAACACCATGCACAAACTCGCCCCGCAGATCGAAGAGTCGATCAATATCCCTTTTCTCCACATCGCCGACGCCACCGGAGCGGCGATCCGCCGGGCGGGGCTGCAGACCGTGGGGCTCCTGGGGACCCGCTTTACAATGGAGGAGGATTTTTACGCCGATCGTCTACGTAAGCGCTGGAACCTGGAGGTGCTCATCCCCAAACCCGCCGACCGGCAGATCGTCCATCAAATCATCTACGAAGAGCTGGTCCTGGGAATCGTCCGGGAGGAATCCCGCCGGGAGTATCTGCTCATCATCGACGATCTGCGCCGCCGAGGCGCTGAGGGGATCATCGAAGGATGCACCGAGATCGGGATGCTGGTCACACCCGAACATACCGACGTGCCACTTTTCGACACGACTCGTATCCATGCGACGGCGGCGGTGGAGTCGGCGCTATCAGAACGACGATGACCGAAAAAGCTCCATCGCAATGCGATAAAGCAAGCTTTCGCTAAAATACCTTCAATTCAATCAAGAGAACCTTCCAAGGAAAGCGATTCATGTCCGAACATTGCAAAAAAGCCTACATCACCACCCCTATCTACTACGTCAACGACATCCCCCATATCGGCCACGCCTACACCACCA
>NZ_WFQN01000090.1 GCF_015487065.1 Nitratifractor sp.
CCCTGCAGGACCGGTTCCCGATCGTAGGCAAAGCGGAGGTTTTCGACACGCAGGACATTCACGGGCGTTGCTCTCCTGCCAGAGCACGGCTGAGACGGAGCAGGGTGTCGTTCCAGTTCTCTGCCAGGGGAGAGATCTTCAGCACGGGAATCCCCAGTTCCGCCGCCAGCAGCCGGGCACTTTTGTCGGAAAACTCCGGCTGGACGAAGATGGCCCTGATCTTCTCCCGCTTTGCCGCATCAATGAGCTGCATCAGCTGCCGCGGTTTGGGGGCTTTGCCCTCGATCTCTACCGGCATTTGACGCAGGCCGTAGTCCCGGGCGAAATAGCCCCAGGAGGGATGTACCACCATAAAGGCGCTTCCCTTGGGAAGGGGAGAGAGAATCTTCCGGATCTGCTGATCCAGCGTCTGGAGATTCTTTTCGAAATCGGCCAGATTTTTCCGGTACTCCGCCACGTGGGAGGGATCTTTGGACTCCAGGGTCTTTTCGATCAAGGGAGCCATCTTCCGCACATTGCGTACCGAGAGCCAGATATGGGGATCGAGTCCATGCTCTTCATGACCATGTTCATCCCCGGATGTATGTTGCTCTCCGTGTTCCGCGTGCCCTCCCGTCATGGGGATTTTTTGGACGGCTCGCGAGAGATCGACGATAGTCAGGTTCGGATTTTGGGAACGAAAGCGCGGCAGCCAGGCCCGCTCGAACTCTACTCCGATTGCAAAATAGAGATCAGCATCGCCGACGGCACGCATCTGGGAGGCTTTGGGCTCATAGGTATGGGGGGAACTGCCCGGCGGGACCATGACGGTGACCCGAGCATGATCTTTTGCGATCTGTTCTACAAAATATTTTTCGGGGGGAATGCTGACAATGATATTGAGTTTCGCCTGGGCCTGCAGCATAATCAAGAGGAGCGAGAAAAAAACAAAACGCAGTTTCACGGCATGTCCTTGCAATGATGGATGATGAAAGGGATTATAGCGAATTGGAGGGAAAGCGGGGCCTAGGTAGAGGCCCCTAAACTATTTTATAGTTCGACATAAAGGAGGAGGAATCACTATAAAATAAATCAATCAAAAGGAGAAAAATGAATCGTGGCGCGGCGGACGAGACTCGAACTCGCGACCCCCTGCGTGACAGGCAGGTATTCTAACCGACTGAACTACCGCCGCATGATTTCCGTGGTGGTCGCTAGTGGGCTCGAACCACTGGCATCCACCTTGTAAGGGTGGCGCTCTACCAACTGAGCTAAGCGACCGACAGGCAACTTATCGAATTTGGCGACCCTTAGAGGATTTGAACCTCTGTGTCTGTGCGGAAAACACAGCATCCTTGGCCACTAGATGAAAGGGTCATCTAGTCCAAACAGTCATCAAAAAAAATTACCTATCTGGTGGTGACCCGTCTTGGATTCGAACCAAGGGCCCACTCCTTAAAAGGGAGTTGCTCTACCAACTGAGCTAACGGGTCGGAAACAAAAAGCCTCTGTGGCTTTAAGTGGGCAGAATTATAGCCCAGAAAAAAAACCCTGTCAAGAGTTTTCGGCAAAAAATTTGAAAATTTTCTCTTTTTCACTTTCGACCAAAAATTTGAGGGCGTAGAGGACGGTCTGTTCCTGGACGGCGTTGCGGTCCCCATGGAGTTGCAGTCGCTCTGTACGCACTGCTTCACCGTTTCTCAAACAGAGATAGACGGTGCCGACGGGTTTGCCGGGAACCGCTCCGGTGGGACCGGCGATGCCGCTGATGGCAATGGCGATATCGGCGGGGAGATTGCGCTGAGCTCCGGCGGCCATCTCCAGGACGCACTCCCGGCTCACCGCCCCATGTTCCCGCAGTGTGGCATCGCTTACGCCGAGCCAGCCCGATTTGATCCGGTTGGCGTAGGTGACGTAGGAACCTTCCAGGATATCCGAGGCCCCCGGTTGGGCCGTAAAGGTGGCGGCAAGGAGCCCACCGGTGCAGCTTTCGGCAAAAGTGATATGTTTCCCGACGGCGGCCAGGTAGCCGATGAGGGATTCGACGAGGGAGTCGCCGGGAATGATCCGCGGTGTCACCTGACGCAGTCTCTCCGGCGTGAGTGATGTGGGGGAGGTGCTACGGTAGCTTGTGATTCGGATCCAGCCGGGGAGGATCTCCGTCAGATCCAGCGAATCGGCTATCTCCAGCTCCAGACGTCGGAGCGCTTCGAGCTCCTCGGGCGTTTCCGGAAAGATCTGCCAGGTTTTCCGGGGTTCCGGATCCAGGAGGAGTTGGGGAAGCTTGCGCCCGGGTTCGACACGGATGACGTTGATCAGCCGCTCTCCGAAGCGAAAAAGATAGCTGTCCCGGCGAACCTCTCTTGCATCAGCGGGAATGAGCGTTCCCGTCTCCGAAAGGACCATTGCTTCGCCTTTGAGGGTGGCAAGGATCCGCCCCACCAGAGGAAAATGGTCCGGGTCCGCGGCAATCAGACAGGGGCCGGAACCCTCTTCCAACAGTTGCCGGAGCCGGATCGGGATCTCCGGATCGAGGGTGTGGAGCCTCTGTATCGAAGCGATCCGCCGGCCCAGCTTTCCAATCTCCCGCAGCAAATAGGGAGTGAGAACGGGATGTGCATAACTTTCGACACCGAGGCAGATCAGTTCCAGTGATTGAGTCATCGCCAACTCCTTCGAGTAATGAGGGCTATAAGATGATTATAACGAATCCATAACCCTCTTTAAGATATAATCCCAAACCATGCAATAGCCGGCACATCATCTGCATCGATCATCGGCGGCATGGGCGATCGAAGCGAATGCTCGACGCACTTTCCAAGTGCGCCTGCGCTTCTCTCCGACACCCCTACCACCGAGCATCGACGCATCTGACGCACATTCTCCTGCATGATTTGGGATATTCGCCGCAATTTACATACGGATGAGAAGGACGATTTAGAATGGATTACAAAGAGACACTGCTACTGCCCAAGACCGATTTCCCGATGCGGGGAAATCTGCCCAAAAACGAGCCTGAGCGCTACCGGAAATGGTTCAGCCAGGGAGCCTACGAGCGGATGAAGGCCCAGCGCCAGGGCTGTGAGATGTTTACCCTCCATGACGGCCCTCCCTACGCCAACGGCGAGATCCATATCGGCCACGCCCTGAACAAAATCCTCAAAGACATCATCGTCAAACACCACTATTTTCAGGGCAAGGCGGTCCGCTACACCCCGGGCTGGGATTGTCACGGTCTGCCTATCGAGCAGAAGGTCGAGGAGCGCATCGGCAAGGCGAAAAAAGACGCCATGCCGGTCAGTGAGTTCCGGGCGCTCTGCCGGGAACATGCGAGCAAGTACATCGCCATCCAGAAAGAGGGTTTCCAGTCCCTCGGGGTCATCGGCGACTGGGAAAACCCCTATGTGACCATGGATTTCAAATTCGAAGCCAACATCTACCGGACCCTTTGCGAGGTGGCAAAAAAGGGACTGCTGGTAGAGCGAAACAAACCGGTCTACTGGTCCTGGGCCGCCGAAAGTGCCCTGGCCGACGCGGAGGTGGAATACAAAGACAAAGAGGACTACTCCATCTATGTCGCCTTCGAGCTTTCCGACAAGGCCAAGGAGGAGCTGGACCTTCACGGCAAAGCGGCGATTGTCATCTGGACCACCACTCCCTGGACCCTGCCGGCCAATACCGGCATCGCCCTCAACCCCGACGAGACCTATGTCCTCACCGATGACGGCTATATCGTCGCCGAGAGCCGCTACGACGCCCTGATCGAAGAGGGGGTGGTCTCGGGCCACGCTGTGCGTAAATTCGCCGCCAAAGAGCTGGAGAACAAACTGGCCATCAACCCCCTCAACGGCCGCAGCTCCCATATCATCCTGGGAGAGCATGTGGAGCTCGACGGCGGGACCGGCGCGGTGCATACCGCCCCCGGCCACGGAGAGGAGGACTACTTCGCCGCGCTCAAATACGGTCTGGAAGTCTTGATGCCGGTGGACGACAAGGGACGCTACGACGAGAGCGTCATCGGCCATCAGCTCCTGCCCGAGCCGGAGCGTTTCGTGGGGATGCATGTCTTCGACGCCAACGAAGAGATCCTCAAGCTCCTGGGCGACTCCCTCCTCAAAGCGGGCCGCTTTTCCCACTCCTATCCCCACTGCTGGCGGACCAAAAAACCGGTGATCTACCGGGCGACCAAACAGTGGTTCATCGCCGTGGACGAAAAACCCGAAGGAGCCGAAGAGACGCTCCGGGGCCTGGCGCTGAAGGGGATCAACGAGACCACCTTCTACCCCGACTGGGGCCGCAACCGCCTGCGCTCCATGGTCGAAGGACGTCCCGATTGGTGTATCTCCCGGCAGCGCACGTGGGGAGTGCCTATCGCCTTTTTCCGGGTCAAGAAGACCAAAGAGGTGATCCTGGACGAGAAGGTCCTCAACTTCGTTGCCGCCATTTTCGAGCACGAGGGGTGTGACGCCTGGTACGACCGTCCCATCGAGGAGCTTCTCTATCCCGGCAGCGGCTACCAACCCGAAGAGCTGGAGAAGGTCAATGATATCTTGGATGTCTGGTTCGACAGCGGCTCCACCTGGAACGCAGTGCTCAAATCCCGCAACTACGACGCCGGAGAGTTCCCCGCCGATATGTATCTGGAGGGAAGCGACCAGCACCGGGGATGGTTCCAGAGCTCCCTGCTGCTCAGCTCCGCGATCAACTTCCATCCCCCCTACCGCTCCATCCTCACCCACGGCTTCACCGTGGACGAAAATGGGGAGAAGATGTCCAAATCCCGGGGCAACGTCGTCGCTCCTCAGAAGGTCACCCAGCAGTACGGCTCGGAGATCCTGCGCCTCTGGGTGGCGCTGAGTGACTATCAGAGCGATCTGAAGATCAGCGACGGGATCCTCAAGCAGAC
>NZ_WFQN01000091.1 GCF_015487065.1 Nitratifractor sp.
ACGAAAGGGTGAATGATGAATGGTGAATGGTGAATGATTTCGGTATGCGTTGCTTTGCAACGCTCCCAATAACCAATAGAATGCTCTGAAAAACAACCGGTTTCACTCGATAGCTCTGGCAGTCGCGAACGCAAGCGCCCGTTTCACGGGTTGAGCGCTCCTTTGTCGCCATCGAGTGAAACCTCTCGTGGAGATTTTTCAGAGGGGTCAATAACCAATAACCAATGACATCGCCGAAGGCCACACTACTTGCGACTTGCGACTTGCGACTTGCGACTCTTCCTTTGCCGACTTCATTCAAACGACAAAGAGGGGCGAAGCCCCATTCAAACGACAAACGACGCACCATATTACGCCAGATTCGTATAGACCGTCTGGACGTCGTCGTCCTCTTCGAGTTTATCGATGAGGACGGTGACTTCGTCCATCTGTTCTTCGCTGAGATCCAGGGGGGTATTGGGGATGTACTGGAGCTGGGCTTTTTTCACTTCGATGCCGCGCTCCTCGAGGGCTTTGTTGAGTTCGCCGAAGGAGCTGTACTCACCGTAGATCCGGACGATCTCTTTGTCTTCGCCATGCTCCTGGGGGATTTTGTCCTCTTCGATCTCCTCCAGGCCGTAGTCGATCAACTCCAGCTCCAGCTCCTCCAGATCCATGGCGGGATCACGGTCGAACTCGAAAACCGATTTGCGGGTGAACATGAAGTCCAGAGAGCCGCTGGTCAGCAGCTCGCCCTTGTTCCGGACCAGGATCGCTTTGACGTTGGCGACGGTTCGGGTGGGGTTGTCGGTGGCGCACTCGATGATCATCAGCGTTCCGTAGGGGCCCTTGGCCTCGTAGTGCATCTCTTTGATATCCGCGGCATCCTTGTTGAAGGCCCGCTTGATCGCCGCTTCGATATTGTCCTTGGGCATATTCTGGGCTTTGGCGTTGGCGATGGCGGTCCGGAGCTTGGCGTTCATCTCCGGATCGGGGCTGCCCCCCTCTTTGGCGGCCATGGTGATCATCTTGCCCAGTTTGGGGAAGATCCGGGACATCTGTCCCCAGCGCTTGAGTTTGGCAGCTTTGCGGTATTCAAAAGCTCGTCCCATCGATTCGGTCCTTTGGAAAAATTTTTGTGGAATTATACCCTATCTGAGCCGTTTCATTTTCTGTCGGCCCAGGCGATAGATCCGCGACGGGGCACGGGGAGGCCCCAGCGGTTCGACGATCACGTCGGCAGCCTGACGGGCATAGGCTTCTTCGTAGGGGGCATCGCTGAGATTGGCGGAGCTGGTGTAGGCCCGGCCCAATCTTTTGAGCAGCAGCAGATGCCGGGCATTGTGAACGATGCGATAGGAATGTCCGGAGGGAAGGATATAGCTTTCATGGCGACGGCGACGGATACGGCGTCGATGGGAGCGGGGAATTCTGGTCAACGTCGTGAGAGACCTGAGTGAAGGGAGGGCGGTAATGTAGTGTTTAGAAGGAGGGCGTTGTTTGGCCCGGTCGATGCGTCGGGCATCTTTGGAGATAAATCCGACCGTAGTATCGGTGTCGCTGAGAAAGAGGAGATGTTCTAGACTCATTGATCAGAGGCCCGGTACGCTAGCACCCGATTGCGTCCTTGGGCTTTGGCCTGATAGAGCGCCTCATCGGCCCGCTGGATACCTTCGCGTAGTTCGAGATCCGCTTCCAAAGAGGCGACACCGGCGCTTAGCGTGACATGAAGATTTCCGGGAAACTCTGTAGTTTCTACCCGCTGACGAATCTTCTCCGCCAAGGCTACGGCTTGGTCGAGGGTGAGGTTTTTGGTCATGATTAGAAACTCCTCTCCGCCCCAACGACAGGCGGCGTGGGGGAGCTGCACCTCTGAGAGGAGGAGGTGGGCAAAATGGCGCAGGACCTGATCCCCCATGTCGTGTCCGTATCGGTCGTTGATCTGTTTGAAGTGATCCAGGTCCAAGAGGATGATATTACAGGGCATACCGTAATATTTGACCGCCAAATGCATCCGTTCCATCTCGATCTCCAAATAGCGGCGGTTGGGCAGATTGGTTAGCCGATCCGTATGGGCTTTATGGTTGAGATCGTTGAGGCTTTTGTGAAGGGTATCGGCCATCTTGGAAAAGGAATGGGCCAATTGGCTGATCTCATCTCTACCGTTGATGGTGCAGTTGAACTGAAATTTTCCTTTTTCGAGTCTCTGGGTCCAACGGATCAACTCTTTGAGGGGATCGACGATTTTTTTCCGTGAGTGGAACCAGCTCAGAAGGGCAAGCATCAGCAGCAGCAAAACCAGAACAATCAGAACATCGTTGATGATCGCCTCCTGTCTAGCAATGCGCTGCACCTGGGCCGATGTCCGTCGATCGATCATTTGGAAGAGATCGGAGAGTTCTTTGGCCATTTTGGCTCGGATACGGCGATAGTGCGAACCGTAGAGAAGCTGTTGGGCCGCCAGCCGGTTGGCCTGGCTCAAATCATCGTCGATATCGGCCAATTCCATCAGATGAAAGGCCTGGTTATCCAGATTTGCCAGTTGATCAGCATAGTGATTGGCTTGGCGGAGTTTGGCCAATTCGTCGCTGGAGAGTCGGGATTGTCTGATCAATTGACGGAAAGAGACGGCTTTGCCTTCACGGGGAGGATGAAATTCACTTTTGGGGGTCATCAGATCCCAGAAAAGAATATTGTAATTTGTCGGACGGATCTCACGGCCGTCGCGAATAGCGAGAATGTGTTGATAGAATTTCCGATAACGGGGATCGTCCGTCAAAGTGTAAGTACGGGCCATCCGGGTCAGCTGGTCGGCGGTATTTTTCAGATGGACGGCGAGTTTGTAACTCTCGAAACGGTTCTCCTGCGCACGGGTCAGATCTGCCTGCAGAGAGAGGCGATACCACATCAGCATGACGACAGTCAGCAGCAGGATTGTAATGAGAGTAAAAAAGAGAATGATACGCTGCTGAATCGTCATGACGGCTTCACCTTTCTGACTTGGGGTTCTTCTCCATCAAAGAAGATAATCCTGCAGTGCTTTCGGTTCCAGACTGCCTGAATTTTTTTGCAGCTCCCGAATCGCCATCGCGGCGGCCCGGGCGGCGGCGATGGTAGTGAAGTAGGCCACATGGTTGGCCAGGACCGACTGGCGGATCTGGCGGGCGTCGGCTTTGGCGGCTTTGTTGTCGGAGGTATTGACCGCCAGAGCGATCTCCTCGTTGCGGATCATATCGTCGATGTTGGGACGCCCTTCGCTGATCTTGAGGACCTTGGTACTCGGCACTCCGGCGGCCTCGAGCGCAGCGTGGGTCCCGGCGGTGGCGACGATCTCGAAGCCCAGCTCCGTGAACATCCGTCCGATCTCTCCGGCATGGGGTTTATCGATCTCGGTCAGGGAGAGGAAAACTTTGCCCTCCAGGGGAATGAGGTTTTTGGAGGCGAACTGGCTCTTGGCGAAGCTCATGCCGAAGTTGTCGCTGATCCCCATCACTTCGCCGGTCGATTTCATCTCGGGTCCCAGGATCAGGTCGGAGCCGGGGAGTTTGTTGAAGGGGAAGACCGCCTCTTTGACGGCGATGTGGTTTTTGAGATTGGGTTCCATAGGGACAGTGTCGTAGTTGACCACCTTGAAGGTGTCGTAGTACTCCAGGGCTTCGCGGAGGTCGCCGCGGACCATGACCCGGGTGGCGACCTTGGCCAGGGGGACGCCGGTGGCTTTGGAGACGAAGGGGACGGTCCGGGAGGCGCGGGGGTTGACCTCGATCAGGTAGATCTCGCCCCGGTGGATGGCGTACTGGATGTTGAGCAGCCCCACGACCCCCAGGCCCAGGGCGATCTCCATGGTCTGGCGCTTGACCTGGGCCAGCAGTTCGGGATCGACGGAGACGGGAGGCAGAGAACAGGCACTGTCTCCTGAGTGGATCCCCGCCTCTTCGATGTGCTGCATCACCGCACCGATATAGACCTCTTTGCCGTCACAGATAGCATCGACGTCCAGCTCCACCGCATTGTCGAGAAACTTGTCGATGAGCACCGGCGAATCGTTGGAGACCTGAACCGCCTCGTCCATGTATTCGCGCAGCTCTTCGTCGTTGTAGACGGTCCGCATGGCCCGGCCCCCCAGGACGAAACTGGGGCGCACCAGTACCGGATAGCCGATGCGGTTGGCGATGGCGATCGCCTCCTCTTTGGCGAAGGCGGTGCCGTTTTCGGGCTGTTTGAGGCCGAGCTTTTCGATGAAAGCGCTGAACTTCTCCCTATCCTCGGCCAGGTCGATGACCTTGGCGGGGGTGCCGATGATTTTGGCACCGATGGCGGTGAGGTTTTTGGCCAGCTTCAGCGGGGTTTGGCCACCGAAGTGGACGATGACCCCGTCGGGCTCTTCGGTCTCGATGACGGTGCGGACATGCTCGAAGTCGATTGGCTCGAAGTAGAGCACGTCGCTGGTATCGTAGTCGGTGGAGACCGTTTCGGGGTTGCAGTTGTACATCAGGGAATCGATCTGCATATCTTTCAGCGCGAAAGCGGCGTGGACGCAGCAGTAGTCAAATTCGATTCCCTGGCCGATCCGGTTGGGGCCGCCGCCGATGACCAGGACCTTCTTTTTCCCCGTTTCGGCCTGGCGCCCCGCATCGGGAAGGGGCGTGATGTTGGTCGTCGAATAGAGGTAGGGGGTGAGCGCTTCGAACTCGGCGGCACAGGTATCGACTTCGTTGTACTGATGGTCGATGCCCAGCTTTTTTCGGGCGGTGTAGATATCGTTTTCGCTGAGACTGAGGCCCTCTTGGCGGTTGAGGACGGCGGCGATCATCGCATCACTGAAGCCGTCGCTCTTGAGACGACGAAGCTGCTCGGCGTCGTGGAGGGTCTCCAGGCTGATGGCGGCTTCGGCGGCGGCCAGCTCCTCGAACTGATAGAGGAACCAGGGGTCGATCCGGCACAGCTCATGGACTGCTTCGACACTCATACCGCGGCGGAAAGCTTCGAAGACGTAGCGGATCCGGTCGGCGTTGGGGCGGCGGATCTGACGCAACAGGGTCTCTTCGTCGCAGTCGACGGGATCGAAACCGATGAGTCCTGTCTCCAGGGAGACCAGCGCTTTTTGGAAGGACTCCTTGAAGGTGCGGCCGATGCTCATGACTTCGCCGACGGACTTCATGGCGGTGGTGAGGGTGCTGTCGGCCTGAGGGAACTTCTCGAAAGTGAAGCGCGGAATCTTGGTGACGATGTAGTCGATGACCGGCTCGAAACTGGCGGGGGTGCCGGTGATGTCGTTGGTGATCTCGTCGAGGGTGTAGCCTACGGCCAGGAGGGTGGCGACCTTGGCGATGGGGTAGCCGGTAGCCTTGGAGGCCAAGGCCGAGGAGCGGGAGACGCGGGGATTCATCTCGATGACGATCATCCGCCCCGTCTCGGGATTGACGGAGAACTGGACGTTGGAGCCGCCGGTATCGACGCCGATCTCCCGCAGGATGGCGAAGCTGGCGTCGCGCATCCGCTGATACTCTTTGTCCGTCAGCGTCAGGGCGGGGGCGATGGTGATGGAGTCGCCGGTATGGACGCCCATGGGATCCAGGTTTTCGATGGAGCAGACGATGATGCAGTTGTCGGCCCGGTCCCGGATCACCTCCATCTCGTACTCTTTCCAGCCCAGTAGCGACTCTTCGATGAGGATCTCGCTGATGGGGCTCGCCTCCAGGCCTCCTTTGGCGATCTCTTTGAACTCATCCATATTGTAGGCCACGCCCGAGCCGCCTCCGGCCAGGGTGTAGGAGGCGCGGATGATCAGGGGGAAACCGATCTCCTTGGCGGCGGCGATCGCTTCGTCCATATTGTAGGCGTATTTGGAGATGGGCAGGTCCATACCGATCTTCTGCATCGCCTCTTTGAAGGCCTGGCGGTCTTCGCCCTTTTTGATCGCCGCGGGATCGGCCCCTAGGAATTCGACCCCCTCGAGCATGCCCCGCTCATACATCTCCATCGCTACGTTCAAAGCGGTTTGGCCCCCCATGGTAGGAAGAATGGCATCGACGTTTTCTTTTTCAATGATCCGAGCGATCACCTCGGGTTCGATGGGTTCGATATAGGTCCGGTCGGCGAACTCGGGGTCGGTCATGATGGTCGCCGGGTTGGAGTTGATGAGGACGACCCGGTAGCCGAGCTCTTTGAGGGTCTTGGCCGCCTGGGTGCCGGAG
>NZ_WFQN01000092.1 GCF_015487065.1 Nitratifractor sp.
GGTAGTAGACCGGCGCTTCGGCGTTCATAAACTCCCGGGCGATGGTGTAGATATCTTCGGCTTTGATACCGCAGATCGGTTCGGCCCACTCAGGAGTGTACTTATGAGAGAGAATATGTTGCTTGTACTCTTCGTACCCCACGCCGTATTTTTTCATGAAGGCTTCGTTTTGAAGGTTTTCACTGAAGACGACCCAGGTCATCGCCAGGACAAAGGCCAGGTCGGTGCCGGGGTTGACCGGCAGCCACTTGTCGGCTTTGGCGGCGGTGTTGGTGAAACGGGGGTCGATGCAGACGGTTTTGATCCCCCGACCCTTGGTTCGCTTGAACATATCCATCGTATCGGGGGTGATGATCGCTTCGGCCCGGTTGGCGCCGGAGATGATCAGGTAGTCGGCATGCTCGAAATCGATCTCGGGATAGACCCCCAGGGTGGCGAAAAAGCCGCCGCCGGCGGTCTCGAGGCAGATACTGACCTCATCGACGTAGTTGGGGCTACCCAGCTTCTGGCCGACCAGGGTCTCGAAGCCCTCTTTGGAGAGCCCTTCACCGTTGCAGTAGCCGATGGTGGAACGGTTGTCCTTCTCTTCGTCCAGGATCTGTTTGAGGCCTTTGAAAAGCTTGGTCCCGTTGAGGATCGCGTCGTAAGCCTCTTCCCAGCTGACCCGCTTGTATTTGCCCGATCCGCGCTTGCCGATACGCACCAGCGGATACTTCAGCCGGTCGGGATCGTAGGCGGTCTGGATCCCCGCGTTGCCCCGGGGACAGAGCATGTTCCGGGATTTGGGAAAATAGGGATTGGGGTTGAGTTTGGTGATGATCCCATCCTCCACCCGGGCGAATCCCGCACACTTGTTGACACACATACCGCAGAGAAAAGGGATCTCTTCGGCTTTGCCGGTTCCGGTCTTGGTGGTGACGGTTTTGGGCACCCGGGGAGAAGCGCTGGTCGCCCTCTCTTCCTCCGAGAACAGTGCCGTCGTTCCCGCCATCGTTCCGCCGACGACGGTCAGAGCGACACTTCCCTGCAGGAACCTGCGTCTGGAAATTTCTACTTCCATAGGCCATCTCTCCTTTGACTTGATTTTCTTATAAAGTGGAGAAAACTTCTCCGATTTATAAGTTTGCATTATATGATACATCGACTTTCTTTATCGGTACTTGTGATATGTCAAGAAAATGGCGATATTTCCCAAAAAAAACGTCACTTTTTTTTAAAGAGGGGAGTTTTGTATTATTTTTATTTGTAAGGGTTATGATTTATGTAATTTAAACTTATATTTCAGGAGAGTGGTGAGGAGGACCCCATCTCCGAGAAAGGAGACGGGCTGCATGTTGCTCAGTGATGACTTTTGAGAATGACGATGGTCATTTTGATGTTGATAGCGATGAAGCGGATGAACTGCCACAAGACGCAGGTCCGTAGAAATTTCCGGAATCCCAGCGGGATCATTGTCCCCGATTGGGGAGTGTAGGGGTCGATATGATGCAGATGTTCGTGTGCCATACTATTTCTCCTTTTTATAATTTTTTTGAGAGCCTCAGAGACCGCTCTCCTCTTGGCTTATTCGGGAATCAGTGTCCAGCCCGGCTTGAGCTTGGCTTTGTAGATGAACAGGTGATGGAGGATATGTTTGATCCAGTGTCCGGCCAAACCGATCTCTCCATAGGTGTAGTTGACGTCACGACCGACACCGGGATACTTTTCGAAGTCGGGAACGACCGGAAAGACGGTCATGGCCGCCGCGGTTCCCGTGGTCAGACCCGTTCCGGCGGAAGCGACACAGGCGGCGCCCATCTCGGCCATACAGGCGGTATGGGTGGGTTCGGTGGCACCCTCTTTGATCATGTCGCAGATGCTGGCGGCGACCGCTTTGCCCATCATCGCCGAAGGCATTCCCGTCCTCGGAGGGGTCGGGGTGATGGGGGTGCCGTCGGGAGCCTGCATCGGCTTGGAGATGGTATGCGGCGGAGCAAAAGCGATACCGGCGGCGAAGATATTTTTGTAGTCGGGATTCTGGAGGGTTCTCGGCCAGTCGGAGGCTTTCCACTCCTCGTAGGGCTTGGGGGTGTAGTCGGCATCGACCTTCATGAAGCCGTTGGGAGCGAAGACTTTGGAAGTGATATCCTCTCCCGCTTTGTCGAATGCTTTGATGCCCACGCCGGCGAAGGGGGGGATCAGCATGGCGAAATCGAACTCCTGCTCGTCGGTTTCGCCGTCAAGAGTTTTGTAGGTGACTTTCCCCTCTTCGACCTGCATGACGTGGGCGCCGAGGATCCACTCGATGTTCCGCTCGGAGTAGAGGGATTCGGCGAAGATCTTGGAACTGGCCGCGTAGCCGCCCATTTTGACATGCATGCCTCCCATCCCGAAGTCGCCGAGGAAGGATTCGTTGGTGATGAAGATGATCTCGGCGTTGTCGCGCACACCGGCTTTTCTCAGCTCATGCTCGATATTGAAGATATATTCAAAGGCAGCCCCCTGGCAGGTACACATTCCATGGCCCATTCCGATCAGGATGGTCTGCTTTTCACCCTTTTTCAGTTTTTCGATGACCCGCTGGAGCTCGTTGTTGGCGTGAACGGCGTGATCGGCGGTACAGACGGAGACGGTGTAATCTCCCAGCTGTCCCTGGCCGTTGCCCAGTCCCGGTGTGGCGTCAAAATTGAGCTTGGGGCCGGTGGCGTTGATGAGGTAGTCGTAGGTGAGCTCTTCGGTCTGCCCCTCTTTGCCCTGACCGGTATACTCGATGGTGATGAAAGGGGTGTCGCTTCCCTCTTTACCCTCGGGGTGGATGGAGACCGCTTTGGCCTGGCGGTAATCGATGCCCGCTTTGGCATAGACGGGTCCCACGGGGAAGACGACATCCTCCTTTTTCATTACGCCGACGCCGACCCAGATATTGGAGGGGATCCAGTTCCAGTTGCTGTTGGGGGTAACCACAACGACCTCATGTTCATTCCCGAGCCATTTTTTTGCAAATGTGGCAGCGGTATGTCCCGCGACACCGCCACCCATAACTACTACTCTAGCCATGCCTATCCTTTCCATTGATTTGATGATTGGATTCAATTCTATTGCAATGATGATTAAAAATAAATTAAAAATGAAAAGATATCTATAATAAATATTGATTATTATAGGTTAGATATTTTTAACTTATATTCAAAATAATTTTCTCTTCTCTTGGAAGAGATCTTTGTGAGGAAACTATGATAGAATCCGGGCAAAAAGGAGGCGGAATGTGGAGATGGGTCCTCATTTTTGTACTGTTCGGCCTTGGATGCTGGGGGAGTCCGGGGACCTTCCACCGGGCGATGTCCTCCTCGCCGACCCGTCTCAACCCTCTCCTGGCTACCGACAGCTCCAGCAGTGAGATTACCGACTGGATCTTCAACGGCCTGATCAAATTCGATGCCAACGGCTCCCTGGCTCCCGATCTGGCGACCGACTGGCGCTTCGAAGACAACCGGACGCTGCTTTTTTACTTGCGCCAAGGGGTGAAGTGGCACGACGGAGCTCCCTTTACCGCCCGGGATGTGAAGTTTACCTACGACTTTATGCGCTCCGACAAGGTGGTGACTCCCTATAAAAGCGACTTCAAATATGTCAGCGCCGTGGAGATCGTCGATCCCTATACCGTCAGGGTCCGTTACTCCCAGCCCTATTTCAAGGCCCTCTCGATCTGGATGATGGGGATACTGCCCGCCCATCTCTGGGAGAAAGAGCAAGACCCCATGCGCAGCCCTCTCAACAAGCTGCCGGTCGGGACCGGGCCCTATCGCATGACCCGTCCCTTCGGCATCAACGAGCGGATCGTTTTGCAGGCCAACGATCACTACTATGAGCATCCTCCCTTCATCCGCCGGCAAATCTATCATTATATAGGGGATCCCGCTACCGAGTTCATGATGCTCAAAGCGGGCAAGCTCGATATCGGGGGGCTCAGCCCGCTGCAACTGGATCGCCAGGTGGGAGCCGCATTCAAACAACATTACCGGATCTACGAACAGCCCTCCCACAGCTACACCTATCTGGGCTTCAACCTGAGGGACCCGAAGTTCCGGGATCGGCGGGTGCGCCGGGCCATCGCCCTGGGGATCGACCGCCGGGAGATCATCGATCTACTCTTTTTCGGCCACGGGCGCCCCTGCTACGGCCCCTTCATGCCCGGCAGTTCCGTCTATCCCAAGGGGTTCAAACCTGAAAAATACAATCCGGTGCGCGCAAGAAAACTCCTGAAAGAGGCGGGCTACGACCGGGAACATCCGCTGCGGTTTACCCTGGTAACCAATACCGGCAACGAAACCCGCATCAACGCCGCCCAGATCATTCAGCAGCAGCTACGAAAAATCGGCGTGGAGATGAAGATCCGCACCATGGAGTGGCAAGCCTTTCTCAACACGGTGGTCTTCCCCCGTCATTTCGAAGCGGTCCTGCTGGGGTGGAGCCTCTCTCTGATCCCCGACGCCTACAGCATCTGGCACAGTGACGGAGACAAAAAAGGGGGCTTCAATTTCGTCGGCTATCACAACCCCGAAGTGGACCGCCTGATCAAAGAGAGCGAACGGCTTGTGGATCCCGAAGCCTTCGCCGCCGACTATCGGAAAATCTTTCGGCTCATTGTCGCCGACTCCCCCTATGTCTTCCTCTATATCCCCGACAGTATCACTGCCGTGAGTCGCCGGATTGAAGGGGTTAGTCCCTCGATTATCGGAATTCAGCACAACTTTATTGACTGGAAGATCAAAGATTAATTTTCCTGGTTATTGGTGTATTGGTTATTGGTATATTGGGGATATAGTAAAAAGAAAGGAAAACAATGAATAAAGATCCCAATAACCAATATACTAATACACCAATAACCATACTCTTCGACCTCGACGGCACCCTCATCGACTCTACCGAGGCGATCCTGGAGAGCTTTCGGGTCAGCTTCGAACTCCTGGGAGGGGAGATCCCCGATCCGGAAGCGATCAAGGTCCAGGTGGGGCATCCCCTGGCCGATATGTATCGGAATCTGGGCGTTTCGGAAGATCGTATCGAAGGGTATGTCCGAACCTACAAGGAGAACTATCGGCAGGTCCACACCGCAAAGACGGTGCTGCTCCCCGGAGCCGGGGAGGCGGTGCGCCGTGCGGGTGAGTTCGCCCGGCTGGGGATCGTCACAACCAAAACCGGACACTATTCCCGGGAATTGATGGAGCATTTCGGGCTGATGAGGTATTTCGACGTGCTGATCGGTAGTGAGGACGTCGCACATCACAAGCCTCATCCCGAACCGATTCTGAAAGCGTTGGAACGGATGGAAGTAGGGCGGGAAAACTGCTGGATGATCGGGGATACCTGCATGGATTTGGAGGCGGCCTCTGCAGCGGGGATCCAGGGGATCGGGCTGTTTTGCGGTTATGGCAAGGCGGAGGAACTTCGACGCTGCGGAGCCAGGTTGGAGCCCGATGCGTTGAGCGCAGTGACACGCATCGCACAAAAGCGAGAGAGTCGCCGCTGAGCAAGGCGCCTTTAAGCTCAGTAGATTACAATTGACCCACTACCCAATGATTGAGGAGGATTTATGATCGAAATCAGATGGCACTCACGTGCAGGCCAGGGAGCGGTAACCGGTGCCAAGGGACTGGGAGACGTGGTCTCCCGGACCGGCAAGCAGGTGCAGGCGTTTGCACTCTACGGCTCGGCCAAGCGTGGGGCGGCGATGAGGGCTTACAATCGGATCGACGACAAGCCGATCATCAACCATGCCAAGTTTATGCTTCCCGATTATGTGTTGGTGATCGACCCGGCGTTGGCTTTTACCGACAATATCACCGAAAATGATAAGTCCGAGACCAAATATATCATCACGACTCACCTGGACAAAAAGGAACTCATCGCCCAGATTCCTGAGCTGCAGGACAAAAAAGAGCGTGTTTTTGTCGTGGACTGTATGCAGATCTCGCTGGATACCATCGGACGGGCGATCCCCAACGCTCCCATGCTTGGAGCCTTTGTCAAGGTCTCCGGGATGTTCGAACTTGAGGATTTTCTCGAGAGTATGAAACGGGTCCTGGCGAAGTTTCCCCAGAAGATCATCGACGCCAACATGGCGGCGATCACGCGGGCCTACAACGAAGTCAACTAAGAAAGGATAACTATGAAAGGTGTATTGGCTACCGATAGACGCGGAGTCCGGGAACTGGGTGCCGAAGAGCTGGTCGGATGGGATGAAGTGACCCAGGGAGTGGTCCTCAACTCTTTCGATACCGAACTGGAAAATGTCGCCCATATTCCCCCCGAAGAGCGTCCTTACAGTGATTTCAACAGCTACACGGCGACGGTCGCTTCCTGGCGGGTGATCAAGCCGGTCTACAACCGGGATATCTGCATCGACTGCCAGAACTGCTGGGTCTGGTGCCCCGATACCTCCATCATCTCCCGGGACAAGCAGATGCTGGGAATCGACTATGACCACTGCAAAGGGTGCGGCGTCTGTGTCGAAGTCTGCCCTACCAACCCCAAGTCCCTGCTGATGTTCGCCGAAGCGGAAGAGCCTGAAGCGGCGCTTGCCAAATGGCCCGAGAAGAAAAAGAAAGAGAAAAAATAAGGAAGTATCATGGCTGAAAAAATGGAATTGAACGACGTCGAAGTCTGGGACGGAAACTACGCCGCCGCTCAGGCATTGCGACAGGCCCAGGTGGACGTGGTCGCCGCCTATCCCATCACCCCGTCGACTCCGATCGTCGAGACCTATGGCGCCTTTGTGGCCAACGGATATGTGGACGGTGAATATGTCATGGTCGAGTCGGAACATGCGGCGATGTCCGGTTGTGTCGGGGCGGCCGCCGCCGGCGGACGGGTGGCGACGGCCACCTCTTCCCAGGGCTTCATGCTGATGATCGAAGTGCTCTATCAGGCTTCGGGGATGCGTCTGCCTATCGTTCTCAACGTAGTCAACCGGGCCGTCGCTTCACCGCTCAACGTTCGGGGAGACCATGGCGATATGTATGCCGGTCGCGACAGCGGCTGGATCCAACTGGATGCCTTCAATGCCCAGGAAGCCTACGACCTGAACCTCTGTGCCTTCAAGATCGCCGAGGATATCAATGTCCGCCTGCCGGCCATGGTACATCAGGATGGTTTCCTCACCTCCCACACCGCCCAGAACGTCTCTCCGCTCAGCGATGACGAAGCCTACGCCTTCATCGGAGACTATAAGCCCGTCGATGAGATGCTGGACTTCTCCAAAGCCGTCACCTACGGAGCCCAGACCGAAGAGGATTGGCACTATGAGCACAAGGCTAAGCAGCATCGGGCCTTGATGGACTCCTATACCGTGATCGACCGGGTCTTCGAAGAGTTCAAGCAGAAGACCGGCCGGGAGTACAAGAGGGTTGAGAGCTATCTGATGGAGGATGCCGAGGTGGCGATCGTCGCCCTGGGCTCTACCGTCGAGACGGCGATTCAGGCCGCTCAGGAACTGCGGGAGAACGAAGGGCTCAAAGCCGGTGTCGTAGCTCCTCGCTGCTTCCGTCCCTTCCCCTTCAACGAGATCCGGGATATCCTGGCCGACGTCAAAGCGGTCGCTGTGTTGGATCGATCTTGTCCGATGGGCGCGATGGGAGCCCTTTTCAATGAGATCAGTGCCGCGATGTACACCACTCCGTCTCGTCCCTTGATCACCAACTTTATCTACGGACTGGGCGGCCGGGATTTCTCTCTGGACGATGCCAAGCATATCTTTCGGGAGCAGAAAGGGCATGCCGATGTGGGCTATATCACGACGCCCATTCAGCAGTTCAGCGGACTGCGCGGGCCGAAGCTGGGATTTTACGAGACCAAAAGGAGTAAATAATGGCGATCACCTCAATTAAAAATCTTAAAGAGTTTTCTACCGTCAACGAGCGGTTCGAAGGAGCACATCTCCTCTGTCCCGGCTGCGCCCACTCCATGATCGTTCGAGAGTTGATGAACGCCACCGACGATAACCTGGTCATCGCTACCAACACCGGATGTCTGGAGGTCTCTACCGCGGTCTATCCCTACACCTCCTGGGATACCTCCTGGATCCATATCGGGTTTGAAAATGCCGCGACGGCGGCTGCCGGAGCTGAAGCGATGTACAAGGCCCGCAAGCGCAAAGGCACCCTCAAAGATCCCGACGCTCCCGTCAAGTTTGTCGCTTTCGGCGGTGACGGTTCTACCTACGATATCGGCTTTCAGTGGCTCTCCGGTGCCGTGGAGCGGGGGCATGACTTTACCTATATCTGCCTCGACAATGAAAACTACGCCAACACCGGCGGGCAGCGCTCCTCGGCGACGCCGGTCGGTGCGCATACCTCTACCGCCCAGGCGGGACGGGTCAGCTACGGAAAGAAGCAGAAGAAAAAGGATATGGTGGCTATCATGGCAGCCCACGGTGCGCCTTATGTCGCCCAGCTGGCACCCAACAAGTGGAAGATCATGGCCAAAGGTTTCCAGAAAGCTCTGGAGACCGAAGGTCCCTGCTTCATCAACACCGTTAGCGCCTGTACCACCGAGTGGAAGTTCGATCCCAAAGATACGATCCACATCACCGACCTGGCCACCGATACCCTGATGTTCCCGATCTACGAGATCATCGACGGTCACGAGCTCAATATCCTCTATCGGCCCAAAAACATCATTCCTGTCGAAGAGTATCTGGCGGCTCAGGGGCGCTACAAACACCTCTTCAAACCGGAAAACCGTCACGTCATCGAACGGATCCAAAAAGAGATCAACGAGAAGTGGGAGTATCTGCAACGCCGGGAAGAAGCCAGGGTATAAAGCCTCGGCTTCGGCCCATCTTTCTCCGAGCGGGGTCGCTCCGTTCGGTCATCTACGTTTGTATACGCTCCCTTACTCTGCTTAGCCCGATCAAAGAAACTTGCACCAAACCCGAAGCTTTCTACTAATCTCTCTGAAAAACCCAAGAGTTACGCTTCCGTCATCCTAAACTTGATTCGGGATCTACGTTTTTATAGGTATTCCAAGCCCTGGATTCCGGGTCAAGCCCGGAATGACAAAGTTTTTTCAGAGCACTTATTATTACCCCAACACTATTATCTTAGTCTCTCGGTTCCACATATGGGATTAAGCCCTCCTGGGCTACAATTTACGGGTATTCCATCAATCCAAGGAGCGAAAAATGAAACAGACAATGCTGAAACTCAGTGCGGTCGCTGCGGCGGCGATGCTGCTGGCCTCTCCCCTGGCTGCCAAGAAGATCCGCTGGAAGCTGGCGGAGACCTGGCCCTCCACCCTGACCCCGTTGGCCTCTCCCCCGGCCAAACTGGCGGCCTGGATGAAGGAGATGAGTAACGGTGAGTTCATCATCAAGGTCGAGGGGAAAGAGAAGCACAAAGCGCCTCTGGGGATCCTGGATATGGTCAAAGGGGGCCAGTACCAGATGGGTCACAGCGGCTCCTACTACTGGAAGGGTAAAGATATCAACACCGTCTGGTTCTGTACCGTGCCTTTCGGGATGACCCCCTCCGAGCAGTACGCCTGGTTCTACTACGGCAACGGCAAGAAGTACATGAAAGAGGTTTACGACAAGTTCGGTGTCTACAACTATCCCGGCGGCAACACCGGCAACCAGATGGGCGGCTGGTTCCGCAAGGAGATCAAGACTGTCGACGATCTGAAGGGACTCAAGATGCGGATTCCCGGCCTGGCGGGCGAAGTGATGGCCAAACTGGGCGTCAACGTCACCAACATCCCCGCCGGCGAGCTCTACACCGCACTGGATCGGGGAACCATCGACGCCCTGGAGTGGGTCGGACCCGGCATGGATATCAAGATGGGCTTCTACAAAGTCGCCAAATACTACTACACCGGCTGGCATGAACCTGCCAGTGAGATGCAGTTCCTGGTCAACAAAAAGGCCTTTGACAAGCTGCCCAAGAAGTATCAGACGATGCTGGAGGTAGGAATGAAAGCGGCGGCGATGGATATGTACATCGAGAACTTCGCTGCTTCGGTCGATGCCTGGCAAAAGATGAAAAAAGAGCATCCCGAGATTCAGGTCAAAACCTTCCCCCTGCCGGTCCTCAAAGCTTTGAAGAAGGCAGCGGACGAGGTTTACGACGAATATGCGGCCAAGAATCCCAAGTTCAAAGAGATCCGCGACGACTACTTCTCCTACATGAAGAAGGCACGTGAGTGGTCCATGATGAGTCAGTATTACTATCTGCAGATGAGCAAAGAGCTGGGGATCACCAAGTAGCGATAAGCGCGTTCGCGCTTATCGTGTCATTGGTGTATTAGTCTATTGGTGTATTGGGAGTAGAGTATTTTTACCAATAGAGTTCTCTGAAAAAACCAGCGTCATTCCGGACCTGATCCGGAATCCAGAGGTACAAATACCCATAAAGCTGTGGATCCTGAATCAAGTCCAGGATGACGAAAGCGTATCTCTACGGTTTTCAGTGGGCTCAATAACCAATATACCAATAGACCAATAACCCAATCCGAAGGATTGCTTTGCTGACAAAACTTGAAAAGGTAACCGACAAAATCATCGACGGTGTGGGCTATCTCACCGGCATCCTGATGATTTGGCTGATTCTCAATGTCGCCTGGGATGTGATGATGCGCTATGTCTTTCACGACAGTTCTATCGCCATGCAGGAGCTGGAATGGCATACTTTTGCTGTGATCATGCTTTACGGGACCGGCTACGCCCTGCGCTACAATGCTCATGTGAGGGTCGATTTCCTCTATGACCGCCTGAGTCCGCGCAAACAGGCCTGGATCAATATCCTGGGAACGATCCTCTTTCTCCTGCCTTTGGCGCTACTGGTGATCTACGGCTCCTGGGACTTTGTCATGGACTCCTATACGACCCATGAGATTAGTGAAGATCCCGGCGGGCTTCCCTACCGTTGGATCATCAAAGCCCAGATTCCTCTGGCCTTTATTTTCCTGATCTTCTGCGCCTTCAACTTCATGCTGCACAACATCAATATTCTCCGGGGGATCGAACCGCCCCTGCCCGAGCCGGAAGAGGAGGTGATCGAATGATCGGTCTGCTGATGTTCCTGGCGGCGTTGATCCTGCTGGTGGTGGGCTATCCGGTCGCCTTCACTTTCGGGGCGGTCTCCATCTACTTCGGTGCTCTGGCGGCGCTTTTCGAGCTGCTGCCTGACGGTGGGGTGACGTTGGTGGACTGGTGGGACGAGTTTCTCTCCATGTTCTCGATGATGCCCTTCCGGATCTACTCCATCATGACCAACAAGATCCTCATGGCGGTGCCACTCTTCATCTTCATGGGGATCGTCCTACAGAAGTCGGAACTGGCGGAGCGGCTGCTGGAGAGTATGGGGACGCTTTTCGGCAAAGTAAGAGGCGGTCTGGCGATCTCCACGGTGCTCATCGGGGCGCTTCTGGCGGCCTCCACGGGTGTGGTGGGGGCTTCGGTAGTGGCCATGGGGGTCATCAGTCTGCCGATCATGCTGCGCCACGACTACGACAAGGCGCTCTCTACCGGAACGATCTGTGCTGCAGGGACCCTGGGGCAGATCATCCCTCCCTCCATCGTCCTGATCGTTCTGGCGGATGTCTTTCAACTGCCGGTGGGCGATCTCTTCAAAGCGGCCATCTGGCCCGGTATGGCGCTGGTAGGGGTCTATATCCTCTACATCCTTGTCGTCTCTTTCCTCAAACCGAGTGTCGCTCCGGCGCTCGAGCCCGAAGAGGGGATTCGCTACGGTGCCAGCGTCAAAAAGGCCCTGATCGCCATCATCCCGCCCCTGACGCTGATCGTGCTGGTGCTTGGTTCTATCTTCGCCGGAATCGCCACCCCTACCGAGTCGGCCTCTCTCGGAGCCCTGGGCAGTCTGATCCTGGCGGCGATCTACCGGAAGATCAGCTACCGGATGGTCAAGGAGGCTTCGCTTGAAACGGTCAAGACCACCGCGATGGTCTTCGCGATCCTCGTGGGGGCGACGGCTTTTTCCATGGTCTTCATCTACAGCGGAGCCGATGAGATCGTGGAGAACTTCATGACCCAGCTGCCGGGTGAGAAGTGGGGATTCCTGATCCTGACCATGGCGATCATCATGTTCCTGGGCTTCTTCATCGACTTTTTCGAGATCTCCTACATCGTGGTCCCGATCCTGCTGCCCATCGCCCAGAAGATCGGCATCGATCCCATGTGGTTCGCGATCCTGATCGCCCTGAACCTCCAGAGCTCCTTCCTCACGCCGCCCTTCGGCTTCAGCCTCTTCTACCTCAAAGGGGTCGCCCCGCCCGAGGTGCGGACTACCGATATCTACCGGGGTGTCGTCCCCTTCATCATCCTTCAGATCCTGGTCCTGGCCAGCATCGTCCTCTTCCCGGCTCTTTATGGGTTCAAGGGATAAGAGAGTTGAATTTCTTTTGAAACGCTGACGTTTCAGAGGAATTTATAGAAAGTGCCGCTCAGCGGCTGCGGCGCAGTTCGGCCAGTTTGTCCTGGGCCAGGTCGTAGTTGGCGCAGCCGGTCTGATCGCCCAGACGGCAGGCGCGGCTCCAGTAGTCGAGGGCTTTGCGGTAGTCCTGTTTGACGCCCCCTTCGGCGTCGGCATAGATGAAAGCTGCCCCGTTGCAGGCACTCCCCCGGCCCATGCTGCAGGCACGCTCCAGGTAACGTACGGCTCTGTAGCCGTCGATCCTCACTCCGTCTCCGGTAATGTAGCGCACCCCCAGATCTTCACAGCTCTTGGCGCTGGAGCAGCCGCCGGCAGAGGAGGCGCTGCCTTTGAAACTGCCTGTGTTTCCCGGTGAAGGGGCTTCGGTACATCCGCCCAGTATCATCATCCCTGTCAACAGGCCGAGCCACACAGATTTTTGCATAGTCTAACCCCCATAGAATCGAATTGTTCAAATTGTAGCATAACCGCCGATTATCCCCGAAATTTTGAAAGTCTGTCTAAGTCTTCTTACCCTATACTTATTACCGCACCAACTATATACCCCAAGCATTGAGAGAACGATACGAGGTAAGATGTGCGTAAAGAAATCTGAAGGACTACCCGTAGGTAATTCGATGATTTATTTATGTGCAGATTGCCTCGTATCGTTCTCCCCAAAGGGTGCGGCACTTTCGCCCATAGGCTGCGTTGGATTTTCTTGAATTCGCTTAGGCGAGTCCTGCAAAAATCCGCCTTTCCTATGAACGAAATTGCCACATCAATGTTTGAGGTATATAGTTGGTGCGGTAATTCAATCCAACCCAATCCAAAAGGAGTGAAAATGAAGATGGCGAAAAATGTGCTGCTGGCCCTGGGGGTCACAGCAGCGATGACGGTCTCGGCGACCGCGGCGGAGTATGTGCTCAAATTCAGCCACGTGGTCAGCCCCAACACCCCCAAAGGAAAAGCGGCAGACTTCTTCGAAAAGCGCCTGGAGGAGCTGAGCAAAGGGCGGATCGACGTGCAGGTCTATCCCAACAGCCAGCTCTACAAGGACAGTGCCGTTCTGAAAGCGTTGAAACTCAACTCGGTCCAGATGGCCTGTCCCTCCTTCTCCAAGTTCGGCAAAATCGTGCCCCAGCTGGCGCTCTTCGATCTGCCTTTCCTTTTCAAGGACATCGACCATCTCCACCGGGTCCAGGACAGTGCCGTCGGGCAGAAGCTCAAGGACATGGTCACAGCCAAGGGTTTCGTGGCGCTTGATTTCTGGGACAACGCCTTCAAGCAGATGACCGACTCCAAGCGGCCGCTCATCAAGCCCGAAGACTGCAAGGGACTGAAGTTCCGGATCATGAGCTCCAAGGTCCTCGAAGCCCAGTTCAAAGCCGTCGGAGCTATTCCCCAGGTCATGCCCTTCTCCGAGGTCTATTCGGCTCTGCAGCAGGGCGTCATCGACGGCCAGGAGAACACCAACTCCAACATCTACACCAAGAAGTTCTATGAAGTCCAGAAGTACATGAGCGTCACCAACCACGGCTATCTGGGGTATTTGGTAGTTATGAGCAAGAAGTTCTGGAACTCCCTGCCCGACGATCTCAAAGCGGACGTCAAGCAGGCGATGAAGGAGGCCACCGCCAAAGAGCGTCAGTGGGCCATCGAGCTGGACAAGAGTCAGTTCGCCAAGATCAAAGAGTATGCCGACAAGACCGGCAAGCTTCAGATCACCGTGCTGACACCTGAGCAGATCGCACAATGGAAAAAAGTGATGGAGACAATCTATCCCGAATTCTACGATCCCAAACTGATCGGCAAAGATCTGATCGAAGCGGCGAAGAATACCAAGTGATCTTTCGCGCCTTGGGCGCGAAAGATCGTGTTAAGTGCTACGTGTTAAGTACTAAGAAAAAGGAAATGGGACAAAAAGTTCACTCGTAACACATAGTACTTAACACGTAGCACGGAAAAAGGGGGAGTGATGGGGGTTGTCAAAAAGTTCTTTCACTGGCTCGGTCTGCTGATCGGCTGGATCAATCAGAGTATCGCTGCCATTGGGATCGCCGGGGGAGTGGCGCTGGCTTTTTACAATGTGGTGGCCCGTTATGTCTTCGGTTCGTCGCTCACCTGGGCGGGGGAGTTGACGGTCTATCTCTTTCTCTGGAGCGCCTTTTTCGGAGCGGCCTACTGTTTCAAAGAGGATGCCCATATCTCCATCACGATCCTCCTGGAAAAGGTGCCGCCCCGCGTGGCCAAAGCGCTGCTACTGCTCTCCCATCTGGTGACCTTTGTCTATTTAGCGGCGGTGAGTTGGTACGGCTATAAATATCTTCAGATGGATATTGAGCTAGGGGAGCGATCTATCGATCTGGATATCCCCATGTGGATTCCCTATCTGGTGATCCCGGCGGCCTTTGCCTTTGCCGCCTATCGGGTGGCGGAGAAGTTTGTCCAGATCTGGCAGACACCGGCAGAGGAGGTGGTCCATCGATCCGAAGCAGAGATGATCCTGGCGGAGATGGAGGAGGCGGCGGGTGAAGAGCTGCTGAAAAAGGTCGAGCGCAAAACGGGAGGAATGCTATGAGTGTGGCGGTTCTCTTCGGACTTTTCGCGTTTCTGCTGCTCATCGGTACCCCCATTGCCGTGGCTCTGGGGGCTTCGACCTTTTTGACCCTGGTGACTTTCACCCATATCTCCCCTATTGAAATCTCTTCGATGATCTTTGAAAAAGTAGAGGGATACTCTCTGATGGCGATCCCCATGTTTATCCTGGCCGGGAGCCTCCTCTCCAAAGGCTCCAGTGCCCATCGGATCATCGAGTTTGCCAAATCGATGGTAGGGCATCTGCCCGGCGGCCTGCCTATGGCGGCGATCTTTGCCAGTATCATCTTCGCCGCGGTCAGCGGGAGCTCTCCGGCCACTGTCGTGGCGATCGGTTCGATCATGTTCGCTGCCATCGAAGAGGCGGGCTACCCCAAACGCTACGCCATCGGAACCGTGGCGACGGCGGGGAGTCTGGGAATACTCATCCCCCCCTCCATCGTCATGATCGTCTACGGAGTGACGGCGGAGCAGAGTATCGGCAAGCTTTTCATCGCCGGGATTGTTCCGGGACTGATGATCGGCAGCATGATGATGGCGGTGACTTACATCGGGGCCCGGCGCCTGGGTTTCAAACGGACGGCTCCCCAGCCCTGGTCGGTCCGGCTGAAGAAGATGCGGGAGGCAACCTGGGCGCTCATGACGATCCTGATCGTCATCGGCGGGATCTACGGTGGCATCTTCACCCCTACCGAAGCGGCGGCGGTGGCCGCGGTCTGGGCCTTTTTTGTCAGTATGTTTATCTACCGGGATATCCGCTGGCGGGAGATCCCGCGGGTTTTCCTGGATGCGGCCAAGACTTCGGCGATGATTATGTTCATCATCGCCAACGCCATGCTCTTCGCCCACTTCCTGACGCTGGAGAATGTCCCGCGGATGCTGACGGAGTGGCTCATCAGTATCCACGTGGGGCCGCTGATGTTCCTCCTCTTCGTCAATATCCTGCTCTTCTTTGCCGGAGACTTCATGGAGCCCAGCGCCATCATCATGATTATGGTGCCGCTGTTGCTGCCGGTAGCCATCGCTTTGGGGATCGATCCGATCCATTTCGGTGTCATTGTCACCATCAATATGGAGTTGGGTATGATTACGCCGCCGATAGGATTGAATCTCTTTGTGACCAGTGGGATTACCGGCGTGAGCTTGAAAGATGTCATCGTCTATTCACTCCCTTGGAGCATGACGATTCTTGTTGGGCTTTTGCTGGTGACCTATATTCCCCAAATCGCGTTGTGGTTGCCCACTATGATGTATGGGCATTGAGAATGACCTGCCGCCTAAACTGACGAATCAAAGGATACGATGGTGAAAAAATGGATCGAGGGGCATCGATTGAGAGTCTCCGACTCTGCCAAAGATCTCCTGGCTGTACCGCCTCAGCCTGCGAATGCAGCGAATTGCGGCCGATGGGAGAGCCTCTTGAAAAAGCTCTCCTGCTTGTGGCGGGAAAAGCGGGTGAGCAAAGAGATTCTCGATGATCTTTATTTGAGGCAGCGGCAGACGCTGATGACCCTGATGCTCCTGGAGACGATTCTTCTCTATGTTCTGGAACCGATGTTGGGCCAAGGGATGCTTGTCTGGTACGGGGTGATTTTGACGTTGACACTTTGGCGCTACTACACTGCCTCAAAATATCTGGCGGATGCCGAGAAGATCGTTCCCGAGCCTTGGCATCGAAAGTTGGTTTTTCAGGTCTGGACAACCGCGTTGCTCTTTTCGTTACTTGGGCTTTTTGCCTTCCCGATGCTTCCGCCTTACTACCGGCTCTTTCTTTTTATTATGTTGATCGGCATCAGTACCGGGGTTGTCAGGATTCTGGGAGAGGATCAGCGGACTGCCATCGGTTATCTGTTGATCCTTCTCATGCCTCTGACGGTGGAGATGGCACTGCTGGGGAGAGTGGAGACGCTGATTCTGGCCTTTTTGACGTTGATATATCTGGTGAGTCAAATCAACCTGCTGGTACGTTCCCATGACCGTTTTTCCGCCTTGACCAGAGTACGTAATGTGATAGAGACGGCCGAAGAGCTGCTCCACGAAAAGCAGGGAATGCTTCAAAATTTCTTTGAGCAGACGGAGGAGGGAATTTTTACCTACGATAAAGCGCTGAGGATTCTGGATTGTAATCAGTCGTTTTTGAACTTTTTCAAGCTCTCGGATGCTTCTGTCGTGGGGAAAAGATTTACTGAATTGGGTGATCCGAGGCTGAAGATGATTCTACAAGCGGCGCATGTGGAAAGCGGCAAAGGTTTTCAAGGGGTCTATCACACCGCGGAGGGGATGGAGCACTGGGTCGAGGTGCGCTGTTCAAAGATTAAGGATCAAGAGGGAGAGGTTGTCGGCGGCGTGGGACAGATTCGTGATAAGACATCGGAGCATCTGGCGACGGAGGAGTTGGAATTTCTTGTCACCCATGATCCCTTGACCGCCGTGTGCAACCGTCGCGGATTTCACCGATATATGCAGCGGCTGCTTCAGGATGAAGAACACCGCCGTCTACCGACGCTGTTTTTTTATCTCGACATCAACCGATTTAAAGATATCAATGATATCTACGGGTTGGAGGTCGGTGACCGACTCTTGGTTCAGGGGAGCCGACGGCTCCGGGAACTGCTTCCGGAAGATGCCTGCCTCACCCGTATGGGCGGAGATGAGTTTTCAATCGTTATTCCTTTTGTCCCGATGGAGAAATCGAGTGAAGAGAGTGTCATTGGCGAGTGGGTGGAACAGCTCAAAGAGGAACTGACGCAACCTTACCTCATTCAAGGGCAGAAAATCTGTATCGATTGGAGTATCGGTGTCGTGGTGATCGAACCCGGGATGACGGAGGTCGATGCATTGATTCGGGGAGCGGACATCTCTCTGATGGAGGCCAAAGCCGATCCCTCCGTGCCCTATGTCCTCTATACGGAGGTGATGGGGGAAGAGTATCTTCAGATCACCCAGCTCAATGAGGATATGCAAAGAGCATTGGAAACAGGAGAGTTTTGTCTCTATTTCCAGCCGATCGTTCGAGCGGGTGATTCCCGGATGGTTGCTGCCGAAGTCCTGTTGCGTTGGAATCACCCCGAAAAAGGTTTGTTGTTTCCCGGAGATTTTTTGCCGGCGGCCCGCCGCTTCAACCGCATCGCCGAGATCGATCAATGGGTTTTGGAAAGCACCTGCCGGCAGATCGCGGAGTGGAAGGCTTCGGAGGGGGTGCCTTTTTGTTCACTGGCGGTCAATGTGGATGCTCATCTTCTGCTCAGAGAGAGTTTCCCGGCGACCCTTTCCGAACTCTTCCGTCGCTATGGGATCCAACGCGGTGAACTGACTCTGGAGGTGACGGAAGATTCACTGGTGGACAACTTTGAACAGGCGCAGCGGGTGATTGGCTGGCTCCATGCGGAAGGCGTCGAATGTGCCATCGACGATTTCGGAACCGGCTACTCTTCGCTCTCCTATCTGAAAAAGCTCTCGTTTGATACGCTAAAGATCGACCGGATCTTTGTGCGGGATATGCTGGAGAGTATTGAGGATATCTTTCTGCTTCAGACCATCATCGATATGGGGAAAAGGCTGAACTACTCGATTGTTATCGAAGGGATCGAGACGGAAAGGCAGCGTGAGATCATCGCCGGAATCGATCCCGGAATCGCCTGTCAGGGCTATTTGATCAGCAAGCCGATTCCGGAAGAGGAGTTTCGCCGGAAGTTTCTCGAGGCCGGGAAGTAAACGGGATTTCACTCAAGAGATATGGAGAATGGACGCACTCTGCAATCAGTAGTCATTGCCGTGTTATTGGGGGTTCTGGGTGTGGGGGTAATCCGAAGCTGCTGGCAGCATCGTGCAGTACCGCAGAGAACCCGGGGAGAGAAGCTGCAGAATAACGATTCCCGATCTCAGGAATCGTCCGCTGCCCGAAGGGAATCAATCCGTCGAGAATTGTCGGCCCTGCATTCACCGGAATATCTATATCGTTATATTGTAAAAGTGATCGAGAAGGGATCCCATCAGTTTGACTTTCCGGGCGGAACGATGGAAGGGGGTTATCTCTCGGCAGACTTGGCTCCCCGCGTCGCCTGCTATGTGATGGAGTTGGGAGGACACCGCTGCCCTCATCCCTATCCCAAAGATGCAGCGATGTATTTCAGCAGTGTCTGTGCGGGATGTCATGGAATTGACGGTAAGGGATTGCACGGCAGTTATCCCGATCTGACCCGCCCCACGCTTTTGGGAATCGAAAAACGCGAAGAGGTTCTGCGATCGGAACTCTCCAGATTGAAGCACAGCGCCCAAAGGGTGCCTTAGCCGACGCCGATACGGTAATCGGTCAGCGGCGGTTGTACTCTTTCTTCCGTGGGCCGGAACGGTTGTAGCTGCGCCGGTTATTGTAGCGTCCCCGTCCTTTTTTGTGATGCCGCTCCTCTTTCATTCTGGCAAAGAGGCGTTCGATCTCGGCCAGATCTTTTCCGATACGGTCCGCTCCCCGGATCTCCTCCTCTTCACGGACCATACTCAGGAGTTTACCGGCCAGAGTGGTCAGGTCATACTCCTCCTTGAGTGTTTCGATCAAAGCATAGGAGGCGGCATCAACCTCCTGGGACTCGATGCGCTCGATCAACGCATCGCTGCGACGGTTTCGGACCTCTTCGATTCGAGGAATGATCCGGCTTTCGATGGTGGAGCCGACACTCTTCTGGATCCGCTGCAGCGAACGGAATTCGTGAGGGGAAACGATGGAAATGGCGGTCCCTTCCCGTCCGGCCCGTCCGGTCCGTCCGATGCGGTGGACGTAGCTTTCGGGATCGAAAGGGAGATGATAGTTGAAAACGTGGCTGACGTCGTTGACATCCAGTCCGCGGGCCGCGACATCCGTGGCGATGAGGATCTCGGCACCCCCGCTTTTGAAAGCACGGATGGTCGCTTCGCGCTGGCGCTGATCCATATCGCCGTGGAGGCCTCTGGCTTCATAGCCCTGGGCCGCCAGATAGTCTCTGAGGCGGTCTACCTCTTTTTTCATCCGGCAGAAGATGATGCTCTTGTCGGGATTTTTATAATCCAGCAGTCGGACCAAAGCGTCGTCGCGCTCCTGCTCCTCCACCACGTAAAAGAGCTGGCGGATCTTGTCGTTGGTGACGTTGCCGCCGGTGATAGAGACGGTGGCGGGGTTTCGGAGGATGGTCTGTGCCAGGGCTTTGATCTCCCGGGACATGGTGGCCGAGAAGAGCAGCGTCTGACGTTCGGCGCTCAGGTGGGTGAAGATCTCCCGGATATCGTCGAGAAAGCCCATGTCGAGCATCTCGTCGGCTTCGTCCAGGATGACGAACCGGGGAGAGAGATTGATTTTTCCGCTTTGAAGCAGGTCGATGAGACGACCGGGAGTGGCCACGACGACCGAAGCACTGGCTACGTGCTGGATCTGACGGGTATAGGAGCTGCCGCCGTAGACGGTGGCGGTGCGGATGCCCAGGGCTTTGCCGAAGCGGAAGATCTCGTCGCTCACCTGGGTAGCCAGTTCACGGGTGGGGACGATGACGAGGGCTTCGACACTGCCGTCGCAGCGGAGCTGCTGCAGAACCGGCAGGCCGAAGGCGGCGGTCTTGCCGGTACCGGTATGGGCCTGGGCGACCAGGTCTCTACCCTCCAGGACGAGGGGAATCGCCTCTTTCTGGACGGGGCTGGGTTCACGGAAGCCGGCTTCACGGATGGCGGCGGCGAGTTCGGGTCTGAAGTTGAAATCTTCAAAGGTCATGGTGTAGGTTCGCTTTCACGGCAGGCACAGGAGTTCGCTGATCATCTGCGGGCTGACTTGCTGCCGGTGAAATGAGAGTGGATCGGAGTGCGATACAGTCTGTGACGCGGAGAAACTCAGAATCGTACGAAGAATAGCTGGCTTGGAGCCTGTCGGTTGGGTTTAAGATGGCGTATTGTAGCCGGATTGCTTCTCAGATGCAAGAGGAGAACGAAAGCTGCGCTTTCGAGTGAGGAACGAATTTATGGTGGGAGGGTGAGAAGGTGGGAGGTGAGAAAGCCGGTGGTTCATCTCTTCCCACCCTCTTACCAGCGCGAAGCGCGATCTCACCTTCCCACCTTCCCTCGAAAAACAAAGAGGGGCAAAGTCCCGTTCAGACGTCAAATGACTACAGCCTCGGCAGGGCCCATCTTCGGCGGTAGGCGATCATTCGCAGGGTGACGCCGCCGAGGAAGAGGAGGGTCAGGAAAAAGGAGTGGTCCCAACCGAGGGTGTGCAGCAGCCAGACCGATCCTCCGATCCCCAGGGCGATGATCCCGTAGAAGCCGCCGCGCAGTACATAGGGGACCTGGTTGATGAGAACGTCCCGAAGGATTCCGCCTCCTACTGCCGTGGTGAAAGCCAGCAGCGTCACACCCGCCAGATTGAACCCGGCTGCCAGCCCTACCAGGGCTCCGGAAATGGCGAAAGAGACCATTCCCAACGCATCAACAAAGACGAAGAGCCACTGGGACTCCCAGGGATGCTGATGCATACGCCGCCATATAAGCAGCGTCGTGACCACAATCACGGTGACAGAGGGAAGAGAGTGAGTCAGGGAATAGGGGAGCCGGTCAGCCAGCAGATCCCGGAGGATCCCGCCTCCGAGTGCGGTCAAAAAGGCACTGAGATAGATGCCAAGTAGGTCGAGTTTTCTACGCACAGCGATATAGAATCCGCTGGCGGCGAAGGCGGCAATGCCGAGGTATTCAGCTATCAGGAGCAACATCGTTGCTCCTGATAGCGAGTGAGGAGTGAGGAACCGATTATGTAGCGTGGGATTGCTATCCCACGAATTGGTGAATGGTGAATGGTGAATGATTGTGGTTGGCGCTGTATCACAGCGCTCTTTTTCAAACAACAGATAGCGCCGAAGGCGCTCCTGCTGTCGACTGCCGACTGATGACTGCCGACCAAAATCAAACGACGAAATACCAATAACTCGAGCCTCCGGCTCGCTAATGATTGAGAATCTGTTTGAGGAAGAGCTGCAGGCGTTCGCTTTCGGGGTGGTGGAAGAAGGTCTCCGGATCGTTCTCTTCGATGATCTGTCCCGCATCCATGAAGATGACCCGGTCAGCGACCTTGCGGGCAAAGCCCATCTCGTGGGTGACGGTGATCATGGTTTTTCCCTCATCGGCCAGTTTCATCATGACATCGAGAACTTCCCCGATCATCTCGGGGTCCAAGGCGGAGGTGGGCTCGTCGAAAAGCATGATATCGGGGCTTTTGCACAGCGCCCGGGCGATGGCCACCCGCTGCTGCTGACCCCCGGAGAGTTGGTTGGGATACTTATGGGCCTGGTTGGCGATATTGACCTTCTCCAGGTAGTGCATGGCGGTTTCGATCGCTTCTTTCTTGGGGACTTTGTAGACCCAGACCGGCGCCAGGGTAAGATTTTCCAGGATCGTCAGATGGGGAAAGAGGTTGAAGTGCTGGAAAACCATGGCGACGTTGGAGCGGACGGCGCGTAGGTTCTTGACGTCATTGTTGACCTCGATCCCTTTGACGCGGATGCTGCCCTCCTGATACTCCTCCAGGCGATTGATACAGCGGATCATTGTCGATTTTCCCGAGCCGGAAGGGCCGGCGACGACGACAATCTCGCCCTGACGGACCTCCAGATTGATATCCTTGAGGACATGGAAATCACCGTACCATTTGTTGACATTTTCGAGCTGGATAATCGGTTCGCCCAGTTTTTTGGTGCTTGTCTGTTCAGCCATCGTTTATTTCCCTTTGTCGGTATTGAGTTTTTTCTCCAGCCGTTTGGAGTACATGGACATGCTGAAGGTGAAGATCCAGAAGATGAAGGCGACGAAGACGTAGCCCTCGGTATCCATCCCCAGCCAGTCCCGGTCGTTGGAGGTGACGTTGACCATTGCCAGCAGATCGAAGAGGCCGATGATCATGACCAGTGAGGTGTCCTTGAAGAGGCTGATGAAGGTTCCCACCAGGTTGGGGATGGTGACTTTGATCGCCTGGGGAAGGATCACCAGAGCCATCTTTTGCCAGTACCCCAGTCCCAGGGCATCGGCGGCTTCGTACTGTCCTTTGGGAATCGCCTGAAAGCCCGATCGGATATTCTCCGCCACATAGGCCGCCTCGAAGAGGGTGATTCCGATCAGGGCCCGAGCCAGTTTGTCGAAGTTGACTCCTTCGGGGAAAAAGAGAGGAAGGACCACCGAAGCCATAAACAACACAGTGATCAGAGGAACGCCCCGGACGAACTCGATGTAGAAGACACTGAGGCTCTTGATGATGGGGAGTTTTGACTGTCGTCCCAGGGCCAGCAGGATTCCGATAGGAAAAGAGAGGACAATTCCGACGGTGGCGATGACCAGAGTCAGCAGCAAGCCGCCCCATTTGCTCGTCTCTACCAGGGGCAGTCCAAAGTGGCCGCCGTGGAGCATGATAAAGGCAAAGACCGGGAAGATGACGATCAGCAGCAGCTTGAGCCGGTGGAGTCCCGGTACAAATTTGGCGAAAGCTCCCAGGG
>NZ_WFQN01000093.1 GCF_015487065.1 Nitratifractor sp.
ATGATCAATGCCGTCGATCTGAGACAACGGGGGATTCAGGCGATACGGGAGGAACTGGCCGTGAATGAAGAGGGAATCATCAGCTACAAAGGCCGGCCCGCCTATGTGGTGATCCCCTATGAAAAATACGACCGGCTCCGCGCCCTGGAACTGGACGCGGCCTTCGAAGAGGTGATGCAAAATATTCAGAAAGGTCACTACGAGAAGCTTGACAGCGCCGAAGCGATCGATGCCCACATCGAAAGATTGAAGTCCTGATCCGATTGCCATGTACGAACTGATTCTCGACGAGAGCTACCGTAAAAAAGAGCGGAAATTCTTCAAAAAACATCCCGATCTGCTGGAACGATATCGCAAGATCCTCCATATCCTGCGCATCGACCCGACCCACCCCTCCCTGCGGCTTCATAAACTCCAGGGGACTTTGAGAGAGTATCACAGCGTTTCGATCACACTGAAATACCGTATCGTTCTGTATTTTGTGCTCAAAGATGGACAGATCATCCTCATCGATATCGGAGGACACGAGATTTATCACTAGAACTCTGTCATTCTAAACTCGATTCAGAATCCACGGTTTATTAAACGTTCCAAGCCCTGGATTCCGGATCAATCCCGGAATGACGGAGGTTCTTGGATGGGTCATGCAAATTTCAAATCATCTGCGTTTTTTCCAATACCCAGGTTCACGATTCAGATGCATCACGGCGACAATAACGATGGTTCCGTCTTTTAGAGTGTAAACGATACTGAAAGGAAACCGGTTCGTCAGGCAGCGGCGGGTCGTTTCCGTCATCCGTTGCCAGGCTTCGGGAAAGCCGATAATACGATGAATGGCGGCGTAAACCTCCTGCGCAAACTCCAGCCCGAGATTCTCTTGCCGCTCTTCATAATAATCAATCGCAGCGTTAAGTTCGGCTTCCACCTCGGGATGAAACTTGAAATTCATTTGACAAAGCGATGACGGATCTTACGAAAAACTTCTTCACCCTCGATCAGTTCGACCTCTTCGGATTCAATCTCGACCATACGTCTATCGACCTCTTTTTTCCAAAGATCTTCGATACTTTCTTTTGAAGGATTCAGGCTGATCAAAAGCTTCTCGATCAATTTTGTTTTCAGATCTGTCGGTAGCGATTCGACGTCTGCTAGGAGTTCTTCGGCATTATAGACGTGCATCCTATCCTCCTTTTTGATCAATCATATCATTTTTCCACATTCTCATCCAAAATCCAACATCCCGTTTCCGCTCACAGGCGGAAATGGTAAACCCACTCCAAATTCCCCTCTTTGCCCGTCACGGTGCTGGGGACTTTGCGGAGCAGCTCCCAGCCCAGCGCCGCCGTCTCTCCCTCGAAGCGCTCCATGGCCGCCACGATCGCCCTCTCGTCGGTGACCACCCCGCGACGATCCCGTTTGGCTTCCCGGCCCACTTCGAACTGGGGTTTGAAGAGCAGGATCACTTCGGCTCCCTCCTCCGCCAGCCGGGCGAAGGAGGGGAGGATGTGCGAGAGGCTGATGAAACTTACGTCCGAGACGATGATTAAATAGCGGCTTTCGGGCTTGAAATCGCGGATGTCGGTGGATTCATAGACGCGGACTCTGGGATCCTCCCGTAATGAAAGATGCAGCTGATCCCGCCCCACATCCACCGCATCCACCCGCGCCGCGCCCTGATGTAGCAGGACCTGGGAGAAGCCCCCGGTGGAGCTGCCGATGTCGAGGCAGGTCTTGCCGGTGATCGCGACGGGATGTTCCCGCAAATAGCCCGCCAGCTTCCCTGCGGCCCGGGAGACCCAATCCTCCCCCTCCGCGACGGCGACTTCATCCTCCGGTCCCACTTTATGCGAGGGCTTGGAAACCTGCCGCCCTCCGATGCTGACCCTCCCGGCACGGATCGCCTCGGCGGCTTTGTTGCGGCTCTCAAATTCGCCCCGATCCACCAGAAAAGCATCCAGACGCATCAACGATCCTCCGGGGAGCATAGAAATACATGAGCATAGCATCCATGGTAGGGTGGGCTCTTTTGAGCCCACCGTTTTATTGATTTAGACTTCGTGAAAGCGCTCCTGTCAACAAAATACGATACGCGACAGCATACCCGTTTTTTCCGGTGGGCCCACCCTACGCTTTTATACCGTACCACCAGAAAAGCATCCAGACGCATCAGCCAAAGACCCGGAAGTGATCGACGATTCGGTAAGATATGATAAGAAAACCCGCCGCGTCATCCCCTCACTCTCATTCTCCATCTTCCATCTTCAATCTTCCATCATCCCAACGAGGCCAATCCACTCTCGATCAACTTCTCGACAAAGGCTTCCAGATCCTTGTGCACCTGCTCCGCTTCGGCATCGTAGATCTCCAGCAGCGCCTCCTCGGTCTCCTGCAAGGTCTTGCCCTCCTGCAGCAGGCGCCAGATATCGCTGGCCACGGCATCGAGCCCGAAGTAGTTTTCGCTGTTCATATCCAGCAGCACCATCTCCCCATCCACCTCCTGGGCGAAAATGGCATCGGAGAAATTGACTTTCTTGGAAAAATCCATTTCTTTTTCCTTTTTTTTAATTGAATTATATCGGATATGATCACCGTCGATAGCATGGGAGATATCAAGAAAATAGTGTAAAATTCATTACAAAGATTCTCGTAACATCCGGTGGGCCCGCAGGGCGCCACCCTACGGAGGCGAAACGCCACGGGTGATCGGGTGTAAGGGTGGGCTCTTTGAGCCCACCGTTTAAACGACGTGAACGTTCCGAAACTGATTTTCGGACGATGAACGTTTCAATTGGTGGGCCCATAGGGCGCCACCCTACGGAGCTTCAACCGCAAATATCTAAAGGAAAGGGGTTTTCATGGTCGTTCACGGCGTCAAAGTCATTACCGATATCCCCTTCCCTCTGCGACTCCCCGAGGAGGGGGATTACTATGATAATGTCTATCTTGATAGCCGAATTCCTGATGACATTTCCAAATCGATCACCTGTGGTTCCGGCCTCTATCAAGCCCATGGAAGACGAGTTTTTTTATACTCGGATCGTCTTTTAAAAGGGTGTGAAACCGAACAGCCCTTTTGTTACGAAGTGGAAGATACTCTTCGTTTTTATTGGAGGCATGGAGAGAAGTCAATCCATTATCAACTGCTCCAAAAAGGCAATCCTGACCGTCTCGCCTTTTGGTTTATTCATCTGCTGTTGCCATTTTGGCTGACACTGGAAAACCGAGGAGATTTTCTTCATGGAGGAGCGGTAAAGATCAAGGGAAAGGGCATCCTCTTCCTGGCACCTTCGATGGGAGGCAAATCAACTCTGACAGATTATTTTTTACGCCAAGGACATATACTCCTCTCCGACGACAAAATTCCTATCGCTCATGACGAAAACCATGCCTACCTTTATGGAGCGCACCCTTATCATCGTCCCTATCGCCGTTTTGAAGAATTGGGCTATTTGGCGGAAAATTTCGCCGCGGAACGCGTGGCTATCCATCATGCCTATTTCCTTGAACGTTCCGATAAAGAAGAGATTCGTATCGATGAGATTAAGGGGTTTGAGAAGTTCCACACCCTGGAAACGCAATATCTGTTCCCTTTTTCCTGGATGAATCGCAGACGTTTGGAATGTCTTGGTGCACTATCAAAACAGATACGGCTTTTTCGCATTCGTCGTCCGTGGAACATGGAGCACATCCCAGAGGTTTATGATGAAATTTTGCAACAAGTAAAAGAGGTGAAGGATTAATATTCAATACTGATGAGGCGGAGGGTAGGCTCTATCAGACCCGCCAAATGAAAATATCAGAGAGCGTTTTAGCCTGCGATCATGTACTCTCCAAAACATATGGGTTCGGAGGAAATTCCGATTTATCCAAATAGGGGTTAAGCGCATACCAGTATTCGATATTGATCATGCGCCAATACATTTGAAATTCTCTGTTAGAAAATTTTTTTGCTTTGTAGGCCTGCTGGAATCGTCGGATCGTCTCTTTTTGCAATAGTTCCATCTCCACAAGTACCGGTTTTTCCCAAAGACGATCGTGATCTATGGTGGCCATCTGCTGCCATACACTAATGGAGAATTCTGCTTTTTTTCGGCGTTGTTGCAGTTCAGTAGGCAGTAAGTCTTTCATTACCTGCGCGTGCAGATAACGTGGATTTCCCTTTCCGTAGCGATATTGCGGCGGTATACTTAGCATAAATTCAATAAGTTCACGATCTTCAAATGGAGACACATGTTCAATACCCTCCTGTTCATAAAGTGCCCGGCCGAAACTACTATAACGGCTCATATGAAAACTGCTATTAGTTAACCAAAGCAGCATCTGTTTTTTATCTGCACAACAAAAAGTATGATCCGTATGCAATTCAGCAAATGTTGGTTTTGGAATCATCTCTTTTTCGAGCAATGTAGAATATCTAAGTGTCGAAACAAAAAGTGCTTTGCTATCTTCTATAGTTGGTTTCAAGTAGGATTTGAGTCTTTTTTTTGCTCCACTCAAACAAAATCGTAAAGGATGAGGAAGATAAGAAAGTTCTTTAGCAAAGCGTAGCGGATGCCCCATATGCAGCCAACTCCAAAGCCCATCTTTAGTGCCCAAAAATAGATGATCACCCATTTGCCCAGTCAAAATACGGCGAATACCATTCGCTTTGGCAATATCAAAAAAAGGACCCAACATTGAGAAAGTTATCCAAATAGGCCAGTGTGGATTTAGCTTATAGTTCCATCGCATATTGTACCGATCGGCATAATCGATCTTGTCGGCATCTATCCGATGAACTTTGTCGCTAGGCCATTTTCGAAGCACTGCATCCGCATAACGGCGTTCATCTGCATTAGAATCTTTAAATGCCAGGGTCAGTACATGAGGATCAGATCCTAGTTTACGAGCAAGCATATAAACAGTACTCGAATCATATCCCCCGCTTAATTCACAGGCAAGAATATCTTGATTTAACAATTTTTTTAACGATTTTTCTATATAAAACCTAACTCCATCAATTACTTCTTGATAGCTCATCGAATAATCAACATCAATATCAAAAGGGTTCCATACTTCTACAGGATTGCCATTTGTATTTAGCTCATAACCATATGGAAGGCGATAAACGCCTTCATAAAAAGTCATTTCGGGATCTAATGTAGAAAACCAAAGAAAATCTTTAAGTACAGAATAATTAAGTTTAACAGAAGAAACATCATCTATCAATGAAGAAAGCTTATGGGAGGCTTTCCCTCCCTCCAAATAATATTTTTGTTGCAAATACTTAAAACCTGATTTTCAAGAAGAAGCTTTCCAATCAGTGGCATCAAAGTTTTCACCCGTTGGAGAAGCCTTTGTACTTTTAACTGCTATTTTTACAACTACAGGACACTTCCAATTTTTTTTCATCTTATTAAAACCATCCTTTTTTTTCTTCGCTTACCTTTACACGCATAAAGGCTTGAGAAACAGAATTTTCCTCAATCCATACTGTATCAACTTTTTTGAAACATTTTGCATCCCAGGCGCCATCGGTATCAGGAAGCCCTTTTTCATTTTCTGCTGCACAACCATCTACAGTACTGTCATAGATATAAGGACCATCCAACGTTACTTTATAGGTTTTTTTGTTCCAAACCGGACCGGTGCTAAAGGTATCGGTCATCTCTTTGTTTTTAAGTGTTACAGCGTCAGAACATGCTCTGGTGTCAGTTCCTCCATCACTCACAAAATTAATATCTAGTCCATAAACAGGCCAGCGAGAGAAAAGATTATCATGTACATTTTGTGCATACTCCACATCATTAACTGTTTCTCCCTCCTTTACACTTTGTCTTGGACAGATAATCCCCATACTATCTCTTTGAAAGTTAATTGTTTCCCAGTAGTAGAGAGTGTTAGCAAAGGTATGGTCATAAACTTTATCACCATCTTTATCATATATCTTTACATTCCAAGAAACATCTGAGCTATAGGTCCCTACAGATGTATTTATTTTATTGCTAAACTGTAGGAAGTTATAAGGATAGAAGATTCCGTCGTCATCGACATTGACCCCTGTCGTAAATCCGGTGCTGCCAATACCCGCGGCACCGCCGAGGTTGTCACCTGCGCCGCCGGGGCTGACGAAGGGGTCGGCTTCGGGGTGTCCCCAGGTCCAGGCGGGGTAGGCGTCGGGCATGTCGGCGAAGCGCTTACCGTCGTTATTGAGATCCCCATAGGCTACCGGCGCGGAGAAGGGTCCTTCTCGATACCAGAAACCGTCCTGTGTCTCATCGTCTTGACCCGGCTTCATGTTGGGAGAGTCGGCATGGGCAGAATCTTTGGCGAAACCGCCATGGACTACGGAGGTGAAGTCAAATTGATCGTTGGCACATCCGGAGACATCCTGGTTGATCCCTACGGCAGCGCTGCCGGTGACCATGGGGGTGTTGCCATAGACGCAGATATGGAAGCCATCTTCTCCGGCTCCCCAGTCGAAACCGCCGTTAACCGATCCGACAGAACCGTTTCCGTTACCGCTGAACCCGAAAGCATTTGCGCTTCCCGCAGTCATAAACATAGCCGCCGCGATGCTCAGTACAACCTTTTGCTTCATAATCATTACTCCTGATGATTGATCATAGTGACATTATGAGGCAACCCGGCTGTCTACTTGAGATCCGTGGCTTTCCGTCCCCGCCTCACGACGGGTTTGGCTTTTCTGAATAATACAAGGGGCGCTTTATCGCTCCCTTTTGAGTCCTCCTCTTGGACCACCGCAAGCGGTCATTTCACCGCACTACTCTTCTCATAACTCTATGCACGGCGTTAGTATAGCGCAGGGATCTCTTAAAAAAACATTAAATCTAGGAAAAAATCTGCCAATACAGATAGTTTATAAATCTATCCCATCGAAGAGACCCATGTTTGATTCGGTGGGCCCGCAGGGCGCCACCCTACGGAGGCGAAACGCCACGGGTGACCAGGCGTAGCCCACCTTCTCTCAGCTCCAACCGCCAGCGAATCGCAAATGAGTGTTCTAAAAAAATCTCCGTCAGAAATGGATGTGCCTGCTCTGCTGCATCTCTTCGATCTCGGCGGGCAGAGGGTCGACATGTACTTGATACGCCGGAGAGGTCGCAAGGGTCTTCCCCTCGGCGATCAGTTTGGCCGTGACGGTGTAATCCCCGGCCTGATCGCACTCGAAACTGTTCCCCTCCAGCTCACTGCCGTCACGATAGTAGCGTACCTTTCCCCCGCGGGGAGCTCCCCCGGAGAACTCTGCCCGAAGCGTCAGTTTCATCCCCTCCATACAGTGCCTGTTTTTCAACCCGCCGAGGTATTTGACACGGGGGGGGACCGCTCTATGTGCGGTGTGTTTCATCGGCTGTGCAGCCCCTGACTCCTCCGCTGAAATATGAACCGGCGTCGCCGTGTCAGTTTCGGTGACGGCGGGGGGCGGAGGGGGCGGCAGCGTCTCGACCTTGCTATCCGAGGTGAGCACATAGAGAGCTTCCCCGCCCACGATCAACACCAATACAAGAAAAATCCATTTCCACATCGTTCAGCTCCGGGGTGAAATTCTCATCATTTTAACATATAAAAATATCGCGGTAATGAAACTTCGGATGTCTGAAAATGCAGAAATTTCCATTAGGGATATTTGAATCTTGGGACGGTGGGCTCGAAGAGCCCACCCTACATCTACATCGAATCGGCGATAAACGTTTTGCATTTGTAGGGTGGCGCCCTGTGGGCCCACCGGATGAAAGGTTTGGATGTCCGGGAACAAACGAATCACTGATATGAAATATTCGTATCGTTTAAACGGTGGGCTCGAAGAGCCCACCCTACAACGTTTCCAGGTGGCGGCGGACGGCTTCGTAAACCTCATCGAGGCGTTTCAGATCCCAGGGGACGGTGAGCTGAAAGACCGGCACGACCTTGGCCATCTCCAGGGCAAACGCGTAGCGGCGATGTTTCAAAAAAGCGAAACGGACAAACTGGCTCTGATGGAGGATGTTGAACCTCTCCACACCTCGCACCGGGGTGACGGTCACTGCCGCGTCGGGAGCGGCAGGAATGAGCTCGAAGATCGCCCGGACGGGAGCGGGTTGTCGGGCGAAGTTGCCAAAAGGTTCACCCAAAGTCTCTGGCCGGCGATAGGGGCGATGGTAGGGAAAGGAGGGATAGGCCAGATAGTCGTCCCCTACCCTCTTGATCGGCAGAGTATCGTCGGAGTAGAGCGCGTGTCCTTTTTGCAAAAAGTGATCGGTCAGGGTCGATTTGCCCCCGAAGCTGGCGGCGGAGAAGAGCACCGGCGCGCCGTCGATCTCCACCGCGCCCACATGCATCGGCATATACTCCCCTTCCAAGGCCAACGTGATAGGGAAAAAGGTGTGCCAGATCCAAAATCTCAGCAGTTCCGGGGTAAAGCGGGGACCTTTGCCATAGGAGATATTGCGATGCTCGGCGTCCCAGACCAGGCTCAGCACCTCCTGTACCTCCAACCCCCAATCCCCTCTGCCCCGCGACGTGCCAAAGTCCCCATCACTCAGATAATAACACAGACGCCCCGACATACTGCGAAGCCCGTTGCGCCGCTCGAAGCCGGCGTGCCACTCTAACTCGCGGACGATGACAGCCTGCGATTCATCCTCTACCCGCGCGAAGCCGAAGGCTTCATACTCCTCTTGAAGCCCGGGCAAGTCGGTGAAAAAGAAGTGGTGGGCATGGATCATCGTCTCTCCTACGGAGTGAAATGGTGTGATGCGGTGGGCCCGTAGGGCGCCACCCTACGGGAGTGAAACGTCAAGGGTGATCTAGATGTAGGGTGGGCTCTTTGAGCCCACCGAACAAGCGCTTCGAATCTCTTATGACGATGATTGACCGTTCCCGGACATCCGAACCTTTCATCCGGTGGGCCCATAGGGCGCCACCCTACGGTTCAGCAGCCGAAACCGTGATAACGATACCAAAATTCAACGTTGATGGCCGTCCAGGTGTAGGGTGGGCTCTTTGAGCCCACCGTCCAAAGTTCCAAATGTCCGTCACGGTAATTTTAGCGTTCCCGGACATCCGAAGTGCCATCCGGTGGGCCCGCAGGGCGCCACCCTACGGGGGTGAAACGTCAAGGGTGATCTAGTGTAGAGTGGGCAATCCCTTGCCCCTTGAATAAGCGGTGTGAATGTCTTGTGACGGTGATTCGTTCGTTTTCGGAGATCCCAAGTTTCCTTCGGTGGGTCCTACGGATCTATTGTCCCCACGCTCCACCCTGGGGATCCGATGGAGAACCGCCGAAATCTTTGGTGTGTTTCCGCACATCGGCTATCGTTTTCAATTTTGGAGGATGATAGATCTTTTTTTTACTTTCTACTCTCTTTTTCATCGAATAACCTTTATGACTTTTGATATTGTCCTCCGGTTTATATCGGAGGTTCACCGAAACTATCACTGTTCTTTTTAGACTCGGGAGCTATCCATACTACATCGGCACCGCCGATAAGCCGGTCTCTGGAGACAGTGGAAGGACGCTTTGCTTCCGCTTCGTCTCCCGCTACCTCTATGGCAGAGTAAGGCGTCTCCTCCAAGCGCGGAGCGTGACCGGCTGAGAGCCGTGCCGCTTTTTTCGTGTCGGAATGATTGCCGCATTTTTCTCCGCGTGGGAAATCGGCCGATTGGCTCTTGCGATCTTCCGCTTCGACACTCGAAGGCGGGTGACGGTGTGCGATATCGACACCGACAGCAGCCGAGGGGGATGGGCGTTCTCTTCCGCTATCCCAGAGTGCCAGTCCCAGCACCCACACCAGCATCACTCCAACAAAAACCAACGTTTTCATCGTCATGACTGCCCTATCGCTTCCAGGGCAAGAGAACCGGTTCGAAACTGAGAATGCCTACCGAACCTCTGATCAGCCGGAAGGTCCGAATATGTTTCCCTTCCATTGAGAAATCGATCTCTTTGAGCTCGTCAAGACGATAGGTCCGGTTCTCGTCCACATCCACCAGGGTAAACTGCGCTTTTATCCTGGGATCCGTCCCGCTCACTCTGTAGTGCAACCCGTCATTTTCTCTGACCGATTTGATCACTTTGGCATCATCGATCTCAACACGAAAGCGGGCATTGGAGAGGTCGACACCTCTTTGGTTTTTGATCTGAAAAGTCCACATCGAACTTCTAAATCGTCTACGCTTTTTGTACTGACGATAATCGCTCCAGTAATCGCCGCTATATTTTTCTCCCCAGTGATAATGGGGAAAGACCACTTGAAAGATAGCCGGCCCGTAGGCAGGGATGTCGTGACGGTCTTTGCCGTTGCAGCTTCCTTTGAGCTCGCCGAAGACTCCGGCATCGTCATGTTTGTACACCGTTCCGTTCTCTGCCGTCGCATAGGCTTTGATGCGCATATACCATCCGGCATCTTCGATCTTGTTGCTTCGGTGTCGTTTGACCGGTAGCGGGACAAATTTGCCCGGTGTGATCGTTCCGCTACCAAAAGGATACGCCTGGAGACCCGTTCCCGCCGCTGACAAAAAAACAACGCCGGCCAAAAGGATTTTTGAGATTGATCGTTTGGTTTTCATCTTGTCCCCCTATTTGTCATTGCCATATGTCAGCGGGAAGGCAAAAGCATTTTGTGCCGTATCACCGTTGCCGTCCAGAATCTTCACAAAAAAGCCTTCCATCGGCTGAATAGCCCCGCCGAAACCTGGGGTAGACGGGTCGATCGCTTTGTACCCGCCGCCATTTTCCACCGATTGATCCGTGGTGTCTGCACTGTCATGCACATAGACAACCGCATTGATATAACTGTCATTATCGCTATTGCCCATAGGGTGGAAGCTCCCGTTCCCCGGATCGTGGGCAAAATAGAGATGAGAAAGATGGAAGCTGAAGGGGAAAGGGTTCCCGGCCATAAACTTCTTCGATTCTCCACCGCCACGCATATCGTTGTCGGGTAGATAGGAATAGTTATGCACTTTGCTAAAGAAATCGTTGTTGATTCCGATGGAGGAGTCGTTGGCATCCGTCGTGGGTGTGGGGGCCAGCCCATCCAGATCCCGGGGAATCGTTACATTATGGTCATCATCGGTGATGATCCAATAACTCACCCCCTGCTTGACGGTAGAGTCGGCTGTCAGTTTTGTCTTGGGGGTGTTTTTGGGCCGACTGCCTCCTACTTCGTAATCGACAGAAGTGACCTGGTCACTATCGCTGCCGGTGGAAGCACTTTGGGCATACATCACCCAATGACCGCCTTGGCTGGGCTCTCCATAGTCCCCAAGGTCGTTTCGGAAGAGTTCTTGGATCGTATTGTCACCGGTTTGACACGGCATACTGATCATCCGCCAATGATAAGCCGTCAGTTTGATGAGCCCTTTGCCGCAGAGGAATTCACGGTAGGCTACCTCCGAGGTGTCTCCCGTTTCATTGAGCAAATCACTCGTGGGATCGTTCACATTACCGTTGACGTCGGTATAACCGTCGCTTCCCGCCCAGTCGACGAGGCCGTTGCCCTGGAAGGTCCCGGTGGCCGTTTTGCCGTCGGCGCTACAGGTTTTGCTGCTGTTGCTCTGTCCTTCTTCGCAGTCGCCGTAGCCGTCGTTATCGCTATCGGTGTCTACAAAGTCCGCATAACCGTCTCCATCTTTGTCAGGAGGGATCAAGCCCATACTGCCGGGAGCACCATCGGAGCCGTCGGTCGGAACGTAGGCATCGTAAGCATCGTCCAAGCCGTCTCCGTCGGCATCGGTACCGCTGGGGGCCGTGTAGTTGCCGGTGCTCTGGGCTTCGACATTATCGGGAATCCCGTCGTTGTCGCTATCGAGGTCCAGGTAGTCCGGAATACCGTCACCATCGGTATCGACCGCGTACTGGTTGGCATCCCGGCAACTGGCACCGTCGTTTTTGTTGGTTACTTCAGAGTGGTAGGCAAACGTTGCTGTAGGGGTGCCGGAGACAAAGTTATTGATCTCATAAATATACCCGTTGTTGTTGGAGACATACAGATGGTACGCCCCGTCTTTTTTAGAAATGAACGCAGCCCCCCATCCTAATGCCAAATCTTGACCGTCAGGGGTGGTGACTGTCAGCGCTGTCTTGCTTGCACTTCCACTGTTTAAATCAAGACGATAGAAGTCCGTATTGTTTGAATCGCCGGAAGTCGTATCATTCGTATGCATACCGTACGCAATCAAGTGACTGTTGCTGTCTGGCAATATGGCAAAGTCGGCCCATTTTGTTGCAGGACTGTACCCGCTCTGTACCGTACTTACACTATCATTCGCTTTATCCCATGCATCCACTTCTGTCGTTGAAACACGTCCGTAGAGTTTGCCGTTGTAAAAGTCTGCCGCATAGGTATCAAGCTGCGATGAGCCGTACTTTTTCACTTTTCCGCTATAGCGGTTGATCTCTATAATATCACCTGTAGAAACGGAGGTGCCGTCATCATCCGTTCCATCGTCACGTGCGACAGCGTAAAGGTTTCCGGTCGTTGCATCATACCCCATACCGTTATAGACGATATCGCTGTGTGTCGCACCAATGGGAATGTATCCACCATTTTCAGGGTCAAGGATGTTAAGCTGACCGCCAATGACATGGAAGAAGCCGTACGCACACGTTCCGCCCCCCTGGATCTCTACCGAGTCAAGGATGCCGTCGCCGTCATCATCAATGTCTTGGAAATCGGGCACCCCGTCGCCGTCGGTGTCTTTGGGCTCGAAGTTGAAGTTGTCGAACCAGGTGGCCTGTTGAGTCGGGTTATCACCATTTCTAATCCCGTCTCCACTGGTGTAGGTGTAGCTAAATTCAGTGACATAGGTACTGTTGAGATCCACCTGCAACGTCGCCTCGGCATCTTCGGGGGAGTAGTTTTTGTTGTTGTCTTTGGCTTCGTAGGCCCCATAGCCGTCGTCTTGAATGTTGCTGCCGAGTTGAGCGTTGTTGGGGTAGATGGTATTGCCGTCCGTATCTTTCGCCGTAATGATGATTTTGTCATCGAAAAGATTGCTTCCATCGTTCATAGCATCAATATCTCTCCAGATCAGCGAAGAGAGTTTCACCGGTACTGAAAATTTGAACGTGGTGGTGACGCTTTGGGTAGAGCTATTAAAATCCAGATCCTCTTCCAAATGGTCATGGCCTAGACCACTACTCCAGAAAGAACTATCGTCATCGAGTTTAGGCGTGTTGTCTTGGTAAGGGGCGTTAGAAGGCGTTACCGTTACCGTCACATCGATACCTGAGCCATCTACATCGGTGAAACTGCCGCTTGTATCGCCATCGTTCCACCCCGTCGAGCTCCAGTCGAAAGTTGCAGCGGCTGCCTGCCCTCCGCTCCAGAGTATTCCGGCGAGCAAAAGCCCTTTCCCTATGCTCCGATATCCTGGTCTCATCTCTTTCCTTTCTGCGCTTCTTTCATTGTTTTTCAAACCTTTCATCGGCTCTTTCCAGCGTTCAGTACCTTTTATAATTATATCATTTTGCAGAATAACAGGTATAGCCTTCGTAGGGTGGCGCCCTGTGGGGCCACCGAATCAAACGTTCGATGGCCGAATACGAATCAATCGCCGTTACGAGATGTTCGCTTCGTTTAAACGATGGGCTCGAAGAGCCCACCCTACACCGGGTCAGGCATGACGTTCCGCCTCCGTAGGGTGGCGCCCTGTGGGCCCACCGAATCAAACGTTCGATCTCCGAAAACGCCAAAACCTGCCGTCAAAGCATCCAAACCCTGGCTACTACGGCTACGGCGGCTGTGGGCCCACCAGATCAAACGTTCGATGGCCGAATACGAATCAATCGCCGTTACCAGATGTTCGCGTCGTTTAAACGGTGGGCTCGAAGAGCCCACCCTACACCGGGTCAGGCATGACGTTCCGCCTTCGTAGGGTGGTGCCCTCTGGGCCCACCGAATCAAACGTTCGATCTCCGAAAACGTCAAAACCTGCCGTCAAAGCATGCAAACCTTGGCTACGGTGGGCTCATAGAGCCCACCCTACACTTCTACGGCCTATGACTATATCCGTGACTTTTCGGCAGGCCAGCGAAAGAGTGAAAGTACCGCAAACTTCTCATGTCCGGCCGCACCGGTCAAGATGTTTTTGCCACATTGCGACCAGGCATGAGCCTGCATCGTCTCCTCCGCGTTTTGGTCTTGGAATGCTCCGAGGTAAAAGCCCCCCGGGATTCCACGCCGCTGCAGCATTTTCCATGCCGTGAGTGCTTTGGCGAGGCAGGCGCTCTCCCAGGGGGTGTGGGCGGCGGCGGTTTCGATCATGGCGCCGATTTTCCGCGCCGTGGCCAACTGCTCCTCCGACACGGCCGGGGCTTGGGCCGATGCGGGGCACTGCTCCAATGTCTTCGTTATCTGCTTGAAAGGCCGGGTCAAAATGACGCCCCGCATGACCCCCAGGGTGAAATAGGCTTCGAGAAAATAACCTTTTTCTTCAGCGGAGAGGGCCAGAAATCTCTTTAACCGATAGGAAAAAGAGTCTCTTTTATTGCGCTTTATCACCTTAGAATCCCTCATAGTCTGACTTCCTACTTTCCCATCGTCATTCTATCCGAACCACGCCTTGTTTTTCCAATTGAGCTCTCTGAAAAACCTAAGGGTTACGTTTGTGTCATCCTGAACTTGATTCAGGATCCACGGTTTAATGGGCATTCAAAGTCCTGGATTCCGGGTCAAGCCCGGAATGACGGTTGTTTTTCAGAACACTCAGTTTCTACGGTGGGCCCGCAGGGCACCACCCTACTTCACCCGATCTTCGATTTTCAATGCCAGCGGCTCGATCGTCACCCGCTCTTCCACGATCCGTTCCACCGCCCTCTCGTCGATGGCCCCGGTCGAAAAGAGCCGTAAAATCCCCGCTTCCTCTTCCGACACGTCTCCCAGCAGCGTCGCCAGACGCCGGGCGATCGCCTCTCCCGTCTCGATGAGTATCACCGGCACCTCCATCACCTGGCGGATCGCTTCGGCAGCCAGAGGATAGTGGGTGCAGCCCAGGACGATCGTATCGACCCCGGCGCTTCGCATGGGGGCCAGCCACTCCTCCAGCATCACCCGGGTTTCGGGCGCGTCGATCGCTCCCGCTTCGATCTGTTCGACCAGCCCGGGACAGGCCCGTTCGAAGAGCTCCACCTCCCGCACTCCGCAGAGCCGATCCACCAGCGCCTGATACTTCTCTCCCGCCAGGGTGGCCGGGGTGGCCATCACACCGATCTTTCCTGTCCGGGTAGCGCCCAAAGCCGGTTTGATCCCCGGCTCGGTCCCTACGATGGGAAGGTCGCCATAGCGTTCCCGCAGTGTGGCAATCGCCGCCGAAGTGGCGGTGTTGCAGGCCACGACCAGCGCATCGGCCCCCTGCTCCTCGACGAAAAAGCGGGCGATCGCCAGGGAATAGCGGCGGATCTCCTCGTGGGACTTCTCCCCGTAGGGGGCATGGGCCGTATCGGCCAGATAGAGGATCTCGGCTCCGGGCAGCCGCTCCCGGATGGAGCGGACGACGGTGAGTCCGCCCAGACCGGAATCGAAAACGCAGATGCGTTTTCGGATGGAGGATTGAGAATGGAGAATGGAGAATGTTTCTACTGGCATTTTGTTTTGCTGGTTTTGATGATGCTGACAAGCAGCCTGAGAAGTACTTCCAACTCTTCGTTGAGCGAGACGAAAGCTTTGCCGCTTTTGTCAAGGTACCCTGACTCGGCCAGAAGAGAGAGCCAGTATCGGGTTTCCCGTGCCTCTTTGAGAGCGATCGACATTTTGTGGAGAAAATCCTTCTCGCTTTGGGCATCCTGGGCTTCGACGACATTGGCACCAATGGAGGTACCGGCACGAAGGATCTGATCGCTCAGAGAAAAGATACGATGATGTTCGTTCAGATGACGATGGAGTTTGACAATGCGAACAGCAAAAGCGAAGGAGCGATCCAAAACAATGTTTTGGCCCTCCCCTTTCAATTCTCCATCCTCCATTCTCAATTCTCAATCCGTAGTTTCGGGTGCATTGCACCCGAAACTACGCTCCTTCATTCATGATGCTGAGGAACTCCTCGTTGCTTTTGGTCTTGAGCATTTTGGAGAAGAGGAATTTGAGGCCCTCGACCTCTTCCATGTTCTGCATGGCGTTGCGGATCGCCCAGACTTTCTGGAGGGTTTCGGGGTCGGTGAGGAGTTCCTCTTTGCGGGTACCGGATTTGGTGACGTCGATGGCGGGGTAGATGCGGCGGTCGGCGACGTGGCGGCTGAGGACCACTTCGGCGTTTCCGGTTCCTTTGAACTCTTCGAAGATCACCTCATCCATCCGGCTACCGGTCTCGATGAGGGCCGTGGCGACGATGGTGAGGGAGCCGCCGTTTTCGATGTTGCGTGCGGCACCGAAAAAGCGCTTGGGCTTGTGCAGGGCGTTGGCGTCGACCCCGCCGGAGAGAACTTTGCCGGAGCTGGGGGTGACGGTGTTGTAGGCCCTCGCCAGACGGGTGATGGAGTCGAGGAGAATGATGACGTCCTGCCCCAGCTCCACCCGGCGCTTGGCCCGCTCGATGACCATCTCGGCGGTACGGACGTGGTTTTGTGCCGGCAGGTCGAAGGTGGAAGCGTAGACTTCGCCCTTGACGCTGCGCTGCATATCGGTGACCTCCTCGGGGCGTTCATCAACGAGCAGGACCATCAAAGCGGCGTCGGGGTTGTTGTGGCTGATGCCATGGGCGACCTCTTTGAGCAGTTCGGTCTTTCCGGTCCGCGGC